>JAMPGS010000084.1 GCA_023663815.1 Clostridium sp.
TTAGAACGTCTTGAGGCCTGCGGTACGGAGGTGATGATTACCTATGAAACGGGAGCGGTGAGCTTTTGCACGGACGGAAAGAAGGTGAGAGTGGAGAAATTTTTGGAGGAGTGAGTAAGACAATGAGCAGAAAAATTTGTGATGAGATTAGGAGGTAATTATGGGAAAAATCGCTAAGGACACAATTCATGCCAACGGAATAGATATCGGTATTTACACGCAGGACTTTGAAAATGAATTTATTTCATTGACGGATATAGCTAGATATAAAAACGACGAACCGACGGCAGTTGTACAAAATTGGATGAGGAACCGGGATGTGATAGAATTTTTGGGATTATGGGAAAAACTCCATAATCCAAATTTTAACCCCCTCGAATTCGAGGGGTTTAAAAATCAAGCGGGCGCTAATGCATTTACAATGTCGCCGAGAAAATGGATAGAAGCGACTAATGCCATTGGAATTGTCTCCAAGGCGGGGCGTTACGGGGGAACATACGCCCACAGCGATATTGCAATGTCCTTTGCAACTTGGGTTTCCCCTGAATTTCAGCTATATATCATGAAGGATTACAGAAGGCTGAAAGCCGATGAAAACAGCCGGTTATCGCTGAACTGGAATTTAAACAGGGAAATTTCTAAGCTAAACTATAGAATACATACACATGCAATAAAAGAAAATTTGATTCCCCCCAAACTGACGCCTGCGCAAATAGCTTACACATATGCAAACGAGGCGGATATGCTAAATGTGGTCTTGTTTGGAAAGACGGCAAAACAGTGGAAGGATGAAAATTTAAATATAAAAGGAAATATGCGCGATGTCGCTACAATAAATCAATTATTGGTGCTTTCAAATCTGGAAAGCTACAATGCCGTTTTAATTAATCAGGGAAAAAGCCAAAGAGAAAGAATGGAGCTGCTTCGGCAGTTGGCGCTGCAGCAATTACAGACGTTGGAATCCATGAGCTTGGACAGTTTACCCGTCTTAAAATGAATAGTTGAAATTTCTTTCGCATTTTCCGCCAATATCGTGTATAATTAAAATAGTACGGCGTGAGAGGAAATTATGATATGCAAAGGATATTGGTGGTAGACGACGCAGAAATAAATCGCGAGCTGCTAAGGAATGTCCTGAAAAGGGACTATATCATAGAGACGGCGGAAAATGGGGAACTGGCGCTTTTAAAGCTGGGGGAATATAAGGAAGAGCTGGCGGCGTTGCTGCTTGATTTGCAGATGCCGAAGGTGGACGGCTTTGCGGTGATTGCGCAGATGCGGCAGAGCGGGCTGCTGGACAAAATCCCCGTGCTGATTATTAGCAGCGAGAGCACCGCCCAAATCGAAAGCCAGTGTCTGGGGCTGGGAGTATCTGATTTTATTCACAAGCCCTTTGACAGCTCCATCGTCAAGAATAGAATCAGAAACGCAATAGAGCTTTTTTCTTACAAGAACCGGCTGGAGCAGACGGTAGAGCGGCAGAGGCGGACGCTGCGGGAGCAGGATAGGATTATTCAAATTCAGGCGGAGCGGTTGAAAGAATCGGAGCCTTTTGATAGACTAATGATGGAGTACCGCTTTGCCATCATGGAGGTTGAGACGAGGCTTAAGGTGCTCAACGAGGAATTTTCCAGAGAGTACAAGCGCAATCCCATCGAATCCATCGGGAGCAGGCTGAAATCGCCGGAGAGCATTTACGACAAGCTGAACCGGAAGGGGTATCCCATGACGGTGGAAAATATCAGGGAGCATTTGACCGACGTGGCGGGGCTGCGCGTTATCTGCTCGTTCCCCGACGATATCTACCGGCTGGCGGCTTTATTTACCAGACAGGGGGACATGCGCCTGATAAAAAAGAAGGATTACATTCAAAATCCCAAGGAAAACGGTTATAGAAGCCTGCATATTATTTTAAGCGTGCCAATTTTTTTATCCAACGAGAAAAAGTACATGAAGGCGGAGATTCAATTCCGCACGATTGCCATGGATTTTTGGGCCAGCTTGGAGCATAAGCTGAAATACAAGAAGGTTTTGGATAATGCGGAGGAGATTGCGGCGGAGCTGAAAAGCTGCGCGGATTCTATTGAGATACTGGATTACCGTATGCAGGAGCTACGCAATAAAATCGACGGCGCACAGAGGTGAAAGCCATGCAGCGATTGATTCAGGACATGAAAACAGGGCAGTTTAGCCATGCATATCTTCTCTACGGGGAGGAGGCCTACTTAAGAAAGCAGTACAGGGACAGGCTTAAGGAGGCAATCGTTGGCGGCGACGGCATGAACTTTCATTATTATGAGGGGAAAAATATCAATCAGGGGGAAGTGATAGACCAAGCGGAAACGCTCCCTTTTTTTGCCGAGAGGCGGCTTATTGTGCTGGAAAACAGCGGTTTGTTTAAAGGCGGCGGGGAACAGCTTGCCGAGTATTTGAAAAATCCGGCCCCTACAGTATTTTTTGTGTTTGCGGAGACCGATGTGGACAAGAGAAGCCGCTTATATAAAACCGTCCAGTCGGCGGGCTGCGCGGTGGAGTTTGGGATTCAGGACGAGGGCACGCTGAAACGCTGGATTTTAAAAATGGTAAAAGAAGAAAACAAAAAAATCACCCGGCAGGCTTTGGAATTTTTTCTGGAAAAGACAGGGACGGACATGGAAAATATCCGCAGAGAAATGGAAAAGCTGTTTTGTTACTGTCTTGAGAGGGAAGCTATTACGGAGGCCGATATTGACGCCATTTGTACAAAGCGAATCGGAAATCATATTTTTGACATGGTAGGCGCCATAGCGGACAAAAAGCAGAAAAAGGCCTTGGAGCTTTACTATGAGCTGCTTGCCCAGAAAGAGCCGCCTATGCGGATACTGTTTTTGATTGCCAGACAGTTTAATCTGCTTTTGCAGGTGAAGGAGCTTCGGGGCAAGGGCTGCCAGAATAAAGCAATCGGAGAAAAAACCGGGCTGCCGGGTTTTGTTGCGGGGAAATACGTTGCTCAGTCGGCGCGCTTTTCTGCGGAGGAGCTCCGCGGGGCGGTGGAGGACTGCGTGGCCGCGGAGGAAGAAGTTAAGACGGGCCGGATGAACGATAACATGAGTGTCGAGATGCTGATTGTCAAATACAGCGCTTAATGATAAACTAATGTTTAATGTTAATACTTGGGAGGAAAGTCATGGATAGCAGCGATTACAGAAAGGTTTTGGACGCCATGCCTGAAATTGGCGTCTATGTCATCCGCGAGGACGACCATAAGGTATTATATTTTAATAAGAGAATGAGAAACGCCCTGTCTGAGATTGCGGAGGGGAAGGTCTGCAGCGAGATATGGAAGGGATCCTGCGCCAACTGCCCGCTTTTGCTGATTGGGGAGCGGAAAACGGCCCGCTCGGTCAGCTATAACCCCTTTTTTGGCGGGGAAGTAGATACGGCGGTAGCAAGAATTTTATGGGAGGACAATATTCCGGCTTTTGCAATTACCGTTATGCCCCGGCATCTTTATCTGGAGGAGGAGCGCACGGCGGACGCCCAGCGGGATATGCAGATAGCGGCGGTTTTGAAAGCCTGCTACAGCCTCATGAATATTGTAGACATAAAGAGCGGCAACTGCGAGCGTTTCCGCTTAAACGGGGCGGCGGGCATGGAAAAAACGCTGGTAGGGGACTATTATTACTTTGTCCAGCAGGCCCTAGATAGGTTCGTCCACCCGGAGGACGCGGAGAATTACCGAAGAATGTTGTCTTTGGAGCATTTGCGGGAAACGGCCGCGACGGTGGATGATTATCTGGTGGAAACCTGCCAGTATCGGACAAGGGAGGCGTCCACCCGGTGGATAGAGCAGCAAATCATTTACTCCCGTCAAGAGGATACGGTGACGGTCAATATTTTAGGACAGGATATCACCAAAAGAAAGCTCAAGGAGGAGGAGCAGCTTCAGGTGCTTCAGGACAGGGCTTACATTATCAGCAGCTTGAGCAGCCTGTACTTTTCCACCTACTATGTAAATTTGGAAAGCGACACCTACCGGGCTGTGACCCAGCTAGGCAGGGTGGGAGACGTTCTGGGCGGCGAGGTAAACTGCACAGCGGCGCTGCGCATCTATGCGGAGAATTTTATTCACCCGGAGGACAGGGAAAAATATTTGGAAATTATGAGCATTGAAAACTGGCAAAAAAATCTGCGGTGGTGGCATCCTTATATGGCGATGGAATACCGCAAGCTGCCGGAAGGAGAGGAGAAGGACTGCGAGTGGGTGAGGGCAACGGCGGTGATGGCGAGAATCGGAACGGACGATTTACCCAAAACGGTGCTTTATGTGGCGCAGGATATTACAGAGACAAGAAAAATGTAGTAAAATAGATTTTATAATATTTTTTAGCAGAGCAAGCAACATGTGACATCGGAAAGGAAGCGTATTTTATGAATAAGATACTGGTAATTGATGACAGCGCTGTGCAGGCCGAGCATTTGCAGTTTATTTTAAAAAATTATTATGAGGTCAGCGTCTGCAACAGCGGCGGGGAGGGGCTCCGCATGGCAAAGACGGGGGATTTTTCCCTGATTATTTTGGATATTGTGATGCCGGATATGGACGGATTTTCCATATTAAAGGAGCTGAAAAGTTCCTCCGCGACAAGGGACGTACCGGTCATATTAATTACCAGCCTTACCGACATTCATCACGAGGAAAAGGGCTTTCTGCTAGGAGCGGTGGATTATATCACGAAGCCCTTCAATTCGGTGATTGTGCGGGCGAGGGTGAATACCCACGTGGAGCTGTATCATTATCAGAAGCGTTTTAAGGAGATGGCGACGGTGGACACCCTTACGGGCGTGGCAAACCGCCGAAGCTATGACGACGAGAGCGTACTAAAATGGCGGGAGGCGGTTCGGTTCGGGCTTCCTATTTCCATTTGCATGTACGATATCGACAAGTTTAAGGTGTACAACGATACCTTTGGCCATCCGGCGGGGGATAAAGTGATAGCGACTGTGGCAAAGACAATCAATATGCACCTGCGCCGGGCCACGGACTTTTTTGCCCGCTATGGGGGCGAGGAATTTTCCTCCATCCACTTGGGCGACAGCGCCCTCTCGGTATACGAGCATATCAAAGAAATTCGGAAAGAGATTGAGGGGCTTCAAATTCCCCACAACCCGGAGGTCAGCCGGTGGGTTACCATCAGCGTGGGCGGCGTGACGACATTCCCCAAGTCAGATGAAAGCTATGACGAATATTTGAAGAAAGCGGACGCTATGCTCTACGACGCCAAGGGACTGGGCAGAAACATGGTCGTGTGGACCAGCGACACCGGGGAGCGGTGGAAGGAGAGATAATAGAAAAATCGAGTAGGGAAGGTTTCTTTCCCTACTCGCCGCGCGGGGCGCGTGCTGCGCCAGCAGTAAATTTCCTTCCGCGCCCCTGCGATAAAAAGACCGGCATGGCCATGAAGGCTATGCCGGTTTTGTGTTCTTACTTGTCCTCCGCTGTCAGAACAATCACCGTGCGGGGCGGAATCTTAAGGCTCTTTCCATAATTAAATTCTGTCAGCGCTTCAAAATCTTTTCCATCTTCATATTCCACAAAGGTATTGACGCAGATTTTCCACTTCAAGCCGTCGGGCAGGTCGGGGAGCTGCATATAAAGGGGTTCCCAGTAAGCGTTCATTCCATAGAAAACAATATCGTCCTTTGTATCGTCCTCGCTTCTTCCGGCGTACATGACGCCAATTAGTCTGGTAGAGGGGCCGGCTCCGCCGTTCCATGGGTATCCGTTGTGGATACTAATTTCGGGAAGGCCGCAGGAAGCCGCTTTGGTGGGCTTTTTCAAAATAGCGTATTTTTTGCGGAGCCCAATCATATATCGGAAAAAGTCATGTATTTCCTTGTAGGTTTCAAGCCTTGTCCAGTCCAGCCAAGAAACAATGTTGTCCTGACAGTAGGCGTTGTTATTTCCAAACTGTGTGTTGCAGAATTCGTCGCCTGCGTAAAACATGGCGGGCCCCCTGCTGCACATGAGCGTGGCAAAAGCGTTCTTCACCATGCGGCGGCGCAGTCCTTCCACGGCGGGGTCGTTTGTTTCTCCCTCCACGCCGCAATTCCAGCTATTGCCGTTGTTGTCGCCGTCGGTGTTGTTCCAGCCGTTTTTTTCATTGTGCTTTACGTTGTAAGAATACAAATCATAGAGGGTAAAGCCGTCATGACAGTTTAAGAAATTCACGGAAGCGCTTTTTCCCCGGACGGAGGGGTCGTACAAATCCCGCGAGCCGGTGATTCTGGTAATGGCGGTTGCGGCCATGCCCTCGTCCCCCTTCAGGAAGCGGCGCATATCGTCTCGGTAACGTCCGTTCCACTCGGACCAGCGGTTGTATGCCGGGAAATTTCCTATTTGATAGAGCCCGGCGGCGTCCCACGCCTCGGCAATTAAGTTGACCCTCCCTAAAATGGGGTCGCAGGCAATTTCCTGCAGAATCGGAGGGTCGGCCATGGGCGCGCCGTGCTGGTCCCTTGTCAAAATGGAAGCCAAATCAAAGCGGAAGCCGTCCACCCGGTACTCCGTTACCCAATAGCGCAGGCAGTCGATGATAAATCGGCGGGTCATGGGGTGGTTGCAGTTTAAAACATTTCCGCACCCGCTGAAATTATAGTAGTACCCGTCGGGAGTTAGGATATAGTAAATGTTGTTGTCAATTCCCTTGAAGGAAAAGCTGGGGCCGTCCTCGTTGCCCTCCGCCGTGTGGTTGAACACCACGTCCAAAATCACTTCGATGCCGTTTGCTTTTAAATCGTAAATCAAGTGCTTGAGCTCGTCCCCCTCATGGTTGTGCTCCACCACGGAGGAGTAGCTGGTATTGGGGGCAAAAAAGCAGACGGTATTGTATCCCCAGTAATTGTAAAGCTGCACGCCGTCCACAACTCTCGCGCTTTCCATCTCGTCAAACTCAAAAATCGGCATCAGCTCTATCGCGTTGATTCCCAAATCCTTTAAATAAGGAATTTTCTGGCGAAGCCCTTCGTAGGTGCCCTTTGCGCTGACCTCTGAGGACTTGTCCATCGTAAAGCCCCTCACGTGCATCTCATAGATAATTAAATCCTCCAAGGGGGTTTCTAATTGCCTTACGTTTCCCCAATCAAAGTTGTTTTCCACAACTCTGGCGTGATAGGAAAAATGCTGATTGCCCTCCGGCTTGTCTCCCCAATTCCGCTGCCCCGTCACCGCTCTTGCGTAGGGGTCGAGGAGAACGTTTTCTTTGTCAAAAAGCAGGCCCTTATCTTTATTGTAGGGGCCGTCCAGCAAAAAGGCGTACTCAAACTCCTGAATGTTTAAGCCGAACACAAACATGGAGTAGGTGTTTCCAATGTGATAGGATTCCGGGTATTTTAATCTTGCATAGGGTTCTTTTTGCTGAGGATGAAAAAGAAGCAGCGTACAGCTCGTCGCACCTGCAGAGTGAATGGTGAAGCTCACTCCGTTTGGAGCGGCGGCGGCTCCGTCCCTGTTATAATATCCCGGCCGTACCAAAAAGCCGTTTATTTCATCCAGCGGCTGCAGTCTTATCCCCCGCTGGGGTTTGTGCCATGTAGATTTCATAAATTACCTCATTTCTGCGCTGCTTTTTGCACAAGCATAAATGCACAAGCATGAATGCTTGAGGAGTTTGTGGAAGCAGCGCGGACACAAACTCTTTAGAGTGAAAGATTTATCTTTCACGCTTACCTCCTTTGACGGGGCTTTATATGTCCCGTGCTGGTTACAATTCAATTATACCGTATGCCGCAAGAGGGCCCACCACGGACGGGAGGATTCCTTACGGCAAATACATGCATCAGTATATTTCATTATATCATTATACGGCGGGATTGGTAAATCACAAGATGGAAGAAAAACATAAAAATTTAATATTTGGAGGTTTATGGGCGGTTGTGGTAAACTAAAATAGTAGCTTGACGTTGTCGGCTGCAAAGTATGGGCTTGCAGTATTTGTTGGTTGCAAAGCAAAGGCCTGCGGCATTTGTCGGTTGCAAAGCAAAGGCTTGCGGCATTTGTCGGTTGCAAAGCAAAGGCTTGCGGCATTTGTCGGTTGCAAAGCAAAGACTTGCGGCATTTGTCGGCTGCAAAGCAAAGACTTGCAGTATTTGTTGGTTGCAAAGCAAAGGCCTGCAGGCAGCTAACTTACAATAGAAAAGGAGCGGTATGCCATGAAGAGCAATCTCACAACCTTGTGTTACATTGAGAAGGATAACAAGTATCTGATGCTGCACAGGGTGTCGAAAAAGAACGATATCAACAAGGATAAATGGATAGGCGTGGGGGGCCATTTTGAAAAGGGGGAAAGCCCGGAGGAGTGCCTTTTGCGGGAGGTGAAGGAGGAGACGGGGCTTACCCTTACCAGCTATCAATTCCGGGGGCTTGTGACCTTTTGTCTGGAAGAAAAGCCGGAAAGCAATCACCCGTCGGAAAACCATTTGGTGGAGTATATGTGTCTTTATACTGCGGACGGGTTTGCGGGCGAGCTAAAGGAGTGCGATGAGGGCAGGCTGGAATGGGTGGAAAAGGATAAGCTGGATAGTTTGAATCTCTGGGAGGGCGATTATCTGTTTCTCGACCTTCTGCGAAAGGACGCGCCCTTCTTTTCCATGAAGCTATGCTACCGCGAGGACGGGACGCTGTACGATGGAGCCCTTGACGGAAAAAAGATTTTATAAATTGTTTATATTCCAGTAATTGACTTTTAATTGAAGCAGGCATAAATTTTTTATTATGCATTTGCTTAAATATAAAAATGCGGTTTGTCTTGCAGGCCGCATGGAACGGGGGAGAGCTATGAAGGAAGTAAAAAGACCGAAAAAACCGCTTATTTTTTATTACTTTTTGGTATTGATGGTGATGATGCTGTTAAACAGCCTGCTATTTCCAAAGATTTTGAAGCAGCGGGTGGAAAATGTGGATTACGGCACCTTTCTTGGAATGATAGATGAGAAAAAGGTAGAAATGGTGCAGATAGAGGGGGACTATATTTATTTCAGCGATAAGCAGGAATCGCCGCAGTTTTACCGGACAACCACCTTTGACGACCCGGAGCTGGTGGAGAGGCTGCGGGCGTCGGGCTGTTCCTTCGGCAGAGTGGTTGAGGAGGAAATGTCGCCTATTTTAAGCTTTATCGTGAGCTGGGTGCTTCCTATTATTATATTTATTGCTCTTGGGGAGTTCCTTTCTCGTAAATTAATGAATAAAATGGGCGGCGGTATGCCGGCCATGCAGTTTGGAAAGAGTAACGCAAAGGTTTACGTGGAGTCCACCACGGGGATTAAATTCAGCGACGTAGCCGGTGAGGACGAGGCGAAGGAGGTTTTGACCGAGATAGTGGATTTCCTTCACAATCCCCAAAAATATCAGGAAATTGGAGCCACCATGCCCAAAGGGGCTTTGCTGGTGGGCCCTCCCGGAACAGGTAAGACGCTTCTTGCCAAAGCGGTGGCCGGGGAGGCGAGTGTGCCCTTTTTCTCCATTTCCGGTTCGGAGTTTGTGGAGATGTTTGTTGGCATGGGAGCCGCCAAGGTGCGGGATTTGTTTAAGCAGGCAAACGAAAAAGCCCCCTGCATCGTGTTCATTGATGAGATTGATACCATAGGAAAAAAGCGCGATAACGGCGGCATGGGGGGCAACGACGAGCGGGAGCAGACTTTAAATCAGCTCCTTACGGAGATGGACGGCTTTGACGGCTCTAAAGGAGTGGTGATTCTCGCGGCAACCAACAGGCCGGAATCCCTTGACCCGGCGCTGCTCCGTCCCGGTCGGTTCGACAGGAGGGTTCCCGTGGAGCTGCCAGATTTGGCAGGGCGGGAGGCTATCCTAAAGGTTCACGCGAAAAAAATTAAGCTGGGCGACAATGTGGACTTTAACGCCATTGCTAGAGCGGCTTCCGGGGCCTCCGGCGCGGAGCTTGCCAACATGGTAAACGAGGCGGCCCTCAAGGCGGTGCGGGAAGGGAGGCAGTATGTGACGCAGGCCGACTTAGAGGAAAGCATCGAGGTGGTAGTGGCGGGCTATCAGAAGAAAAACAAGGTGCTCTCGGATAAGGAAAGGCTGATTGTATCCTACCATGAGATAGGACACGCTCTTGTAGCGGCGCTGCAGAACCATTCCGCCCCCGTCACCAAAATTACCATCATTCCCCGAACCTCCGGCGCGCTGGGGTATACCATGCAGGTGGACGAAGGGGAACACAATCTGATGAGCAAGGTAGAAATAGAAAATAAGATAGCCACCTTTACCGGCGGCCGCGTGGCGGAGGAACTGATTTTCCATTCCATAACCACCGGGGCTTCCAACGACATAGAGCAGGCTACGAAGCTGGCAAGGGCCATGATTACCAGATATGGCATGAGCGAGGAGTTTGGCATGGTGGCTCTTGAAACGGTGTCTAATCAGTATTTGGGAGGCGATGCATCTCTTGCATGTTCCGAAAGCACCGCCAGAGAGATAGACCAGAGAGTAATCGAGACGGTGAAGATTCAGTATGAAAAGGCAAAAAGGCTTTTGTCGGAGAATATGGCAAAGCTCCACGAGCTGGCAAAATATTTGTACGAAAAAGAAACCATTACCGGGGAGGAGTTTATGGAGATATTGAACGCCGACGGGGAAGTGGAAAAAGAATAAGGGATAAGAAAAAAGCTGCCGTTGACGCGAGGGTTGACGGCAGTTTTTTAGATGCAGATTGCATCATTGTAAAATTATAAATTTGATGTTCAATTATTTGCCGCAGAAATGCTAATTTTCCCCTTGACATATACCCCCTGTAGGTATATGATATTAAGTGCAAAATACCCATAGGGGGTATATGACGCTGAAAGACTAATACTTATAAAGCATATGACGCTGAAAGATTAATATTTACAAAGCATATGACACTGAAAGCCCAATACATACAGGGCATATAACGTTAAAAGCATAATACTTACAAGGCATATGATACTGAATGTCAAGTGCTTTGGAGTATCCGTCATTTAATGTCCTATATTCATAAAGACAATTTGACGTTTGGCGAAAAATAACAGAGAGGTAATGAACATGTCAGAAACGGGAGATAATACTGTAAAAAATAAATGCTGCACGGACAAATTTGCAGACGTTGGCAATAAGGCGGATACAATGGAAAAAAATATATGTAATTATTGTCACACGAAGCGCACGCCGAGAAGTGAAAAGCAAAACAAGCAGCTCCAAAACCGATTAAGCCGAATGATAGGGCAGTTAAACGGCATCGGCAAGATGCTTGAGGAGAATCGGTATTGCGGCGACATTTTAACGCAGGTTGCGGCGGTGGAAAGCGCCCTGCAGAGCTTTGGCTATATTGTTTTGCAGGAGCATATGGAGACCTGCGTTGTGGAGGAGGTCAAAAACGGCAACATGCAGATTATGGACGAGGTGATAGATTTGGTTAAAAAGCTGAAATAGTCGTCAAAGCGGCGCAGGTTTTATAGGCGCGGGACGGTGAAGCGCAGGTTGAGCGATAATAAATACGCAGGCCGCAGGGCAGAAATGAGGAAAGTTATGGTAAAGCAAAAATATGCAGTAACAGGCATGAGCTGTTCCGCCTGTTCTTCTCATGTAGAAAAAAGCGTGAGAAAACTTTCAGGAATGAAAGAAGTGACGGTGAATCTTCTCACCAACAGTATGCAGGTAGTCTATGACGAGGCGGCCTGCAGCGAGGCGCAGATTATAGAAGCGGTGGAAAAAGCCGGATATGGGGCAAGCCCTGTATCGTCCGGCGGCAGACCAGCAGGCGGGGACTTTGCGTCGTCCGGCGGCAGACCGGCAGGCAGAAGCGCTGCAGCATCCGGCAGCAGGCAGGCAGACGGAGGCATTGCAGCCTTTGGCAATCAGCAGGCAGACGGCGACGGCGCAGGCCTTTCAGAGCACGCGGCCACGCAGATGCAGAGAAACTTTCAGGACAATATTGGAAAGGACAACGCCGGGCGGGAATCCATAAAAGGGAAAAAGGAAAACAAGGAAATGATGATAAGGCTTGTCTTATCCATTGTTTTCATGATACTTTTAATGTCGGTGTCCATGCACCACATGATTTTTATGTGGATTCATATTCCCGTGCCGGAATGGCTGCTTAGGCTGTTTCACGGAAATGAAAACGCGCTGACCTTTGCCTTCACTCAATTTTTGCTGACGCTTCCGATTATTTATTTGAACCGGAAATATTATCAGACAGGTTTTAAGACGCTGTTCCATTTAAGTCCCAATATGGACAGTTTGATTGCCATCGGTTCAGGGGCGGCCCTTGTGTACGGCATTTTTGCCATTTACCGCATCGGTTATGGTCTTGGGCATGGGAACGATTTATTGGTGAGCCGGTATGCCTCCGATTTGTATTTTGAATCGGCGGGAACGATTTTAACGCTGATTACGGTAGGGAAATATTTGGAGACCCGTTCCAAGGGAAAGACCGGGGAGGCCATTGAAAAGCTGATGGACTTAACCCCCAAGACGGCGATTTTGCTCTTGGAAAACGGGGAAGAAAAGGAGATTCCAACTTATCAGCTTTTAAAGGACGATTTGTTTGTGGTGAAGCCGGGAAGCTTGATTCCGGTGGACGGCGTTGTGGTGGAGGGCACTTCCAGCGTCAACGAGGCGGCCATTACGGGGGAAAGTATTCCCGTGGAAAAGCAAGCTGGCGACAGGGTGGTATCCGCCACCATGAACAAGGCGGGCCGACTGGTGTGCCGGGCTATGAATGTAGGCGAGGACACGACCCTTGCCCAGATTATCCGTCTGGTGGAGGAAGCCTCCGCCTCCAAAGCGCCCATTGCAAAGCTGGCGGATAAAATTGCGGGAGTTTTTGTCCCCACGGTGATGGGGATTGCGCTGATTACCTTTTTTGTATGGCTGTTTGCGGGCGGCAGCTTTGAGGCCGCCATGTCCAGCGCAATTGCCGTGCTGGTGATTTCTTGTCCATGCGCCCTTGGGCTGGCTACCCCAGTGGCGATTATGGTAGGTACGGGCGTGGGAGCTAAAAACGGTATTCTCATCAAGTCGGGGGACGCGCTGCAGTCGGCTAGAGATGTGGATACGGTGGTGCTCGATAAAACGGGAACTATCACGGAGGGCCGGCCGAGGGTTACGGACGTATTTGGCTATGAAAAGAATTTCAGCGTCGATAGAATAATCGCCCTTGCGGCCGCCATTGAAAAGCCCAGCGAACACCCTCTTGCGGAGGCCATTGTGGGCGAAGCGGAGATAAAGAAGCTTGAGATTCCCAAGGCCGAGGATTTTCAAGCGGTCTTTGGCAGAGGCGTTCAAGGGATTTGCGAGGGGAAAAAGTACCTTGCAGGAAACAGGGCGTTTATGGAGGAAAACAAGATTACACTGACAAAGATGCAAGAGGAGGCTATTGCATCTTTGTCCGAGGAGGGAAAAACGCCCCTTTTGTTTGCCGAGGAAAATAAGTTTATCGCGGTTATCGCGGTTGCCGATACGGTTAAGGCCTCTTCCGTCGCAGCCATAAAAGAGCTCCGCGATATGAAAATTGAAGTGGTGATGCTGACGGGGGACAACGAGCGCACCGCGCAGGCCGTCCGCAGGGAGCTTGGCATAAACCGGGTGGTTGCCGAGGTACTGCCCGGAGATAAGGAAAAGGAGATACGAAAGCTTCAAGGGGAAGGGCGGAAGGTGGCCATGATAGGCGACGGAATCAACGACGCCCCTGCGCTTGCGGCGGCGGACGTGGGAATCGCTATCGGAGCGGGCACCGACGTGGCAATCGACAGCGCCGACATTATTTTGATGAAAAGCAGGCTGACGGACGCAATAACGGCTATCCGGTTAAGCAGGGCGGTCATAAGAAACATAAAGGAAAACTTGTTTTGGGCTTTCTTTTATAATACGATTGGTATCCCGCTGGCAGCAGGAGTATTTTACCCGGCTTTTGGAATCAAGTTAAATCCTATGTTTGGGGCGGCGGCTATGAGCCTGAGCAGCTTGTTTGTGGTAAGCAACGCGTTGCGGCTGCGCAATTTTAAGGCGCGCCGGTCTTATAAGGAAGGCAGCGGAGACGGAATAGGAATAGAGGCTGCCGCTGGGGCGGAAAACATGGATGCGGCGCAGGCTGTAAAAGGAAGAAATAATGTAAACGAGGCAGAAAGGCCGGAAGCACCGCAGGCCATAAAAGAAAAAAATAATATAGAAATTCAAAAAATGAAGGAGGAAACAGCAATGAAAAAAACAATGATAATCGAGGGAATGATGTGTAATCACTGTACGGGCAGGGTGCAGAAAGCTTTGGAGGCAGTCCCCGGCGTGGCAGGCGTCGCCATGAGCCTTGAAAACAAAAGCGCGGAGGTGACGCTTGACGATTCTGTTTCTGAGGAGGCATTAAAGGCTGCCGTGGCCGACGCCGGATATGAGGTAATAGAAATTAAATAGCAGATTTTTTCTGCCATCGTTTACTGAGATAATAAGACCATGTAATTAGAAATCCTGTGCCAAACCCAAACAGGCCGTTCCACCAAATAATCGTATAACCAAATATAGGGCTGTATCGGAACAGATAGGTGGTAAACACGCGCATACCCAATGCTCCGATAGCTACTAATGTTGCCGCGCCGCCGTGATTTGCCCCTTGAAATACGCCAAACAACGGAATATACAAGGACAAAATGATATTAATCAGTGCGATTGTTCTAATGTGGGCGTTACAGTAAATAGCCGCTTGAGCGCTCAGATGGAACAAATTCACGATATTTCCGGCAAAAATCCATACGAGCCCCGATATACAAAGGGTCAACGACAGCGACATGAATAGTGCCTGCCATACGCCTTTTTTTACACGTTCCATTTTTCCTGCGCCGATATTCTGTCCGGTATAGGTGGCAAGGGTCGTTTGGAAAGCATTGCAAGGCAGATTCAGATACAATTCAATCCGATAGCCCACTGTGAAGGAGGCAGTCATAGCCTGCTTAAAGCCGTTGACTGCCCTCTGGATAAAGGTAAGTCCAAAGGATACGATAATAAGCTGCAATGCGATGGGAACCCCGGCTTTTAATGTAGCTTTTGCCAATCCCAAATTCCATGTAAACTCCCTTAGCTTGAACCGGAAAATCGGATACTTGCGGGTCATGTAGAAGTAGGCGGCTGCAAAGGAACCGGCCTGTGCAATATCTGTCGCTACGGCAGCGCCGACAACGCCAAGATGGAACCCTGCGACAAACAGCAAATCCAAAAGTATATTGGATACCGATGCAATCAGCAAGAAATACAGCGTAGCAGCGCTGTCGCCCACAGCCCGCAGGATAGATGAGAAAATATTATAGCCAAACTGGAAAATCAGCCCCAGCGTGTAAACGCGAAAATACTGAAGCGTCATCTCCAAAAGATTTTCTTCCACCGCAACAAAATGGATAAAGGCGGGCCGGGAAACTAAAAGTCCGAGGACCGTGGCAAAAATACCCATTCCCAGCAAGAGAAGAATACCCGTGGATGCGTTTGCACGGACTTGCTTTTCATCTCCAGCGCCATAGTGCTGGGCAACCACAACGCCGTTGCCTGCGGAAAA
>JAMPGS010000085.1 GCA_023663815.1 Clostridium sp.
CCCTTTTTCCGGCTTATTTTCCGGCTTTTCAAAGAGCAGGCGCAAAAGAGAGCAGCCGAACATCATCACGGCGGCGGCAAAAGGAATGTCCTTCCAGATTGTCACGGAAAAAACCGCGTGATAGGGAACCAGCGCGTAGAACAGGGTGGTACAAAAGCATACGCTGGGCTTTACACGGAAGCTTTTTATGGTGTTGATAAAATAGCATACGCTTCCCGCCAAAAGGCACATTTGAAAAAAGGTGTAAAGAGATAGAGCAACCAGCATACTGCCGGTGAGCTTTAGTCCAATGTTGTAAAAAAAGCCAATTAACAGGGTGTGCATCCATGGGTGGTGGTTGCTGTAGGGAATCAGGTGAAGCACCTGTTCAAACTGGTTGACACTGTCCGGCGTCATAATGCCCGGATACTGGTAGAGAAAATAGGGCAGCCAGCAGAGCATACAGAGCAGAAAAGCGCACAGGCCCGTATGTTTATAATAGAAGGAACGCAGTATATTTAAAGCTTTTGAAAAGCCGCGGGCGGAGCAGTCTGCGCCGCCTGCGCGGCCTATGACGGCTGCTTTGACGGTGTTGGTGGCTTTGGAGGTGTCGGTGGCTTCGGCGGTGTTGGCTGCTTTAGCAGTTTCAATTGGAGTTTTTATATTCACAAAAAAAAGCGTATTCAGCAATGGTTTATCCCCGGCGAAGGAAAGAAGGAATTTCGCCAGATAATAAAAAAGGGACAAAAACCCGCAGAGAGTGGCGGCAATAATGCCTAAACGGAACAGCCGGTTGGAGAGGGCGTCTATGTAGCGGGGATAGTCCACGGTCATGTACAGCGCGGAAAAAATAACCGCAAGAACCGCGCTGATGCGGGAAAGGGAACGGGAATCTTGAACTCCTGATTGCAGGATACGCGTTTCCGTATAGCGATAAAAGAGAAAACAGAGCAGGAAAAAAATAAGGGTGAAAATATTTCCGGGCTCCATGCGGCTTGCTTTCATGAGGGCCCAGGAGGTAAAAAAGCTTTGAAGGGCCTGAAGCAGCGTCTTTTTGGATATGATTTTCATGCGGGTAACTCCTGTTCTGAAAGGCGGGATTATGGTAAAATCATTTATATATCGACATGAAAATAATAATGGAAAGCGGCAGGGATGTCAATAAGGAGGAATATTATGGCAACAATCAGTTTGTGCATGATAGTAAAAAACGAGGAGAGGGTTCTTACAAGATGCCTTGACAGTATCCGGGATTTGATGGACGAGATAATCATTGTGGATACCGGCTCCACAGACAGGACAAAGGAGATTGCCCTTACCTATACGGATAAGGTGTACGATTTTATGTGGACGGGAAATTTTTCGGAGGCAAGAAATTTTTCCTTTTCAAAAGCGGAGTGCGATTATATTTATTCCGCCGACGCGGACGAGGTGCTAAACGAGGAAAACAGGGAAAAATTTCATATATTAAAGGAAACGCTTATGCCGGAGGTGGAAATTGTCCAAATGTACTACGGGAATCAGCTTTGCCATGGCACGGTTTACAATTACGATAGGGAGCTGAGGCCCAAGCTGTTTAAGCGGGTGAGAAATTTTCAGTGGATAGAGCCGGTTCACGAGACAGTGCGGGTTCTTCCCACGGTGTTTGACAGTGATATTGAAATTATCCACATGCCGCAGGAAAGCCATACCTCCAGAGATTTGAAGATTTTTGCGGGAATGATTGGCAGAGGGGAAACGCTGTCAAAGCGGCTTGCGAATATGTATGCAAGGGAGCTTTTGATTTCCGGGGAGGAAGGGGACTTAAGCCAGGCCGAAGATTATTTTACCCGCGTTGCGGACGGTGAGGAGACGGAAGCGGAGCAGATGAAGGAGGCGGTGTGCGTCGTGGCGAGGGCGGCGAGAATCCGAAAGGATTATTTGAAAATGTACCGCTATGCCCTAAAGGATATCGCCAGCGACGGGGTGAGCGAGGTCTGCTTTGAGCTGGGGGAATACTATTTTTCCATGGAAGATTTTAAGGAGGCGGCCATTTGGTTTTACAACGCGGCTTACGGAACGGAGAGTATTTTAAATATCCATTTGGGCGGAGATACGGCCATAGGGCGGCTTGCGGACTGCTATGCGAGGATGGGATTCGAGGCTCAGGCGGAGGAATACCGCTATCTGGCTAAGGAGTGGAAGCCGGAATAGGATGAATATTTTCAAGTTTTCTGGACAATACTTATTTTAACGGTACTTGTGCAAAATATACAAACGCGATAAATGAAATTTGTTAAAAACGTTGAAATGGAATAAAGTGCTTGCATTGGAAAATTTTTTGTGATATCTTAAATTTAGTAAATGAAAACGTTACCGGTTTTAATACCGGTAACAATTTAAAAGGAGGATTGTTATGGCAAAAAAAGTAATTTCAGTACTTTTGGCTACAGTAATGACAGTGTCGCTGCTCGTCGGCTGTGGCGGAAGCTCAGGCTCAGGAGATTCAGGGAGCTCTAGCGCGGGCGCGGCTTCAGAGGATTCCGGGGCGGCAGCAGGAGATTCAGGCGCGGCGGCGTCAAGCGACTACACGGGAACCGTTCGTTTCCTCAACTTCAAGCCTGAGGTATCGGACGCAATGCAGGAGGTGGCTGCAGCTTACACGGCGGAGACAGGCGTAAACATTCAGATTGAGACAGCAGCTTCAGGACAGTATGAGTCCACATTGACCGCAAGAATGGACAGCTCCGAGGCTCCCGCAATTTTTGTAGTAGAAAATGCAACCGCACTTTCCACATGGAAGGAATACTGCAGGGATTTATCCGGCACAGACCTTTACAATTCTGTGACGAACAAGGCTTATACCTATGAGATGGACGGCGCGGTGTACGGACTTGTTTACGTACTTGAAGGCTGGGGCATCATTGTAAACAGCGAGATTACGGACGCTTACTTTGCATCAGCAAACAAGTCCACAGAGTATACCTCTCTTGACGAGCTCTACACCTTCGACGCATTAAAGGCTGTTGTTGAGGATATGACCGCTATGAAGGATGAGCTGGGAATTCAGGGCGTATTTGGTTCTACTTCCTTGAAGCAGGGCGATGACTGGAGATATCAGACCCACCTTATGAACATCCCTCTTTATTGGGAGTGGGGCGCAGACGTTGACATCAACGGCGCTGTTCCCGAATTCAGCTTTGCGAACGCGGAAAACTTTAAGAACATTCTTGACCTTTATCTGAACAACTCGGTAACCGAGCCCAGCCTTGTGGGTACAAAGACCGTTGACGACTCCATGGCGGAATTTGCTCTTGGACAGTGCGCAATGATTCAGAACGGCGACTGGGCATGGAACACCATTTTGAACACGGACGGCAAGGTTGTAAACAACGACAAGGTGCGCTTTATCCCTATCACCTCCGGCGTATCCGGCGAGGAAAACATGGGTCTTTGCGTAGGCGGTTCCCAGGCGTTCTGTATTAATTCTCAGCTTCCTGAGGAGGATCAGTTAGCGGCTATCGACTTCCTTACATGGCTGTTCTCTTCCGATACAGGTAAAGAATTAGTAGCTCAGAAGCTTCAGTTTGTAACGCCTTTCTCAACCATGGAAGGCGCAGAGTACACCAACCCGCTGTTTGGAAGTGAAAACGATATTTCCAGCGCAGGCAAGACCGCTTACAGCACAACATGTAACCTGATTCCCGACCAGACATGGAAAGACGACTTCGGCGCAAGCTTACTGCTTTACGCTCAGGGCCAGAAGAGCTGGGAGGATGTTGTAGCGGACGCTGTTGCAGAGTGGGAAGTTGAAAGAGAAATCACCAATACTGCAAATGGATATTAAAAAGAAGTTTAAACTCTACGGATTATCCAAATCCTATGGATTATCTAATCCTATTGAATAGCTTCTAAAAAAGAAAGCGCTTTGTTTATGGTTCGCAAAAGAAAATAGCCGCCATTTTAACAAAGCGCTTTTAATAAGCCGCTGCGAAGCGGGCGGCGTTTGATAAATAAAAACGCATGGGGAAAGGAGATAATCATGCAAAAGACTTACAAAAAGTATTTTCCGATTTTTGTGCTTCCAACGCTGATTGCATTTATAATTTCATTTGTAATCCCGTTTTTTATGGGATTATATTTGTCATTCTGTAATTTTAAAACGATTGGCTCCGCAAAATTTACGGGCTTGTCCAACTATCTGTATGTGTTTTCAGACACGAAAGGATTCCTGTCGGCCTTATGGTTTACGGTAAAAATTGCCGTTGTTGGAGTGGTATCTACTAATGTACTTGCTTTTGCACTTGCACTTTTACTCACCAAGGGACTAAAGGGAACCAATGTTTACCGCACAATCTTCTTTATGCCTAATCTGATTGGCGGTATCATTTTAGGTTATATCTGGCAGCTTTTGCTGAACGGTATTTTAATCCGGCTGGTAGGAGCGGATTTGACCTACAGCGCTACTTACGGATATTGGGGTATCATTATTCTGTATAACTGGCAGAAAATAGGTTATTTAATGATTATTTACATCGCGGGAATTCAATCCATTTCAGGGGATATTCTTGAGGCGGCGAAAATTGACGGGGCGAATTACATGCAGACCCTCAAAAATATTATTATTCCGCTGGTTATGACCTCCGTCACAACCTGTACTTTCTTGGCCCTTACAGACTGCTTTAAGATGTACGACCAGAACCTAGCTTTAACGGGCGGCGCGCCTGCGGACCAAACTACTATGCTTGCCATGGATATTTATAATACTTATTATAACCGCACGGGCTTTGCCGGCATTGGTCAGGCGAAGGCGGTGGTATTTACGATTTTGGTTCTGGTAATCGCGCTGGTTCAGCTGCGGGCTACACAGTCAAAGGAGGCGGTATAAATGCAGGAAAAGAGACGACTTTCAAATACAATCATTTACATTGTACTTACCGTTTTGTCAGTGATTTTCATTATTCCCATTGCGCTGGTGCTGATGAACTCCCTGAAAAATAAGCTGTATATTTCTACAACTCCTTTTGAGCTGCCCAATGCGGAGAGCTTTAGAGGACTTAAGAACTACACGGAGGGGCTCACAAAGATTCATTTCTTTGACAGCATCGGATATTCTCTCTTTATCACGGTGGTATCGGTTATCCTGATTATTGTCTTTTGTTCTATGATTGCATGGTACATTGTCAGGGTAAAAAATAAGATTACTTCCTTAATTTATTATATGTTTATTGCAAGCATGGTCGTTCCCTTCCAGATGGTTATGTACACCATGACGAAGACGGCGAACGTGCTGCACTTGGACAATTATATTGGAATCAATATTTTGTATCTGGGCTTTGGTTCCAGTATGGCGGTTTTCATGTTTACGGGATTTATCAAAGGGATTCCCATGGAGCTTGAGGAGGCCGGGCTGATTGACGGCTGCAACCCGCTGAATATGTTTGTGAGGGTTATCTTCCCTGTGTTAAAGCCCATTTCCATTACCATTGCCATCTTAAACGCAATGTGGATTTGGAACGACTTCCTGCTTCCTTATCTGATTATTGGGACAAAATACAGAACTATCCCGGTTGCAATTCAGTATCTGCGAAGCGGATACGGCTCTATTGACTACGGCCATTTGATGGCGACGATTGTTATTGCGCTGATTCCCATCGTTATCTTTTATTTTATGTGTCAGAAGTACATCATTGAAGGTATCGTGGCAGGCGCGGTGAAAGGTTAAGCGGAATTGGAACAGGAGAATTATATGGAAGTAGAATACAATCCGCAGTTAGGATACAGACGAACAATTTTCAAGGGGAATTTTGATTTCCTGCTGCGGATTGCAGACTGCAGGCAGGACGATACGCTGACCTTTACGGTGGACACCTACAAGGGAGGGAGAGCGGCCGTGAAAATCTCCTTCCCAAGCAGGGATACCTTTCGGTTTCGGATGTTTCCCCCTGGAAAATCAGAAAAGGCGGGGAATCCGATTTTTGATTTTCCAGGCTACGGGGAAGCGCAGCTGACGGAAAACGACAGCTATTACGAGTACGGCACGGACTGTCTTAAACTGCGCTTTGCAAAGGCGTACTGGGAAATGTCCGTCTGGTTTGACGGAAAGCTTTTGACCCGCGAGCAGATATTTGACACCAACGTGGACAACAGATGGAAGTACCTTCCCGTGGGATTTGCCTGCGATGAGGAGGGAAATTGGAATCGGGTTTGGGAATCCTTGTACCTTTATTCCGACGAGGCCTTCTGGGGCTTTGGGGAAAAGTTCACAGGGTTAAATAAGCGGGGACAAAGATTAAATTGCTGGCAGAAGGACGCCTTATGTACCAACACGGAGGACTCCTATAAGGGGCATCCTTTTTTTATCAGCAGCAGAGGATACGGGGTTTTGCTCAACACGTACACGAGGAGCGCCTTTGATATGGGCGCCGCCTCGCAGGTGAGCTACTCCATGAGCGCGGAGGACGGCGCGCTGGATTATGTGTTTCTGGCAGGTTCTTCCGCGGACTATAAAGGAATTCTTACAAGATATGTGAAAATGACGGGAAAGATTCCCATAATTCCCAAGTGGGCCTTTGGCTTTTGGATGTCCAAATGCTCTTACCGGAACAGGCAGGAGATTGAAGAGGTGGTGCTTCGGGCAGAGAAGGAAGATATTCCCATAGACGTTATTCACATTGACGGATGGCAGAAAAGGGAGCAGGCGGGGCTTTGGGAGTGGGACGAAGAGCATTTCCCCGACCCGGCGGGAATGATTGCGTGGCTTAAGGAGCACGGCGTACATTTAAGCCTTTGGATGTATCCGTATCTGCAGGAGAATTCGTCCGCCTTTGAGGAATTGGCGCGGAAAGGTTATTTTATAAAGGATAAAAGCGGAAGCCCGGCCAAATTTTACGCTACGGCGGATTCCGAATATCGAGCGGCGTGCTTTGATTTTACAAACCCGGAGTTCCTTGCGTGGTATAAGGAGCGGGTAATGAGGGTGCTTGCCATGGGAGTGTCCGTTATCAAGACGGATTTTTCCGAGGCTGTGCCTGAGGATGCGGTATTTTATGATGGGAGCAGCGGAATAGAGGGGCATAATAAGCTGACTTATCTGTATGCGGAGACGATTTACAAGCTGATGCAGGAGAGCAGCGAAAAAACCGGTATACAGCCTCTATTGTGGGGCAGGAGCGGATTTGCCGGTTCCCATCGGATACCGGCCGCATGGGCGGGGGATTCCTCCAGCGCCTTAAACAATCATGCGGCAATTTTAAGAGGAGGCCTTAGTCTTGCTCTTTCGGGAGTTGCGTTCTGGGGCTTTGATTTGGGCGGATTTTATAATACGGACGCTGACGGAAACGAATGTCGCCCTTCCGAGGAGGAATATCTGCGTTCCGTGGAATTGGGATTTTTTATGCCGTTGTCGAGAGCTCACGGGAAAACGGAGAGGGAGCCGTGGCATTATTCAGAGCAGGTATTGGATATTTTCAGAAAATATGATAAAATAAGACATTATATGCTCCCTTACCTGTACAGCTCGGCTTGTACTTCCAGCAGGGAATCGGTTCCTATGCTGCGCCCAATGCTTTTGGAATATCCGGAGGATTTTTCCGCAAGGGAAAGGGAATTGCAGTATATGCTGGGGAAAAGCCTTCTTGTGGCGCCGCCCTTTGACAGGGAAAAGTACGAGGTTTATCTGCCGCAGGGTCGGTGGTTAGATTTACGGACAAAGGAGATACTGGAGGGCGGACGTTATGTGAGCGTTTGTCCCAATTTAAGCGAGCTTCCCGTTTTTTTGCGGGAAAATACCATATTTCCTACCAGCGGTGCGGTTGATAGTTTTGGCAGTGTGATTGATGGTTTTGACAGGCTGACGGATAGTGTCGGCGGTGTGATTGACGGTTCTGGCAGGCTGGCGGATAATGTCGGTGGTGCAATTGATAGTGTTGTTGGCGGGACGGAGAGCGTGCTTGAAAAGGAAGGTTCTAAGAATCTGAAGGTACAGCTGCTTTTTGAGAGTGAAATGCATGATGTTTTTTATGATTGTGACGAAAATGGGGAAATAGTGTCGTATACATTTCATGCATACAAAAAAGACGGCGAAGAAAATCTTTACATTGAGACGGACATGGACATTGACGAAATCGAGGTATTTACGTCAGGACGCATTGAAAATATATTTGTAAATAATGAATGTTCTAATAAATAGCACATGTTATAAAATGTGAATTATGAATTTTAAAAAGTGTGCGTTTATAAAAACAGGCGTATGAGATTATGAAAGGCTGGAGGCTGATATGGCGGAAATTACGATTAAAGATATTGCAAGAATCTGCGGGGTTGGGGTCAGCACGGTATCCAGAGCACTAAATAATCACCCGGACATCAGGCCGGAGACAAGGGCGCAGATTCAAAACGTAATCGATCAGTACGGTTATATCCCGAATAACAGCGCCAGAAATTTAAAGAGAATTGAGTCGAACGCGATTGCGGTTCTGGTGAGAGGTATTACCAACCCATTGTTTAACGATATTATCAAGGTTTTAAACTTTCAGCTAAAAAGACACAAATGGTCGATGATTTTACAGCAGGTGGAATATGAAGAGGACGAGGTGGCGGTAGCGTTGGAGCTGATTAAGGAAAAGCGGCTGAAAGGCATTATTTTCCTAGGCTTTAACTACTATCACCCGGAAGGCCAGTTGGATAAGATAAGCGTGCCTTTTGTTTTGGGCACGGTGGGCTCCATCATCGGGGACGAGGATTGTACCAAGTATTCCCATGTGACGCTGGACGATATGAAGGAAAGCTATAAAATGACGGAATATCTGATTAAGAAGGGCCACCGCGATATTGCAATTCTCTCGGCGGAGGAGGAGACTTCCTCCATGGGAAAGCACCGGCTTGCGGGGTATGTGAAAGCCCTTGAGGACAGCGGGATTGCCTACAATCCAAGGCTTCGATACTCTTATTCCGAGGGAGCGGAGCACTACTCCATGACGGACGGCTATCTGGCAACCCAGCGGCTCCTTGCGTCGGGCGAGCATTTTACAGCGATTTATGCCACCACGGATATCATAGCGGCGGGAGCATATCGGGCGTTATTTGAAGCGGGCCTAAAGATTCCTGAGGATGTGTCGGTGGTGGGCTTTGATGGAATTGAAATCGGGGATTATGTCCAGCCCAAACTGACTACAAACCTGCAGCCGGCCAGAGAGATGGCGGAAAAGATTTTTGAGCTTCTATACGATTTAGTGAATGAAAACTGCGGAAATAAAAATCTGATATTTAAAGGGGAATTGCTTGAAAAAGAATCGGTGTGTGATTTAAACGAATTGTGACGGAAATTTAGAAAATGATAAGGGGATTTTTAGGAAAGCGGCATGGTGTTGACATGCCGTTTTCTCTTATGTGCAGAGGAGGAAGGGGGATGCTGCAAGAGAAAAATCCTGCTTACAGACTTCTTTTATGCACAGACTTGTGCAGAGGAAGCCACTGCGAGGCAGTATGCCCTGCGCGGCGAAATAATAGATGGCATTGACGCAGTCCGCCGCAGACGGAGAATCTTGTTTACAGGATTCTTTTTATAAAGAATTTTTAAGGGAAGCGGAAAAGAATATGCTTGCAGGGCGGGCAGGATAATGTTACCATAAAGGACAATGGCAGATGGAAATGATTTTGGATTATTATAGGGGGTTTTTGCATGAGCTGGGAAAAAAATGTAAGGAAGGTAACGCCCTATGTGGCCGGGGAGCAGCCGGGACAGGCCGGGGTGATTAAATTAAATACCAATGAAAATCCTTACCCGCCCGCGCCGAAGGTGCGGGAAATGGCTGCGAGGCTGGATTGCGGGAATCTGCGGCTTTATCCCGATATGAACGCGGAAAAGCTGGTAAACGCTTTGGCGAAGTACTATCATGTGAAGCCCGCGCAGGTTTTTGTGGGGGTAGGCTCCGACGACGTGCTGGCGCTGTCCTTTATGACCTTTTTTAACGGGGAAAAGCCTATTTTATTCCCGGATATTACTTATTCCTTTTATGACGTGTGGGCGGAGGTGTTTCGGATTCCCTACAAAACATGCCCGCTGGACGAAAACTTTCGGATAAAAAAGGAGGATTACTTTTCTCCCAACGGCGGAATTGTTATTCCAAATCCCAATGCGCCTACGGGCGTTTTGGAGGATAGCGGAATGTTTGAGGAGATTATCGCGGCGAACCCGGAATCCGTGGTAATTGTCGATGAGGCTTACGTGGATTTTGGCGGAAAAAGTGTGCTGCCGCTGCTTGAAAAATATGAAAATTTGACGGTGGTACAGACTTTCTCCAAATCCCGCGCTCTGGCCGGGCTTCGGATTGGCTATGCCATTGCAAATGAAAAGCTGATTCGTTATTTAAAAGATGTTAAATTTTCATTTAATTCTTATACTATGAATATGCCTGCCATTGAGCTGGGGACGGCGGCGGTTTTGGAGGACGATTACTTTAAGGAAATCACGGGGAAAATCATCAAAACCAGAGAATGGACGAAGGAGCAGCTAAAAAATCTGGGATTTTCCTTTGCGGATTCTATGAGCAACTTTTTATTTGTAACCCATGAGCGTATTCCGGCGGCGGATATTTTTCTGGCGCTCAAGAAAAACAATATTTACGTGCGCCACTGGAACAAGCCCAGAATAGACAATTATCTGCGCATTACAATCGGAACAGACGAGCAGATGCGCAGGCTGGTTGATTTTTTGGAAGAGTATTTGAAAACAGGAGGAGAGAGATGATTAAGAATCTATTAAAAGGCATGGTAATGGGAATCGCAAACATTATTCCCGGCGTCAGCGGAGGGACTATGGCGGTTTCCATGGGGATTTATGACAAGCTGATTCACAGCGTAACGCATTTATTTAAAGAGTTTAAGGAAAGCCTTAAATTCCTGATTCCTATCTTTATCGGTATCGGAATTGCGCTGGTGGGGCTGTCCTTTATTATTGAACCTGCATTTAAGTATTTTCCCCTTCAAACCAACTGCCTGTTTATAGGGCTGATTGTGGGCGGACTTCCCGCCGTCTGGAAAAAGGTGGAGGGAAAAGGGTTAAAAATAAGCTGTATTC
Organism: Clostridium sp.; assembly: GCA_023663815.1. Classification (GTDB taxonomy): domain Bacteria; phylum Bacillota; class Clostridia; order Lachnospirales; family Lachnospiraceae; genus Suilimivivens. The sequence continues at coordinate 11,039 of JAMPGS010000085.1, forward strand.
TTCCCTGTATTCTTTTCTTTGCGCTTGTGGTGGGCCTTGCGGCTATCGGTGAAAGGGAAGGCGCGGCGGCGGATTTAAGTTTTAGTCTGTGGTCGGTGATTAAGCTGTTTGCAGTGGGAATTATCGCTTCCGCCACCATGGTAATCCCCGGCGTGAGCGGCTCCATGATGCTGCTTCTCATGGGCTATTATAATCCTATTGTGGCGGCTATCAAAAATTTTGTTACGGCGCTGGCGGCCTTTGATATGGCGGGAATTCTTGAAGGCTTCGGCATTTTGATTCCCATGGGACTTGGGATTGTGGTGGGAATTTTTGCAATTGCAAAGGTGATTGAAATTCTTTTTGAAAAGTTCCCCACGCAGGTATATTGGGCGATTATCGGTTTGATTGTGGCCTCCCCTGTGGCTATCTTTTTACTTGGGGACGTGGGAGCAATTACCATAGCGGGCGTTTTGACAAGTATTGTAACTCTTGCGGTGGGCTTTGTCATCGCTATGAAGCTGGGGGATTAATTTTGGAAGCGTATACGGGTTTTGCCGGTGTGTATGATATTTTTATGGAGGACGTACCCTACAATAAGTGGGCGGATTTTTTGGCGGAGCTGATAGAAACCTATGGTATTTCAAAGCCTGTGCGCAGGGAGGGACTTATAGAGGCGGAAAATCCGCAGGAGGGCCTGCTTGCCTCGGAGCGGAATCTGGTGCTGGATTTAGGATGCGGCACGGGGACGCTGACGGAGCTTTTGTATCAAAAAGGGTATGACATGATAGGAGTGGACAACTCGGAGGAAATGCTTGGGGCTGCCCTTGAAAAAAGGGAAAATTCCGGCAGCGAGATTCTTTATCTCTGTCAGGATATGCGGGAGCTGGACTTATACAGCACGGTGGGGACGGTGGTTTGTATCTGCGATTCCATTAATTATCTTCTTGAGGACGACGAGGTGGAGGAAACCTTTGCTCTTGTGAACAATTATCTGTATCCCGGCGGGCTTTTTATCTTTGATTTTAACACCGTCTATAAATATGAGCAGGTGATTGGGGATAAGGTTATCGCGGAGAATCGGGAGGAGTGCAGCTTTATCTGGGAAAATTATTATCATGAGGCGGAGAGGCTGAACGAGTATGACCTTACCATATTTGTAAAGGAAAAAGAGGAGCTGTTTCGGCGGTTTACGGAAACGCATTTTCAAAGGGGCTACACCCTTGAGGAAATGAAAGGGTTTGTGGAGAAGGCTGGAATGGAGGCGGCGCTTTTTTTGGATGCGGATACCCGCAAAGCGCCCACAAAAAAGAGCGAGCGGATTTATGTAGTGGCGCGGGAGTGCCGGAAGCGGCCAGAGCAGGACTTTAAAAACAGCGAAGGCTGACAGGTGCAAATCAATTTGCGGACGCGCTTTTAGACGGCCGGAAGTTGATGAGAAGATGCACTGGAAGGGTCGAGTGGGACTATAAATGGAGGATTTATGGCGGATTATATTGTCAGGGCAACGGCCGCAAACGCGCAAATCAGAGCCTTTGCGGCCACCACTAAAGACTTGGTGGAGAAAGCAAGGATTGCCCATAATACAAGCCCTGTGGTGACGGCGGCCCTTGGGCGGCTGATGACAGGCGGCGTGATGATGGGCGTTATGGCGAAGAACAAGGAGGATTTATTGACTTTGCAGGTCAATGGAGACGGCCCCTTAAAAGGAATGACCGTCACGGCGGACGGCGGGGGAAACGTAAAAGGATACGCCATAGAGCCGCAGGTGATGCTGCCTCCAAGCCCTAAAGGCAAGCTTGACGTAGGCGGCGCGGTGGGGAAGGGTATTCTTCGGGTTATCAAGGATATTGGATTAAAAGAGCCCTACAGCGGGCAGACTAATTTACAAACTGGAGAAATTGCGGAGGACCTCACCTACTATTTTGCAACTTCGGAGCAGGTTCCCTCCAGCGTGGGCTTAGGCGTTTTGATGGAAAGGAACAACACGGTGCGGCAGGCGGGAGGCTTTATTGTGCAGTTAATGCCCTTTACAGAGGAGAGCGTGATTGCAAAGCTGGAAGAAAATCTCGCAAGGATTCCCGCCGTCACCACTGTTCTCGACGAGGGAAAGACGCCGGAAGAGATGCTGGGACTTCTTTTTCAGGGGATGGATATGGAGATTGTCGATACCGTTCCCGCGCAGTTTTATTGCAATTGCAGCAAAAAGCGGGTGGAGAAGGCCATTATCAGCATTGGCAGAAAAGAAATCAGCGAGATGATTGACGAGGGAAAGGAAATTGAGGTAAAGTGCCATTTCTGCAATACGGCTTATACGTTTACGGTGGAGGAGCTTAAGGAATTGCTGTCAAGGAGCAGGTGATTTGTAAAAACGCTGTTGAGATTGGCGGTTAATGAGCTGAGCGGATGAGCGGATGCTTGCGGTGGAAACATTAATTTTTTTGCGAGCAACGGGTTAGGCGGATATGTGCAGGCGATTGATGTGAAACTTATTTGTGCTCTGAAGAGGGGGATATGTTTCAGGTGTGGGACTGTATGTCCTATTTGCGCAGAATATGGATTTGTATAGGTAAATGAGGGATAGCTTATGAAGCATGGATTTATCAAGGCGGCGGCGGTAACGCCCAAAATAAAGGTGGCCGACACCGTTTACAATAGAGGGCAGATTTATTTGGGGATTGAGGAGGCGGCTTCAAAGGGCGCAAAGCTGATTGTTTTTCCGGAGCTTTGTATCAGCGGCTATACTTGCGGCGATTTGTTTTTACAGGAACGGCTGCTAAACGCCTGCAAGAAATCTTTGGCTGAGATTGTACGCTTTACAAAGGGGAAGGACGCCCTTGTGTTCGTCGGCCTGCCCTACGAGCTTGAGGGAAAGCTTTACAATGTGGCGGCCGCAGTATGGAACGGGGAACTGCTCTGTCTTATTCCGAAAGTATTTATCCCCTCCTATGGGGAGTTTTATGAGACCCGCCATTTCCAGCAAGGAAACAGGGAGGCGGTTTCGGCGCGCTTTGAGGGGAAGGAAATTCCTTTTGGAACTAATGTGCTTTTGCGGGCGGAGGGAATGGAAGGCCTGACGGTTGGCTGCGAGATATGCGAGGATATCTGGATGCCCGACGGACCCGCAATTTCCCATGCGCTGGCCGGGGCTACCGTTTTGGTGAATCTGTCCGCCTCCAATGAGACGGTGGGAAAAGATGCCTATCGGGAGATGCTGGTAAAGTCCTCCAGCGCAAAGCTGATTGCAGGCTATGTTTATTGCAGCGGCGGCGAGGGGGAGTCCACGCAGGATTTAGTCTTTGGGGGACATGATATCATTGCGGAAAACGGAACGATTCTTGCCCAGAGCAAACGGTTTGAAAGCGGGATTTTATACGGGGATATCGATATTCATAAGCTGCGCATGGAACGCAGGCGGATGAATACCTTTGCCTGTAAGAAAAATCCTTCCTATGTAGAAATTCCTTTTACATTAAAAATAGAAGAGACAAGGCTGGAGAGGACTTTTGCCTGTATGCCATTTGTCCCCTCGGATAAAAGTGAAAGAGAAACAAGGTGCAGGGAGATTTTATCTATTCAGTCTATGGGATTGAAAAAGCGATGCGAGCATACCGGCTGCAAAAAAGCGGTAGTCGGCGTGTCGGGCGGGCTGGATTCCACGCTGGCGCTTCTTGTGACGGCGCGGTGCTTCGATATGCTGGAAATTTCCCGGAAAAATATTCTTGCCGTCACCATGCCCTGCTTTGGAACAACCGACAGAACCTATGAAAATGCCTGTCAGATGGCAAGGACGCTGGGGGTAACGCTTCGGGAAGTGGATATTAAGGAAGCGGTGACGGTTCATTTTCGGAATATTGGGCAGGAGCAGGAAAATCATGATGTGACCTATGAAAACGGGCAGGCAAGGGAGCGGACGCAGGTGCTTATGGACATTGCCAATCAGGAAAACGCGTTGGTGGTGGGTACGGGCGACATGTCCGAGCTTGCTTTGGGGTGGGCGACCTACAACGGCGACCATATGTCCATGTATGGCGTGAACGGGGGAGTTCCCAAGACGCTGGTGCGCCATTTGGTAAAATACTATGCGGATACCTGCGGGGACAAGGCTTTGGAAAAGGTGCTGCTTGACGTTTTGGACACGCCGGTAAGCCCTGAGCTTTTACCGCCTGTGGACGGAGCAATCGCGCAGAAAACAGAAGATTTGGTGGGGCCCTATGAGCTCCATGATTTTTTCCTGTATTATATGTTACGGTGCGGCTTTGAGCCGGAAAAAATTTATCGGATTGCCAGAGATTCCTTTACAGGGCAGTACGAGGATAAAGTGATACTAAAGTGGCTGAAGGTCTTTTACAGGAGATTTTTCTCCCAGCAGTTTAAGCGTTCCTGCCTGCCCGACGGGCCC
>JAMPGS010000086.1 GCA_023663815.1 Clostridium sp.
GTAATTTTATCTTACATCAGTTTGGAGGTTTACACAAACTTTAGGATACTCCCCACTGGTAATTTACACACATCATTTTACGCTCCCTTTAATTTTTTATGGCAGTCATAATTGACCGCTACATTTACTATATGGAGGCTGCTCCAAGTCTTTGTTTAGATTATTTGTCATGATTTAATTATAACAAATAGGCAGTGTTTTTGCATTTTTATTTCCCCAAAATGGGGAACTCAAACCATTTCATCATTGATTTTTACCTTTGCTTGATGTATAATCAAGCTACTTTTCATAGTTTTTGATGGGTGCGGCTCCGTTTATGTTTCCTACGGCTTCGGGGTCACTTTTATTTCATTTGTTGATATTACAATAACACTAAAATTAGTGTTAAATATCGATTGAAACAGTGATATAATTATAATTGCCAAGCAAAATACAACTTGACAATAACCCAGCAGGGAGAAAGGAGAAAGATGGAAGTTATGACGAAAGAAGAAATGCAAAGATTTTTAATTAAGGAAGCTCAAAGGGGCAGTACTGAGATGGAAGCATACAGAAACTTGATGGAAATATTAGGAATCGAATTTCCAACTGGATCTAAAAAAGAAAAGGCTGGATAAATCAGCCAAAAATATCACTAAAAAGGACGGTAAACAAAACTGTCCTTTCATGCTTTCTTTTACATAAAATTCGCATTTGCAACTCTAATCAAACTATGTTATGATAACAAAAAGCATATTTTCTTTTAAAACAAATCAAGTAATTTCTATCTTTTAAGTTTCAGAAAATCCATGCTTTCATTCCAATTTACATTTTATAAAAGCAGGGGGATGCTGAAACGGTTCTCCTGCGGCGGCAGATTTTAAAGCTGTCGGATGCTTTTGAAAAGAAGCAGGAACAGCCGGAGCTGGAATTGACCGTATCGGTCTACAATATTAATTTAGGACATAACACGGAGCTTTTGGAGGCATGTCGTTTGCTGAAAGAATACGCCCAGTACGTGGAGCAGGTTAGGATATTCGCGAAAACGATGCCTTTTTCGGAAGCGGTTGAGTGCGCAGTTGACTATTGTATTGAGAATGGAATTCTTAAAGATTTTTTGTCAAAGAATCGGGCGGAGGCGATAGCGGTGAGTATTTTTGAGTATGATGAAGAAAAGCATATGAAAAGCGAGCGGGAAGAGTGGCGGAATATTGGGCGGAAGGAAGGCTATAAAGAGGGCCGGAAGGAAGGGCATGAAGAAGGCCGCAGAGGAGGAATTAAGGAAGGTCAGGACAAGCTTGCCGAGTTGTTGCAAAAGCTTATGAACAGCGGAAGAATTGAGGAGATGAAGCGCGCTCTTTCCGACGGTGAATACAGAGAAAGATTATATCGGGAAAATAATATGTAGGTTTACAAGGAAGATTTTTTAAAGCCTCAAAGCGCAGATAGCCTTGTACAATGGTGAGGTGCGCTTAAAGCGCACCTCATGCTTTTCTGCTACCCCCATTTTCAGCCCGCCACTGGCGCGGCGAGATTTTGTAAACATTTTTAAAAGCCCTTGAAAAGTGCAGTTGGTTTGGATAGCCGACTGCATTTCCTATGTCTGCAATGGATAAGTCCGTAAGCTTTAAGAGCTCGGCGGCTTTTGTCATGCGGTAGGAAATAAGAAATTCCTGCGGGGATTTTCCGGCGCTTTCGTGAAATATTTTTCCGAAATAGCTTCGGTTTAGGCCGCAGGAGGCGGCGATATCTTCCACGGAAATATTGTTTTGAAAATTTTGTTCAATAAAAGAAAAAGCCTCTTTAATATAAAAGTCGCGCAGGCGGTTCCCTTTGCGTACTTGCGTGGAGGAGGCGGAGCGCACAAATTTATCGATAAACAGGTAAAGATGCCCAATCAAATGGAAGGGCGATTCTTCCTTGTGATTTATAATGTAGAGCATTTCTTCTTTCATTTCCACAGCCATATCTTTATAGCGGGCTTTATAAATGGGCTGGTCGGGGGTTAAACCGGCCAGCTCAATGGTTTCCTTGGCCCGCAGGCCGTCAAACTCAAGCCATGCGTATTCCCACGGAACCTCGTTGTCTGCAATGTAGGTGCACACTTGATGGGGAAAAAGCATAAAGCCCTCGCCGCTCCGCACCTGATAGACGATGGATTCGCCCTTAGAATTTGCAGCGTATAAGGCGCCTGTGCCGGAGATGCAGTAGTGAAACAGGTAATGATTTCTAGCGGCAGGTCCGAAGGAATGGGAGGGGTCGCAATGTTCCCATCCAAACTGATAGAGCCCCATGTCGATAAAGTTTTCACTTGGAAAAACGGAAAAGATTACTTCACTCATAAATCACCTCGTATAACAGTCGTATGAATTTCTATTATATACCAAAATGCTACCTGATTTCCAGTATAGAGATAAAAAGTCGCATAAAGGCATAAAACATGCAAAATCATGCTATTTTTGCCAGCATAATGGAATGTTATAATAAAAAAAATAAAATTCCGGTAAAAATTTTATGACCGGATTATTAAAAAAGGAGAAAATGCTATGAAAGGAAAAAGGATGAAAGGGCTGGGACTGGCAGTAGGTTGTGCGGCAATGGCGCTTACCGTTTCAGGATGTGGCTCGTCCGCGGATGGGAAGGTTGAAATTGAAATTGTTCAGTACAAACCGGAAGCGGCGAACTATTTTAAGACGGTGGAAGATGCGTTTAACGAGACGCACGACGATATTCATCTGACTATCAGCTCTCCCAACGATGCAACAACCATTTTAAAAACAAGGTTTATCCGGGAGGATTACCCGGACATTATAGGAATCGGCGGCGATATCAACTATTCCTATTTTGTGGACGCGGATATTCTTTCAGATGTTTCCGGTTATGAGGGAATGAAGAATATCAATCAGGGTTATTTGGATATTGCGGAGGCCCTTGAACTTGTTCCCACGGACGGGACGTACATTGTTCCTTATGTGGCAAACGCGGCCGGAGTTCTTTACAACAGAGACATGTTCGCGGAGCACGGCTGGGAAATTCCCGAAACTTGGGAGGAATTAAATCAGCTTTGCGAGGCCATTCAGGCTGAGGGAATCCTTCCTTTTTATTTTGGATTCAAGGACACGTGGACCTGTCTTGCGCCGTGGAACGCTATGGCGGTAGAGTTATCCCCCTCCGATACCACGAAGCAGGTAAACAGGGGAGAGGCAACCTTTGCCGCGCAGTACAGGGAATTAGCGGAAAAGTACGCGCAGCTCCTGCCCTACGGTCCTGCAGACCCTTTTGCCTACGGCTATAATGATGCGTGTACCGCTTTTGCAAGGGGCGAGTCCGCTATGTATCCGATTGGAAGCTACGCAACGCCGCAGATTTTGTCGGTAAATCCTGATTTAAATATTGATTCCTTCGTTATGCCGGCAAGCGACAACAAGGAGGATAGGACGCTGAATTCCGGTATTGACCTTGGCTTTTGCGTGATGGCTGAGTGCCCCAACAAAAAGGAGGCCTATGAGGTTTTGGATTTCCTTCTTGCAGACGAGAACCTTCAGAAATACATAGACGACCAAAACGCTGTTCCCTGCAAAAAAGGCGAGTTTAAGCTTGCATCCATGTTAGACGGTATGCTTTCCTTTATTGAGGCCGGAAACATGACGGACTATCAGGACCACTATTATCCCTCGGAAATGTCGGTGGACGCGCTGCTTCAAACTTATTTGATTGAAAAGGACGTTGACAATTTCCTTGCAACCTTCGACACTAACTGGCAGCGGTACAATAGAGATATTATCCGCATGGTACAGGATTATGAAAAAAGTCATTAAGACAAAAAATAAGGAGACCGGCTATGAAACATGAAAATGATAGAAAGAGAACGTTTTTACTGATTACGATTCCGATTCTGGCCCTGTTTATCTGTTTTAACACTATCCCTCTGGTTCGCGGCGCGATGTACAGCTTTACGAATTCCAGAGGCTTCGGGAGCCATGACTGGGTTGGATTTCGGAATTATACCGATTTGTTTACGGACGCCCGCGTGGGAAAATCTTACTTGTTTACCATTAAGCTTGCGCTGGTAACGACCGTTGTAGTCAATGTTTTAAGCTTGATTCTGGCTCTTGGCTTAAACAGCAAGATTCGCGCGAAGGGATTTTTCAGGGGAGCGTATTTCCTTCCCAATATTCTTGGCTCGCTGGTTGTGGGTTACATTTTTAATTACTTTTTTACCTACATTCTTCCGGCGGTGGCCGATATGCTTGGAATCACCTCGCTTAGCACGAGTATTTTGTCGAATCCCAGCAAGGCGTGGATTGGCGTTATGATTGTGTGCGCGTGGCAGGCAATTGCAATGAACACCATCATTTATATATCAGGTTTGCAGACGGTGCCTGAGGACGTGTACGAAGCGGGCGGCTTGGACGGCGCCACAGGCTGGAAGCAGTTTCGGCATTTGACCTTTCCGCTGATTATCCCATTTTTCTCCATTAACATGGTGCTTTGCGTGAAAAACTTTCTGATGGTGTTTGACCAGATTGTAGCTTTGACAAAGGGCGGCCCTTCCCAGAGCACGGAATCTATTTCCTACCTGATTTACAACAACGGTATGGCAGGCGGGCAGTTTGGATTCCAGAGCGCTAACGCGGTAGTATTTTTTATTGTAATTGTCATTATTTCTGTGGCACAGATGAAATTTTCCAGTTCAAAGGAGGAGCAGTTATGAAAAACACATCTTCACCAAGTAAATCAAATATGCCTGTGTTGATTCTGCTGATTCTTGGCCTTTCAACAATTGCGTTTCCGCTGTACATGACGGTTGTAATTGCGTTCAAGCAGCCCTCGGAAATGACGAACAGTATCAGCGGTATCCTATCGCTGCCTAAGACATGGAGCTTTAATAATTTCAGGGAAGCTATGGAAGTTACGGATTTTTGGAATTCATTGAAAAACAGCCTGCTTATTTCCGTATTGACGGTGGGGCTTTCCATCCTTTTACATTCCCTGATGGGTTATGCCCTTGGAAGAAACAAGGCAAGCAGCAAGTTTTATAATTTCGTTTATCTTTTCATTGTCAGCGGTATGTTCGTGCCTTTTGCAATTTTGATGATGCCTCTTGCAAAGCAGACGGCTGAGATGGGGCTTGCAAACTGGTTCGGCGTAATCCTGCTGTATGTGGTGTTTTATATGCCCATGAATATTATGCTGTACTCCGGCTATCTGGTGAATATTCCGCTGGCTCTTGAGGAGGCGGCAAGGGTGGACGGGGCTTCCACATGGAGAACCTATTGGAGCATCATCTTCCCAATTATGAAGCCCATGCACGCGACGGTTGCAGTTATCACGGCCCTTGCGGTGTGGAACGACGTAATGACCCCATTAGTCATTATGGCGGGTTCCTCCCAGAACACGCTGCCGCTGGCGCAGTTGAACTTCCAATCGCAGTTTGGAACAAACTATAATCTGGCCTTTGCCTCCTATCTCCTGTCCTTGATTCCGATTCTGATATTTTATATAATATGTCAGAAGCAGATTTTGAACGGAGTTGTAAACGGAGCGGTGAAGTAGGCAGACGATAAGTCTGCGCGTTTATTCCCGCGTGCAGCGAGCCAAGCGGCTGTCTGCAGGTTTGGCGGCTGTTTGCAGGCTTGGCGGTTGTCTGCAGATGCTTGGCGGCTGCCGTGGGAAAATGAGCGGAAGGAAGGAAAACGTCATGGCAGTTTTTTATCAGCAGGAGAAGGGCTTATTTACTTTGCAGACAAATCACACCACTTATCAAATGAAAGTGGACGGCATGGGTTTTCTTTTACACCTTTATTATGGAAAAAAAATAGCTTCGGATATTTCAAACGTGAATATGGATTATCTTTTAACCTACTACGACAGGGGGTTTTCCGGGAATCCCCCTGATGCGGCGGGGGATAGGACCTACTCCATGGACGTGTTACCGCAGGAGTATCCGGTGCTTGGAACAGGCGACTACCGGAGCAGCGCGCTCATTGTGCGGGGGGCGGACGGCTCAGAGTGCTGCGATTTGCGGTATGCGGGTTATGAAATTAAAAAGGGGAAATACGGATTGAAGGGCCTTCCGGCGGTACACGCCAAGGAGGCGGAAGCCGACACACTGGAAATTTTTATGGAAGATTCCGTGAGCGGCCTTAAGGTAAAGCTCTTGTACGGGGTGCTGGAGGAGGCGGATATCATTACAAGAAGCGTCGAGATTATCAATCAAGGCGAAGAGGAAGTGATAATTGAAAAAGTCGCCTCCGCCTGTCTGGACTTTATCACAGGAAATTACGATATTATCAGTTTTTACGGCAGGCATATGATGGAACGCCTGCCCCAACGCCGGGAAATAGGGCACGGGAATTATGTGATTGGAAGTAAAAGGGGAGCTTCCAGTCATCAATACAACCCGGCGGTGATGCTTGCGGAGCCGGACGCCACGGAGGATGCCGGAAGGTGTTATGGCATGGCTTTTGTTTACAGCGGGAATTTTATGTGCGAGGCGGAGAAGGACCAGTTTAACCAGACAAGGGTTTTGATGGGGTTGCAGAGCGATTTGTTTCACTATCCTCTTGCAAAAGGGGAAAGCTTTCTTGTGCCGGAAACAATTTTGAGCTTTTCGGACAGGGGGCTTGGAGAGTTGTCTCGGCAATATCACCGCTGTATTAGGGAACATGTATGCCGCGGAAAATACGCGGAGAAAATCCGGCCGGTGCTGATTAATAGCTGGGAAGCAGCGTATTTTGACTTTAATGGTCAAACAATTATAGAGCTGGCGAAGGAAGCCGCGGAGCTTGGCATTGACATGGTTGTGATGGACGACGGCTGGTTTGGGAAACGGGAGGACGATAACAGCGGTCTTGGCGACTGGTGGGTGAATGAAAAAAAGCTGGGCTGCACGCTTGGAGAATTGACTAAAAAAGTCAATAAGCTCGGAATGAAGTTCGGTATTTGGATGGAGCCGGAAATGGTTTCCGAGGACAGTAACTTGTGCAGGCTGCATCCCGACTGGGCGCTTTGTAATCCCGGAAGAAAGCCGGTTGTGGCGAGAAATCAGCTTGTGCTTGATTTTTCAAGGGAAGAGGTAAGGGAGTATATTTTTAACCAAGTCTGCGGCGTTTTGAATCAGGGAAACATTCAGTATATCAAGTGGGATATGAACCGGAGCCTGTCCGATTTTTATTCGGTGAAGGGCGGTTCCGGGAAGGTTGCTTATGATTACGTGCTCGGCGTATACGATTTTTTGGAAAAGCTGCTTCAAAAATATCCTGATATTTTAATAGAAGGGTGCAGCGGCGGAGGCGGAAGGTTTGACGCGGGGATGCTTTATTATACGCCGCAAATCTGGTGCAGCGACAACACCGACGCGCTGGACAGGCTGTGGATACAGTACGGAACTTCCTTCTTTTACCCTATTTCTACTGTGGGCTCCCATGTGTCCGCTGTACCAAATCATCAGACGGGGCGGAATATTAGTCTGAATACAAGGTCCGTGGCGGCCATGGCGGGCACTTTTGGCTATGAGTTAAATCCGGGGAAGCTTAACGCGGAGGAAAAAGAGGAAATAAGAAAACAGGTTCAGCGGTATAAAAAGTACGCGGAATTGATTGGTAAAGGCGACTATTATCGGCTGACAAATCCGATGACGGATACCTGCGCGGCATGGCTGTTTAAGAGCGGGGACGGGGAACGGATACTTTTAAATGTAGTGATGCTTGAAAATCATGGAAACATGCCGGTAAGCTATGTGAGGCTGAAAGGGCTTCAAGGGGACGCCGTGTATGAGGATACAGGCAGCGGGAAACGCTACTGCGGCTTTGCTCTTATGGAAGCGGGGCTTCCCATGCCGGTGGAAATGAAAGAGTATCCGGCTTATCAGATGGAATTGAGAAAGGTGGAAATTGTATAAAACAAGGAACGGTGCAATTTGTAAGCTATCCTTGTGTTCAATGAAAAGGCTCCTGCGGTAAGCAGGGGCCTTGTTTAATCGATTATTTGGTTTATCCGTTACAGCATATCTCATGAATTTTTTCCACAATTTTACTTCTGGTTAAATCTGCAATTTCTCTGGAATTCATTTCCTTGTAATCTTCATATTGAATGGGGGCAAGAAAGTGTACCTGCGTTTTTACGGGCTTTATGGAATTGAGCTCAAAGGGCTTGTAGGAATCAATTAAAACCACGGGAACTATCGGGCTTTGGGATTTGATGGAGCACTTGAAAGCGCCGGGCAGAAATTCCTTCACCTCGTTCCTGTTGTGATAGTAGCCGCCCTCTGGAAAAATAATGTATCTCCTTCCGGCCTTTACCTGTGCAATCACGTCCAAGATGGTCTTTAGCTGGGTTTTCATGTTGGTTTTGTCCAGCCGACTGCCTTTAATCAGCGAGATAAATTGGGTGGTGATGATTTGGTGAGAACGCTTGTCGTCAATCATGATGGTACAGGGATTTTTGTGGGCTGAAATGATACCCAGCGCGTCGTATTTTCCTTGATGATTGGCGTACATGACATATCCGCCTGATTCGGGGAGATTTTCCACGCCGTAGGCGTCCGTATGTATAAAACCGTTTCTTTGAAGGACGGAAATGGCGCTTCTGGCGACGCTGTACCGCTCTTCCTCCGTGTATTGTTCGTCATGTTTTAAAATATAGGTTACCTTGCACAGATAGTAGGCAATGAAGGGCAGAGAAATAATAATTACATAATACATTCTTAACATAATTAAAACCTCATATTTTTGAAAATAGAAAAGACGCTGGTTCCTTGACAGAAGCGGTGCGCTTTTCACGTATAAAATAATATCACATATGACAATTTTTTTCAATTGTGAGTAAATGGGAAGGAAATTTGTCTTTTTTGTAAAATAGTTTCCAGTTTTTTAAAGTCAAGACAGCGTTTCCGAAGATTATAGTTTGCTTTATTAGAGCATATCATGTTATATAATTTGTTTGCCTTTTTGATAATAATGTCTTTATTTTTTTGTATCCAATCCAATTCTTTGGAACAGAGAATTTTGTATGCTTTTTCTGACGGGGAATCATTTGGCGATATTTTGATATTGAGACGTTTGATAAGAGTTTCATCGACGGGTATCATATTGTTGAAGTTGAGAATTCCAATTAGCTTGTCATTTGCATAAATCCGAGAAAAATCAATGTCGTTTTTCATGGAATAATGCTTTTCTTTTGGGTGGTCTAAAGGAATACAGTATTTGTGTTTGTTACAGATAACAACGACGCCAACAAAAGGGCGATTGTTTTTATACAGTTGTGGGGATACGGATTGAACTCTGTTATCTGCCTTATGTAAATCCCGGATGTACTTCATATCCATCGTATATAATTGTAGTTTTTCTTGTTTCATGTTATTTCTATTTATCTCCTGTATGAAATAAGGCTGCACATTGCGCAGCCTTAAATAAGTTTGATGAACTTTGCCATAAAATATATGGGCATTTGTTTCCATTTTGACGGCAGGAAAACCGTTTTGATTATTCCCACTTACAGTAGGGTTCACTGCTTTTATGGTTCCCACTTGCAGTAGGGTTCACTGTTATTATTAATGTATGTTAAAAAGAATGAAAAGTCAATATTAACGCTGATTAAATTTTTATAAACCGGATATCCCCTTGACATTTCCCAAAAGATTTTCCAAAATAAATATAAAAGCAAAACACCCATCAGCAGAAGAGCATCGGAAAAGGTTTACGGGAGAAAGAGAAATGGAGCAGTTATCGCTTTTTTCGGAAGAAGTAAATATGAGCGCGCCTCTTGCCAGCAGGCTGCGGCCATTGACCTTAAATGACTATATCGGTCAAGAGCATTTGGTAGGGCCCGGCAAGGTGCTGCGACAGATTTTGGATAAGGATATGATAAGCTCTATGATATTTTGGGGGCCTCCCGGAGTGGGAAAAACCACGCTGGCAAGGATTATCGCCAATACGACACGGGCGTCGTTTATAGATTTCAGCGCTGTCACAAGCGGCATTAAGGAAATAAAGGACGTGATGAAGCGGGCCGAAAGCGATAGAATGATGGGCATAAAAACAATTGTGTTTGTGGACGAAATTCACCGCTTTAACAAGGCGCAGCAGGACGCCTTTTTGCCCTATGTGGAGAAGGGAAGCATCATTCTTATCGGCGCGACGACGGAAAATCCCTCCTTTGAGATTAACTCGGCGCTTTTGTCCAGATGCAAGGTGTTTGTGCTGTATGCCCTGACGGAGCAGGATATGATGCAGCTTCTCCACAATGCCTTAACGGATAAGCGGGGCTTTGGCAACAGCGTGATTCATATAGAGGAGCGTCTCTTGCGGGCGATTGCCGTTTTTGCAAACGGGGACGCGAGAACGGCGCTCAGCACGCTTGATATGGCGGTTTTAAACGGACGGATAGAGCCGGACGGGGCGGTTACGGTTCAGGAAGAGATTTTGGAACAGTGTACCGGGAAAAAGATGCTTCTCTATGATAAAAACGGTGAGGAGCATTACAATTTGATATCGGCGTTGCACAAATCAATGCGGAACAGCGACCCGGACGCGGCGGTTTATTGGCTGGCGAGAATGTTGGAGGCCGGGGAGGACCCTCTTTATGTTGCAAGGAGGCTGGTGCGGTTTGCCAGCGAGGATGTGGGAATTGCCGATTCCCGCGCGCTTCAGGTGGCGGTTGCGGCCTATCAGGCATGTCATTTTAACGGGATTCCTGAGTGCAATGTGAATTTGACCCATGCGGTAGTTTATCTTTCCATGGCTCCAAAGTCCAACGCCCTTTATGCAGCTTACGAACAGGCCAAGAAGGACGCGGCAACCACATTGACCGAACCAGTACCGCTTCAAATCAGGAACGGCGTGACCTCGCTTATGCAGGAATTGCATTATGGGGAAGGGTATGAATATGCCCATAACACGGAAGAAAAGCTGACTGCAATGAAATGCCTGCCGGATTCCCTTGAAGGCCGGGAGTACTATGTGCCCACGGAGGAAGGCGACGAAGCCGAGGTGAAAGAGAAGCTGGCGCAGGTAAAGGGGTGGAAGAGGAAAGCGCGCGGGTATTGATAAAAAAAGTGACGAAACTCCCCAATATACAAACAAATGTTCGCAAAAAGGGTTGCTTTCCAGAAAAAACTGTGTTATACTAAAACAAACAAATGTTTGGTATGGATGCGGTGATGGAAAGCAATCTTATTTTAAGTCAAAATTTAAATACAGGACTGAAAGTAAATATCAAGCAAAGCGGGGAAATGTCCTTGATGGACAAGCTGGGAATTCTCTCGGACGCCGCCAAGTACGACGTGTCCTGTTCCTCAAGCGGCGTGGGAAGAAAGGGCGACGGGACAGGAATCGGCAACACGTCGGCTGCCGGTATCTGCCACAGCTTTGGGGCGGACGGAAGATGTATTTCCCTGCTCAAGATTCTTTTTACCAACGAGTGCATTTATGACTGCAAATATTGTATTAATAGGAAGTCGAACGACGTACCGCGGACGTCTTTCACGCCGGATGAAATTTGCGATTTGACGATTCAGTTTTACAGGCGCAATTATATAGAAGGATTATTTTTAAGTTCGGGGATTTTGTACAGTCCAAGCTATACTATGGAGCTGATTTATGCGGCGGTATACAAGCTCCGCACCCAGTACCGCTTTCAGGGCTACATTCATGTAAAAGCCATTCCGGGGGCCGACCCGGAGCTGGTGCGGAGGCTGGGGCTATTGGCGGACAGAATGAGCGTGAATCTGGAGCTGCCCACCGCGGAGGGCTTGAAACGGCTGGCCCCCAACAAGCATCGAAGGAACATTTTAACGCCTATGCGGCAGATTCAGCAGGGAATTACCCAGAGCAAAGACGAGATAACGGTCTTTAAGCACGCGCCGTCCTTTGTGCCTGCGGGTCAGTCTACGCAAATGATAGTGGGCGCGACTGCCGAGAGCGATTATCAGATTATGACGGTGGCGGAGAATTTATATAAGAAATTTGAGTTAAAGAGGGTTTATTATTCAGCCTTTGTCAGCGTCAACGCGGATAAGGAGCTTCCGGCGCTGCCGGGCGGGCCGCCGCTCTTGCGGGAACATAGATTATATCAAGCGGATTGGCTACTTCGGTTTTACGGTTTCCATGCGCAGGAGCTTTTGAGCGAGAGGAAGCCAAACTTTAACGTGCTCTTGGACCCCAAGGCGGACTGGGCCCTTCGCCATTTGGAGCAGTTTCCCGTTGAAATTAACCGGGCTTCCTATCAAATACTTCTGCGGGTGCCCGGCATTGGGGTGAAGAGCGCCCAGAGAATCGTGCGGGCCAGACGAAGCGGAAGCCTTGACTTTCAGGATTTGAAGAAGATAGGCGTCACGCTAAAAAGAGCGCTGTATTTTATCACATGTAGCGGAAAAATGATGTATCCGACGAAGCTGGAGGAGGATTACATCACAAGAAATTTGATTGGGGAGAAGGAAAAGCTGCCCTTTTCCACAGACGGCATGACCTACCGTCAGCTTTCACTGTTTGACGATACCGAGGAGCTGCAATGGAAGAAGATTATTTAATCTGCGAGGATTCCTTAGAGGGGGTCTTTACAGGGATTTACAACGCCTATTTAAAAAGGAAGCCTCACGGGCAGATTCATCTTTGCTTTGGGGAGGACGAAAATTACCGCCTTTTTGCGGTTTATGAGCCGTGCCCGCCGGATGATAATAGGGCGGCGAAGGTGGCAAGGACAATTCTGGGGGAGTTTGGACAGGAAGCCTACATGGCAATCTGCCGCGCGCTGGCCTCCGAGGCGGGGGATAAAGGCGAGGCGGTTTATAAGACGGTGGTAACGGGTCTTTCCATGAGAAATAAAAAGCAGGTGATGGGCAATCTTAAAAATCCTTACGTCCACAGAGTGTTTGAGCTGGCGAGGTTCACCGCCAACGAAGCCCACTACCATGTGGAATTTCTGCGTTTTCGGGAGCTGGAAAACGGAATTCTCTATGCGCCTATCGGGCCGAAGAATAACCTAATTACCTTTATTGTCCCTCATTTTGCGGACAGGCTCCCTTTGGAGAATTTTGTAATTCACGATAAGACGCGGGATATTTTTGCCCTCCACCCGGCGGGAAAGGATTGGTATCTCGTACATGGCGATGAAAGACTGCAGCAGGAAAAATTATCCTTTTCTGAGGGAGAGAAAAAATACAGAGAACTGTTCGCCCATTTTTTTCATACGATACCTATAGAGGAGCGCAAAAGCTGCGGCCTTCAGAGAAATATGCTTCCTTTAAGATACCGCGATTATATGACGGAATTTCAGGGGGAATAAAGCTTTAGCGTATATTTTTCCGTTTTTTGTCAATCATGATTTATAAGTATAGCAGTAAGGCGGCTGTTTATAGATGCTTGACGGCTGCCGCGAGGACGCTGACCTTTAAAAATTTGTAGGATTGTATTAAAAAAAGTACTTTACAAATTTAATGTAAAGGAGTAATGTTATTTCTGGCAAGGAAAACGTTTTCGCAATTTGCATTGAGAAGAAAGAAGGGATAATTATGATGCAGCGAAAGATAAGGTTAAGGTTGGATGATGTAAAGGATTTTGTGACTGCGGCTTCGAGATGTGATTTTGAAATCGATGTTTTTTACAACAGGTTTACGGTAGACGCCAAGTCGATTGTCGGAGTATTGGGACTTGACTTAAATCAGATACTTACCGTATCCTACAATGGATTTAATTCAGAATTTGAAGAAACCATAAACCGCTTTGCAATGGCATGCTAAGCAGGATTTAACTTTAACAAATTGACTCCCTGATAAAGATAAAGTACTATCTTTTCAGGGAGTTTTTTGCGCACCCAGTTGGCAACTAAAAATACAAACAGGAAACTATAACATGGAAATACAGATATCGGTCAGGAATTTAGTGGAATTTATTCTGCGTTCCGGCAATATAGACAACAGAAAAGCCGCGTCGGTTGAAAACGCCATGCAGGAGGGCGGGCGAATCCACCGCATGATACAGAGAAAGATGGGAGAGGACTATCATGCGGAGGTTTTCTTGCGGTATCTGTACGAGACGCCCGATTACGTTATCTGTGTGGAGGGGCGGGCGGACGGAATTATTGTTCAAATGAATGAAAGTGAACCGGCGACAGTAACCATTGATGAGATTAAAGGCACCTACAGGGATATCCACAAAATGAAAGCGGCGGTTCCGGTGCATCTGGCGCAGGCACAGTGCTACGCTTACATTTATGGAAAGCAGAACGGGCTGGAAAGCATCAGAGTAAGGCTTACCTACTGCAATATAGAGACGGAGGAGGTCAGGTATTTTCATTTTGAGTTTGAGCTTTTTGAGCTTGAGGAGTGGTTTTTTGAGGTGATGGAACAGTACCGGAAGTGGGCGGATTTTCGGTTTTGGTGGGAGAAAGAGCGCACGCAGTCGATAAAGAGACTTTCATTTCCCTTTACATACCGGGAGGGACAAAAAGAACTGGCAACCTATGTGTACCAAACGATTTACCATAAGAGAAAGCTGTTTATAGAAGCTCCTACCGGCGTGGGAAAAACTATTTCAACTTTGTTTCCCTCTGTGAAGGCCATGGGGGAGGGAATGGGGCAGACTATTTTTTATTTGACGGCCAAGACGATTACAAGGACGGTGGCGGGGGAAGCCCTTGAACTTATGAGAAAGCAGGGGCTGAAATTTAAATCCGTTGTATTGACCGCGCGGGACAAAATTTGTTTTTTGGAGGAGGCGGAGTGTAATCCCGACGCCTGCCCATATGCGAAAGGACACTATGACCGCATTAACGACGCGGTTTACGAGCTGTTGACCAGCCGGGACAATTTTGATAGAGAGGCGGTTGAGGCCTGCGCTAAGGAGCACATGGTATGTCCTTTTGAGCTTTGTCTGGATATGAGCCTGTTTGCCGATGGCATCATCTGCGACTACAATTATTTGTTTGACCCGCACGTATATTTGCGGCGTTTCTTTTCCGAGGGAGTTAGGGAGGACTATATTTTTTTGATTGACGAGGCTCACAATCTGGTGGAGCGGGGCCGGGAAATGTACAGCG
>JAMPGS010000087.1 GCA_023663815.1 Clostridium sp.
GAAGAATTGGGATTTTAGATCTTTATAGCTTGTCAAAGAATGAAGTAGAAGGCGTGGCGTTTCCAAATGAATTGAATTTTTCGTTATCTTGTCTGGTAGAAAGACAATCTGTTGTGAAGAAAAATAATATTGTAGATGTGTTCGGGCATATCTGGCAAGGAGGTATGCCGGACACGCTGTC
Organism: Clostridium sp.; assembly: GCA_023663815.1. GTDB lineage: Bacteria > Bacillota > Clostridia > Lachnospirales > Lachnospiraceae > Suilimivivens. The sequence goes on from JAMPGS010000087.1 coordinate 182, forward strand.
AGCCGATGATGAACAAAGGCAGGAATACTTTAATTCCTACATTGAAACTTATCTCATGCGGGATGCGGCCGAGGCGGGCAATATTACTGATGCGGTCCGTTTTCGCAAATTTTTAAATGCCTGCGCGGCCCTGACGGCGGAACAGGTTAATTATAAAAATTTAGCTGAAACGGCGGAAGTATCCCAGCCGACGGCAAAAGAATGGGTACAGCTATTGCAGGGGCTGGGAATTATTTATCTGTTGCAGCCTTATGCGAACAATGAATTGAAGCGGCTGGCTAAGACGCCGAAATTGTATTTTTGCGATACGGGCTTGTGCGCGTATCTTTCTATGTGGCTCACCAGAGATACGCTGATGAACGGAGCGGCCAGCGGGCGTTATTTTGAAAATTATGTGGTAATTGAGCTTCTTAAAAATTTTGCTTACGCACCCTCCAAGGTAAATTTAACCTATTATCGGGATTCCAATGCAAAAGAAATTGATGTGTTTGTGGAAGAAAACGGTGTGATTCACCCGTTGGAAATCAAAAAAAGCGCAAATCCAAATCGGCGTGAAGTTGGAAAGTACGCGGTGCTTGACAAAGTAAAGGCGGAGCGGGGCAGCGGCGGCATCATTTGTATGTGCGAAGAGGTAATTCCAATCGACACGCAGAATTGTTTTATTCCGTGCAATTTAATTTAAAAAGGTAAATTTTGCAGTTATTGCGGCGGAATTACGGAGTATTTGCTTTCTGTATGGAGCAGGCGGGTAGTTTTGACTTATTTTGGCCTGCAGGGAAGAAAGCGGTTTGCTATACGAAAAATTTTAAGCCGCTTTTTCATTCCACAATGTAAATCCCAGAATCAAGCAGCCGCCGAGCAATTGTAAAAACGTCATGTGTTCGCCGAGAATCAGCACTGACGCCAAAACCGCCACAAGAGGGTCGATATAGCTTAAAATTGCGGCCTCCTGACCTTTTAATTCTTTTAATGCTGAAAAATACATGCAGTAGGTGACGCCCGTGTGGAGGAGCCCGACAATCAAAAGACATACCCATCCGACGCCGTCAAGGGTTCCAAGGCTGGAGCCTCCTGTGCAGGCAACATACGGAATCAGTATTAATATTGCCGAAAAAAACTGTAAGAGCGTCCGGTGGATTCCGGGCACATTTTTTATAAATTTATTGAGCAGGATTACCATGGCGTAAAACGCGGCGGCTCCAAGGCCAAAGAGAATACCCTTTAAATCGGCGCTTTGCCCGCCTAAATTGCTAATTCCAATAATAAGTACCAGTCCGATTGTTGACATCACAAAGCATAAAATCTGCCTGCCGGTCAGTTTTTCATGGAAAAGAAAAGGGCATACGACGGTGACAATTACGGGGGCAAAGTAATAGCTCAGCGTGGCCGCCGAGATGGTGGTGTATTTATACGCTTCAAAAAGCAGAATCCAATTAATTCCCATTGCCGCCCCGGAAGCCAGCAGAAGGAGAAGTTCCTTTTTGATTGATTTGAAATTAATTTTCTGTTTCGTTGCCAGAAGATAAACGATAATCAAAGCCGCCGCCAGAATGGCCCTATATAGGGCGAGTTCCCCTGAGCGCACGGCGATATTCCGCGTAAATAAACCAAGTGTTCCAAAGATTGCCATGGAAATGCTTAACATGATTTTGGCGTTCATTTTTTCTCCCGTCTCTATACGTTTTTTGCTGGCGCAGTCCGCTTTTAGGAGAGCATACACCCGTTTTGCTGCCCGTGTCAACTTTATGCGCAAGGAGTGCGAGTACTATCTGTAAAGAATAAGTTTTTCTTATCAATTATTAAAGAAAATCGAATTGCTGTATTTTTCATGCTCCTGTATAATGAAAACAGAAATAAAGAGAGAACCAGACAACAGAGACAACCATAGGAGGATTTTAGCATGGATATCACAAATTTTGCGAAAGAATATCATGAAAAAATGTTTCCGGGATATACGTCGGATTTTCAGCGCACCGACCCGGAGTTTATTGAGCGGTTTGACAACTTTGCTTTTGACGAGGTGGTAAATCAGGACGATTTGGACGACAAAACCAGATTTATGGCGATATTGGCGGCTTTGCTGGGCTGTCAGGGAAGCGACGAGTTTCGCGCCATGATTCCCGCCGCGTTGAATTTCGGAGTGACGCCGGTGGAGATTAAGGAAATTGTGTATCAGGCGACGGCGTATCTTGGCATTGGGCGGGTGTTTCCTTTTTTGAAAATCACAAACGAGGTGTTTGAGGCAAAGGGGATTGCCTTACCGCTGGAAGGACAGGCGACGACGACTGCCGAGAACCGCCGGGAGGCGGGCACGCAGGCTCAAGTAGATATTTTTGGGGAGCATATGCAGGACTTTTGGAAGTCCGGGCCGGAGGAAAGCCGTCATATCAACCGCTGGCTGGCGGGAAATTGCTTTGGGGATTATTACACCCGCACGGGCCTTGACTATAAGCAGCGTGAAATGATAACCTTCTGCTTTCTTGCGGCGCAGGGAGGATGCGAGCCGCAGCTTATCAGCCATGCGGCGGCAAATATGCGGATTGGAAACGACAAGGCTTTTTTGATTAAAATTATTTCACAGTGCCTGCCATATATCGGTTATCCAAGGAGCTTAAACGCATTGCGGTGCGTCAATGAGGCGGCGGGGAAGTGAATTTGCGGAAGGCGGATTTTGCAGAGAAGCGGAAAGCGGATTTTGCAGGGAAGCGGAAGGCAGATTTTTGCAGGGAAAAGGTAAACGCTGATTTTATAGCTGTAGTTGAATAAAAGGAGGTAGATTATGGCAAAAAATTTAATAATATATTATTCGCGCAGGGGCGAAAATTATTTTAGCGGCGCGGTCCGCAGTATTGAAAAAGGAAATACGGAAATTGTTGCGCAGTACATTCAAAAGGCTGTCGGCGGGGAACTTTTTGAGGTGGAAACGGTTAAAGAGTATTCGGCGGATTACCATGCCTGTACGGTGGAGGCAAAAAAGGAACTGCACGATGGCGCAAGACCGGAATTAAAGAGATATCTGGACGATATTTCAGGGTATGACAATATTTTTGTGTGCGGCCCCTGCTGGTGGGGGACATATCCCTGCGCTGTTTTTACCCAGCTTGAGCGGCTGGAATGGAGCGGCAAGAAAGTTTTTGCGGTAATGACCCATGAGGGGAGCGGCCTTGGAAGCTGCGAACGGGATTTGAAAAAAATCTGCGTTGGCGCGTCTATAGGCAAGGGACTGGCCGTATATGGTTCGGAGGCGGCAAAGTCTGAAAGCAAGGTAGCCGCTTGGGCAAAATCTGCGGTGTAGAGGGTCAGACTGACAAAAGAAACGGCATGGCCTTGTGTCCAACACGCTGCCGACCCTTCAAAATGATTTTAAGGTGAAAATCGACGATATCAGAAAGCGGATTGACGTGGAGGTTATTCGCAGGAATGGGGTAACGGAAGCGGCGGACAGGGTTATTTGTTGCACTTGGAGATGTACTTATAAAGTGGGATATTGTATAATATAATGTACAAAAATATAGGGCGATTGTCAGACTGAAACAGATTTTTAAGGCTTATAGCTTAAAAACAAGAAGAAAGGCGTTCTAGTAATGGGAGAAAGTGTAACAGACAATGTTTTTTTTGAAAATGTTGCTGCAATTTTAAGCAATGCACGGGAAAAAACCAAAACTGCGGTGAATGTTATGATGGTTTATGCTTATTATGAAATTGGAAAAACCATTGTGGAGGAGGAACAGAACGGTAATAATCGGGCGGCATACGGAAAAAGAATGTTGCAGAGTTTATCGGAGTATCTTACGCAAAAATTTGGCAAAGGGTTTTCAGTTGGAAATCTTAAAAATATTCGTCAGTTTTATAAAACCTATGTGTCAGACCAAATTGGCGAAACAGTGTTTAGCCAATTTGAAAATTTGCCGTCAGTAAGTACGGGAAGAAAGTTCTGCTTGAGCTGGTCGCATTATCTCTTTCTTATGCGGATTAAGAATGTTGACGAACGTCATTTTTATGAGATAGAGGCAATTAGGAGAGATTGGAGTTTGGGAGAACTCAAAAGGCAATTTAATAGTGCGTTATATGAGAGAATAGCGCTTAGTACGGACAAAGAAAAAGTACAGGAATTGTCCGAGAAAGGGCAGATTATTGAAACTGCGGCTGATGTAATAAAAGACCCTTATGTACTTGAATTTCTTGGGCTTGAAGAAAAGCCGGAATATTCTGAAAGTAATCTCGAAAACAAAATCATAGACCATTTGCAGGAATTTCTTATGGAAATGGGAACTGGTTTTACTTTTGTGGGAAGGCAGGTAAGATTTACTTTTGAAGAGGAACATTTTAGAGTAGACCTTGTTTTGTATAATCGGCTTCTTCGCTGCTTCGTGCTAGTCGATTTAAAAATTGGCAAATTAAGGCATCAGGATATAGGGCAAATGCAAATGTATGTAAATTATTATGACCGCTATGAAAAATCCGAAGATGAAAGCCCGACAATAGGTATATTGTTATGTAATGAAAAAAGCGACAGTATGGTTGAACTTACGCTTCCTAAAGATAGCAATATTTATGCTTCAAAATACGAGCTGTATTTGCCAGATAAAAAAATTTTACAGGAAAAGTTGATTGAATGGCTGGAGGAGGACAGTGAGGGCTATAAAACATAAATCCCTATTTTAAATTACCAATAAAATTTCTTCCACCCCCAAAACAGCAACAAAACTTTAACATTTCCGTGTTACAATACAGGAAAAGTTTAAGGGGGCCTGCTGTATGTTCAGGATATTAGTGGTGGAGGACGACAGGGATTTAAACCGTGCGGTATGCGCTTTCCTGAATCAGAACGGATATGAGGCCGTGGGCTGCGTCGGCGCGGTGGAAGCCTACAACGTAATGTACGACGATACTTTTGATTTGATTGTATCGGATATCATGATGCCGGGCGTTGACGGCTACGAGTTTGCGAAAACAGTCCGCGCATTGGACGAAAACATTCCCATTTTGTTTATGACGGCAAGGGACGATTTTATGTCAAAACAGCGGGGATACCATATTGGAATTGACGATTACATGGTAAAGCCCGTTGACCTTGACGAGCTGCTTTTGCGCATTGGCGCGCTCCTTCGCAGGGCAAAGATTGCGGGCAGCCACCGGCTGGAAGTGGGAGGGCTGATATTGGACGAGGAGGAGCGCACCGCCGTTTACGGGGAGCGGGAAATAAACCTAACCCGGCGGGAGTTTGATATTCTTTACAGACTGCTTTCTTTTCCAAAAAAAACCTTTACCCGCACTCAGCTTATGGACGCTTTTTGGGACGTGGAATCCAACGCCACGCCAAGGGCGGTTGACGTGTACATGGCGAAGCTGCGGGAAAAGTTTTCCGGCTGCCCGGAATTTGAGATTGTGACGGTGCATGGTCTGGGGTATAAGGCGGTGATAAAGTGAATACGGATAAGAAAGTTGAGCGGGCGCTTAGGGCTGCCCGCAATTATCTTGTAATTTTTTTGTTTGTGGCGTTCTTTATCACCTGCAGTCTGATGCTTTTTGCCACAACTTTGGCGGACACCCTTGGCGTTGAATTTACGTGGGAGACGGTGGGCCCGGCGGCAAGAGCGACGATGGCAAATATCTTGTTTTTAAGCTTGATTGTCACGGCCATTGACGCAGTGCGGAGAAAATACGCCGTTGACCGTCCGATAAAAGAGATTATTGACGCCACGAAGAAAATTATGGGCGGGGATTTTTCAGTGCGGATTCCTCTTGGCCGAAGCTGGTACAGGGACGACGGCTTTCGGGAGATTAGCAAGTGCATTAACGTCATGGCGCAAGAGCTTTCGGGGGTGGAAACGCTTCGGACGGATTTTATTGCAAACGTATCCCATGAGCTGAAAACGCCCCTTGCGGTGATGCAAAATTACAGCTCCATGCTTCAAAGTCCCAATCTGCCGGAGGAGAAAAGGATAGAATACGCAAAGGCCGTTGCGGAGGCTTCCCGCAGGCTTGCGGATTTGATTTCCAATATTTTAAAGCTGAACCAATTAGAGAATCAGCGCGTCTATGCGGAGGCGGAGCCCTTTAACTTGGGGGAACAGCTTTGCGAGTGTCTGCTTTTGTTTGAGGAGGCTTGGGAGGAAAAGGGGCTTGAAATGAAAACGGACATTGAGGAGGACGTTTTTGTGGAGAGCGACGCCAAGCTGCTTGGCATTGTGTGGAACAATCTTTTTTCCAACGCGGTAAAGTTCACGGAGCCGGGCGGCTGTATTTTACTATGCCTTAAATCGGAAGGGGATTTTGCCAGGGTGGAGGTGGCGGATACGGGGTGCGGCATTTCCCCAGAGACGGGAAAGCATATTTTTGAAAAATTTTATCAGGGGGATACCTCCCATGCGGCGCAGGGGAACGGCTTGGGACTGGCTCTTGTAAAGCGCGTCGTCGCCATTGTAGGCGGGGATATTTCCGTCAGCAGCAAAGCGGGGGAAGGCAGTATTTTTACTGTGAGGATTAGGAGAGGGCAAAATGGAACGTTTGAAAAGGATATTTGAAAAATGGTTTATTCTGCCCCCGGTTTTGGCAGCGGTAATTTCAATTCCGCTCTTTGCGCTGGTGATTTTTGTGCTTGACCGGGAGATAAGCGGGGCCCTTGCCTATTTATCCTATTTGGGTTCCGCCTATGCGCTGATTATCGCCGTCATTGCCTTTCCGAAGCTTATAAGAGGCATACGGCGGCGGATAGATAATCATCCGCTGAAAAAATGGCTGGAGGGGACGGCGCTGGGCGGAAAATATCTGCACGATATTTCCTTTCGCACGAAGGTATCTCTATATATGGGGCTTACGGTCAATTTGGCGTACATTTTGATGAAGCTGGCGGCGGGCGTTTATTACCGCTCTCTGTGGCTGATTTCTCTTGGAATATACTATATTCTGCTGGCCGTTATGCGCTTTTTGCTGCTGCACAAGGTACAGTGGAACGAGGTCGGCGCAGATAGAGAGAAAGAACTGCGGCGTTACCGGCTGTGCGGGGGTATGCTGTTGGTGATGAATCAAGCGCTTGCCGGAATTGTGATATTTATGGTGCATCAAAACAGGGGCTTTGACTATCCGGGGCTTTTGATTTACGCCATGGCGGCCTACTCGTTTTATATTGTAATTACCGCTTTTATAAACGTTATCAGGAGCAGGAGGTACGGAAGTCCCATTCTGCTGGCGGCAAAGGCGGTGAATCTGGTGGCGGCCATGGTGTCTATTTTGTCGCTGGAAACGGCCATGCTGGCGCGCTTCGGCGGGGACGACAAGGCTTTCCGGGCAGTCATGACGGGAGCAACGGGCGGCGGTATCTGCACAATTGTAATCGGCATGGCGGTTTTTATGATTGTCAAGTCAACCAGGCAGTTAAAAGAGCTTGAAGGGGCTGGGGAGGCCGCTGTAAAGGGAAAGGAGAGCATGATAAATGGAAGAAAATAAGGAAACATTTTCATATACGTATTCCGCCGCAGAGCAGGAGGAAATTAAGAGAATTAGGGAAAAATATGCGCCTGCCACGGAAAAGGAGGACAAAATGGAACGGCTCCGGCGTCTGGACGCGGACACCACCAAGGGCGCTGCGCTGGTATCCATTGTGGTGGGTATTGTAAGCGCCTTGGTTTTAGGAGTGGGAATGTGCTGCATATTGGTTTGGGCGGAAAACATGTTTATCCCCGGCATTTTTATTGGAATCATAGGAATTGCGGGAATTATTGCGGCTTACCCGCTGTACACCAGTATGGTAAAAAAGAAGCGGAAGGAGCTGGCCCCGGAAATTCTGCGGCTGTCGGAGGAGCTGATGAGGTGATTTCTGCGGGAATATGAAGCAATTTTCAGGTTGTCTTTATCCCATTTTTTTGTTACGATAATGTCAGACGTTAAGAACTGAGTTTTTTCAGAAAGGAAGATAAAGAGTGAAAATTGCAGTTGCATACGGAAATGGCAAAGAACGTCGTTAAGCAAAGGAATTTTGGTAATACGGGATAAACCAAACAATGAAAAGGAGCGCAGATATGCAGAAAAATGCAATAGAAAATATCGCTAAAAAGTTAAAGATAAGCGGGCGGGGACAGGCTATGCCCGCTCAGGTTCAGCAATTCGGCGGGGAAGCGTTTACAGCTATTTCGCATACGGAGATACGCTGGATGGGGAGCGCGGGGGTCATGATAAATACACGTGGGACAAATATTATGATAGACCCGCTATTGGAGGGCTTTGATATGCCCCTTTTGTTTGAGCCGCCCATTAAGCCGGAGAGCGTACCCGCGCTGGATGCAATTTTGGTTACGCATATTGACAACGACCATTTCAGCCGCGCGACCTGCAGGGATTTGAAAAAGGTTTGCCGTTCTTATCACGCGCCGCAGTATGTTGCGCAGGTAATGCGCGAGGAGGGCCTTGAGGGAAGCGGGCACGATATTCATGATACTTTTTGCGTGGGCGGTGTGAATATCACGTTGACGCCGGCGGAGCATAATTGGCAGAACGAGGACGCCGCGCAAAACTACCGTGAGTGGAAGCTGAAGGATTACTGCGGTTTTTGGCTGGATACCTTAGACGGCAGTATTTGGATGCCGGGTGATTCGCGTCTTTTAGAGGAGCATTTGAATATGCCCTGCCCGCCCGACGTTATTTTGATGGATTTTGCGGACAATAGCTGGCATATCACCTTTGACGGCGCGGTAAAGCTGGCTGACGCCTATCCAAATGCTGAAATTATCTGTATCCATTGGGGGACGGTGGATGCGCCGGATTGGAATACCTTCAACGGCGACCCGGTTCATCTTGCGCAGAACATTGTCAATCCAGAGCGCGTCCATGCGCTTTGGCCGGGCGAGGCGTATATTCTTAAAGAGCGCGTGAGGAAAAATAAGTAGTAAAAAACAACGGCAGGACAAAAGCAACGGCGGAGCAAAAAGCTGTGGCAGGGCGAAAGCAACGATGGAGCAAAAAGCTGTGGCAGGGCAAAAGCAACGGCAAAGCAAAAGTTGTATCGAGCAAAGATGCATCTCCGTTTAAACGCCGCTATCCAGTTCCAGCCGTAATTGCTTTAAGAATACGCCGGAAGCCCTTGAAAAAACCGGATACTTTTTCCATACAATGCAAAGCTCCGCCTGCAGGGGAGGAAAAAGCGGCTTGAAACAGAGAAAGCTGTCGCCGGTGGTATTGATGAGCTTATCCAAAGTAATCACATATCCAAAGCCTTTCTTCACAAATTGGGCCGCGTTATAAACCAAGTCGTAAGTGGCCGTAATGTTTAATTTTGAACGGTCCGCTTTTAAAAAAGAAAGCATTTCGCTGTTTGCGGAGGTTTGATGGGATAAAATCAAAGGCTTGTCCCATAAATCCTCCGCTTGTATGGTGTCTTTTTCCGCCAGCGGGCTGTCCTGTCTCATCAATACGCCCCAAGTGTCTTTTATTGGAAATTTGATATAGTCATATTTGCTTATGTCGGCTTGCCCCACCAAAATCCCGAAATCAATCAAACCGTTATCCAATTTTTCCATAACCCGCTCCGCGTCGCCGCTGTAGATGTGGTAATGAATGAGAGGATGGTTTTCCTGCAGTTTTTTGGCGGCCTGCGCCAGAAAGGAGACGGCTTCCGTTTCACCGCAGCCGATATAAACGTCCCCGCTGATATTTTCGGTGGAGGAGGTCAGCTCGGCTTTTGTTTTTTCCATTAAATCTACCAGTTCTTCCGCGCGCCTGCGCAAAAGCATCCCGTCCTCGGTGAGCGTAATCTTTTTGCTGCCGCGGATAAACAACTGCTTGCCCAGCTCTTCTTCCAGTTCCTTCAACTGCCGGGAAAGAGGCGGCTGGGTCATGTGAAGGGTGTCGGCGGCTTTTGAGATGCTTTCCTCTCTTGCAACAGCAAGAAAATATTGTAACACACGGATATCCATTTGAAATTCTCCTTGGGAAAAATTTAGTTTAAGGTGATAAGTCATTATTGCAGGTTACTATTACATATGGAAAGGATTATACATGGGAAGTATCATATATGGGAAGTATCACATATGGGAAGTATCATATATGGAAAGTATCATACATGGGAAAGCCATACTTTTCAAGTATAATAGAGTATATAATATATATATTTGATATTTCAAATGCGAGGAAGTATGATAGTTTTTGCAGGCAGAGGGTTGTTATTGAAAAAAGTAAAACAAATGCGGACAAAACCGCTATAAAAATAGGAGGGCAATATTATGACGACACAGGACGTAATAAACGGTTTTTGGGAAGGCGAGGAGGAAAACGACGAGAGAAATGCATACGCCGCCGTTCTTTTTCAGGAAGCAATCAAAATTGGGATAGAATTAAACTGCCAGTATCATACGCCGGAGGAAATCCGGGAGATTATGGGGCGGCTGACGGGAAAGAAGATAGACGACACGTTTCGCATGTTTCCGCCTTTTTACACGGATTTTGGGAAAAATATTACCATTGGAAAAGATGTATTTATCAATTCCGGCTGTCATTTTCAGGATCAGGCCGGGATTACCATTGGGGACGGCGCGTTGATTGGGCATAATGTGACCCTTGCCACAATCAACCATGATTTGAATCCTGCAAATAACAGGCGAAACCACTACGCGCCGATTCACATTGGCAATCACGTTTGGATTGGCTCCAATGTGACCGTTTTGCCGGGAGTTACAATTGGGGATTGGGCCGTCGTAGCGGCGGGGGCGGTGGTGACGAAGGACGTTCCGCCCCTGACCGTGGCGGGCGGGGTCCCGGCTAGGGTGTTGAAAAAAATTTCGGCGGAGGACGGCTGCTGTTAAAACCTATATCGATTGAACCGCATTTTTTGCCCAGTCAGAGTCTTTTAAAATTGCCCTGCCGACGCCAATTAAATCTGCTTTTTTATTTTGCAGCAGGCTCTCCGCGGCTTCGGCTGTAACAATGCCGCCGGTCAGAAGCACAGGAATGGACACTTTCTTTTTGACGGCTTCCGAGAGGTCGCTGAAATAACCTTGGTCTTTGCTAAAGGGATGAATATAAAAACAGTGGCCGCCGGACATATCCAAAAGGTCGATGCCTGCTTTTTCAAATTCAATGGCGGCGGATACGGCGTCTTCTATGGTGCTTCCGCCTTCCATATAGTCGCATCCTCCAAAGCGCAGGGCAATGGGAAAGGCGTCGCCCACTACCTCTCTAATTGCCTTGATGATATCCAAATGCAGTTTTATTCTTCCAGAAATGGAATCGCCGGTATAGGCGTCCTTTCTGTGATTGGTGAGAGGAGAAAAGAACTGATTCAACAGATAACCGTGAGCAGAGTGAATTTCCACGCCGTCAAAGCCAGCTTTTTTAACTCGTCCTGCGGCTTCGGCAAAAGCCCTGATTACCTTTTGAATATCCGAGGAATCCATTTCTTTTGCCGGGGCGCTTTTTTTGCGGGGCATGGTAACGGCGCTGGCGCTGACAGGTTCATAGCCGGTAATTTCTTTTACGGCTGCGCCGCCGGCGTGATTGATTTGCGCAAATATGGGGCTCCCGTTCCGGTGAACGGTATCCGCCAGCTTCTCAAGGCCCGGTATAACGCTGTCGTCCGCGACGGATAATTGCCCTCGGCTGGCTTTGCCCTCCGGCAGAACATAACTATGCTCAGTGATGACAAGGCCGAGATATCCGCCCCGCGATTTTTCATTGTAGTATTCAAATAACTTTTCAGATGCAAGGCCTCCCTCGGCGGATTTTTCAGTAGCCATGGGCGGCATAACCAGACGGCTGCGCAGTTCTAAGCTTCCAATCTTAATAGGTGTGTTCAGCAAACTCATGATAATTCCTCCTTGTGTTTAAATTAGTATACTGTTAGCATACTTTAGCTACTTAAAAGCTTTCCCGCTATTCCTTTTTAAAATTTAAATTTTGTTATTTCTATTGTACATTTTCCCGGCAAAGTTGTAAACTGAAAAGTAGGAAGTCGATATCCCCGCGCGGGCGGACATTTGGCCTGCCAGCGGCGGGAAGAAAACGGAGAATATGGAGGGAAAGGAATGAAAAAGCGTTTTTTAAGAGAAATTGAAGTGTCGGAAATCGGCATGGGCTGTATGGCGTTTTCCCATGGGTACGGCCAGATACCGGAGCGGGATTACAGTATCGAGGCTATTCGGGCGGCGTATGAATACGGCTGCAGCTTTTTTGACACTGCGGAGACGTATGGAAACGTTTTGTATTACGAGGGCCACAATGAACAGCTTTTAGGCGAGGCGGTAAAGGAGTTCCGTGGGGACGTAGTTCTTGCGACGAAGCTGCATATTCATGAGGATGAAGAGGTTGTGGGCAATGAGCTGTACGAGGTAATTCGCAGGCATTTGGACGCTTCCATGAAAAGGCTGGGTACGGACTATGTGGACCTTTACTATCTGCATCGTTTAAACGAGGCGGTTCCGGTGGAGGAAGTGGCCGGGGTTATGGGAAAATTAATTTCCGAGGGGCTAATCCGCGGCTGGGGCCTTTCCCAAATATCCGGCGAGACGCTGGCAAAGGCCGACGAAGTGACGCCGGTTTCCGCCGTCCAAAATCTTTACAATATGCTGGAAAGGGATTGCGAGACGGACATTTTCCCGTACTGTGTGGAGCGCGGCATTGGCGTGGTGCCTTTTTCTCCCATTGCCAGCGGCTTTTTGTCAGGCAAAATTACAGCGTCCACGGAATTTGAAAAGGTAGACGACGTCCGCAACTGGGTGCCTCAGCTTTCCTCTAAGGAAAATATTATTGGGAATCAGCCGATTATCGATATTTTAAACCGCTATGCGGAGGCAAAGTCCGCCACGAACGCGCAGATTGCGCTGGCGTGGATGCTGCATAAGTACCCTAACGTGGCGCCCATTCCCGGCTCCAAAAATAAAGAGCGCATCTTGGAAAACCTGCGCGCCTGCGAGGTCAGTCTGACAAAAGAGGAGTTTTCCGCTTTGGAAAAGGCCTTGGGTGAGTGTAAGGTATACGGCCACAGGGGGCATGTGGAGACGCAGAAAAAAACCTTTGGAAATCACTGGAAGAAATAAGGCTTGAGGAGGGCGTTTTTATGGTTAAAATTACGTTAGGCGTGGAGGGAATGGCCTGCGGCATGTGCGAGGCGCACATCAATGATGCGGTGAGAAATGCATTTAAGGTAAAAAAGGTGACGAGCTCCCACACAAAGAAGCAGACCGTTATCGTCGCGGAGCAGGACATCTCGGAACAGGAGTTGAAGGACACGGTTGCGAAGGCAGGCTACGAGGTGGTATCGGTGGACAGGGAGCCTTATGAGAAAAAAGGGCTGTTTTTCAAGCACAAATAGGTATGAGTTAAGCGGAAAGGAGCCCATAGATGGAACTTAGAGTGCTTCGCTATTTTCTCACCGTGGTGCGGGAGGAAAGCATCACAAAAGCCGCGGAGGTTCTGCACATCACGCAGCCGACGCTTTCACGCCAGCTTGCGCAGATGGAGGAGGAAGTTGGCGTAAAACTGTTTGACAGAGGAATGCGAAAGATAAAATTAACCAACGAAGGCCTTCTGCTCCGCCGCCGCGCGGAGGAAATTTTACAGCTTGTCGATAAGACGGAAAAGGAGCTGGTTGAGCAGGAGGAGCAGATAGAAGGCAGAATTTCCATCGGATGCGGCGAAATTGCCGCCGTCCAAATGTTTCCCGCGCTGTTTGAAAGCTTTCACCGGAAATATCCCCTTGTCACCTTTGATATATTTACCGCGGCGGCGGATTTGGTGAAGGAGCAGATGGACAGGGGATTGTTAGACCTTGGCCTGCTGTTAGAGCCGGTTGATGTGGGAAAATACGAGTTTGTGCGCATGAGAGTGAAGGAAAGATGGGTAACGCTCATGAGGCCGGAGGATACGCTTGCCCAAAAGGAGTTTATCACGGCGGCGGATTTGGTAGGGCGGCCGTTAATCCTTCCCCGGCGTATGCAGGTGCAGAGCGAGCTTGCAAGCTGGTTTGGAGATAATTATAAAAACCTAAACGTTTTGTTTACCAGCAATTTAAGCACTAACGGGGCGATTATGGTAAGTAGGGGGCTGGCGTATTCGCTGGTGATTGAGGGGGCGGTTCCTTTTTGGGACACGTCAAAGATAATTTCCCGGCCGCTCTACCCTGAGCTTACGGCGACGAGCGTTTTGGCGTGGAAGCGGGACCAGCCTTTCAGTCTGGCCGCCACAAAGTTTATGGAACATGCAAAATATTTTTTGAGCAGGGATGGGGAGTGTGGCAGCTAATCATGGCTGCTCGCCGGAAGATTCGTCTTTTGAGGCTGTTTTTTCGCCTTCATGGCATTTAGCCAAGCCAAATCGGCATACTTTAAAGCAGGCAGTTGTGTTTACAGACGCAGATTTGCGGGAATCCTAAACACGAATATAATTAAGTATTCCGGCCCATGGAGGCTTTCCATGAAAGAGATGCCAGAGAACAAGCTATACCGCGCGGCCCTGTACGCGCGCCTGTCCAGAGAGGACGGGGACAAGGAGGAGAGCAACAGCATTGTAAATCAGAAGGAACTTATCAGAAGCTTTTTAGCGGATAAGCCGGATATCCGTGTCTGCGCCGAGCATGTGGAAATGTAAACCGCTTATTTGATACAAAGGGAATGAACAGAATATCGGGA
>JAMPGS010000088.1 GCA_023663815.1 Clostridium sp.
ATGCGTCCGCCACAGGCTGATTCTTCTTGCCCTTTGTAATCAGCTTTCCATCTTTATCATAAGAAGGGCTGTCAATCTGAATTCTATTGAAACCAAAATCTTCATTATTGAAAATCTTGCTTTCACAAATTTTACCATCTAATTCATAAGTTTTATTTTTAAACTCCCCATAAGCTGTTACAATCATTTCTCTGCACTCTTCCGTAATATCATTCCTCTTACTGCCGATATTTTTTCTTCTGGACACCACCATCTTGGAAGCATCAATAAGCTGCACTTTCCCCTGTCTTTTTTCTGACTTATTTTTAGAAATAATCCAAATATAAGTCGTGATTCCTGTGTTGTAAAATACATCCGTTGACAACTGCACAATCGCATCCAGCCAGTCATTTTCAATCATATATCTTCTAATTTCTGATTCCCCTGATTCCGCAGCTCCAGTAAACAGAGAAGAACCATTGTGAATAATCGCCATCCTCCCATCATCTTTCAGCTTTGCAATCCCATTTAAGTCAAAAAGCATCTGTCCGTCACTGATTTTAGGCAGACCAACTGAAAATCTCCCCATATCTCCTAATTTTGCCTCTGCTTCTACTGCATTTTTCTCTACTTTCCATTCAATGCCAAAGGGCGGATTGCTGATAATATAATCAAATGTATAGCCCTTAAACTTATCATCTGATAAAGTATTCCCCTGCCGCATGTTATCACTGTTACCGCCACGGATAAGCATATCAGCTTTTGCAATGGCAAAGGTTTCAGGATTCAGCTCCTGCCCGAATACTTTTACGTCTGCTTCCGCATCCAGTTCAAGAAGCCTCTCCGTCATGCAGGTAAGCATCTGACTTGTACCCATAGTCATATCGTAAACAGTCTTTGCAACGCCTTCCTCAATCATAGTGTCCTTATCTTCTGAAATCAGCAAATCTGTCATAAGATAGATAATATCTCTTGACGTGAAATGCGCTCCAGCCTGCTCATCATAAGACTCTGAAAATCTGCGGACCAAATCTTCAAAAATATAGCCCATATCAACTGCGGTAATCTTATCTGCTCCCATATAAGCGGACGGTTTATTAAATGCTTCAATAATCAAGAACAGCATCCCATTATTGGCAAGTTTAGTAATCTCCCTGTCAAATTCAAAATTCTCAATAATATCCTGCACATTATCAGAAAATCCATTGAGGTATTCCCTGAAATTTTTCTCAATATGCGTAAGGTCATTGCACAGCTTTTGAAAATCAAACGGGCTGATATTGTAAAACTTATATCCTGATGCAGTTTCCAGAAATCCGTCAATTACTTCCAAATGCTTTACTTTATCGTAAGTATCCCAAACCTTCTGCCTTGTAGGTGCAAGAATATCGTTAAATCTTTTGATTACGCACATGGGAAGAATTACTTTTCCATACTCATGCGGCTTATAATATTCCCTGATTAAATCCGCAATAGACCAGATAAGATTGGACTTTTCCTGTATATTTATTGTTGTCTGATTATGTAAATCTGTCATCTTCAGTTTCTCCCCATTACCCTTTATTTTTTCTCTAACACTATTATTTTTACAAAAATCACTATAATTCTACTTTTCATTATAGAGAAGGCATAGCAATAAATCAATTTAAAAACTACACTATTATAGTAAATTCAGTATGCCAAGAAAAGGGCCTCGCCAATCTATGCCCGCAAGCGGGAAAAACATAAACAGATTACCTCACCCTTTACGTTCCGCTCTACTATTAAAGAAATTATTCCTGCCAGCAGAAACAGTTTATCTGCAAGCAGACAACCTTAATCAAGGCCATAAAAAATAGGAGGACAGTCCACTGGACTCTCCCCATATTTTTTATTTGAAATACGCTCGACTGTTGGAAATTTAAAATCAAGTTTTTTCTTTATCAGTAAGATTTAACTGTATAAACTCAAAATTCAACTGTTTTTTTCTGATACAATATTTGGCTCATTTTTTATTTTCTGTTCTAATGTATATCGGGGATGCTGATATATTGTCTGTCTGATTCCATTTACAATTTTATCTTTCAGCATCCAATACAGATTTTGCCCTCCATATGCCACATTTTTCTTTACTCCAAATGAAACAATTGTGCATGGCGAACCCACTCCATTACGATACTTCAAAAATATGTATACTGTAGTAAATGAGCCTGTTAATCGACTTTCTATTATATAATTACATTCGATAAGAGAATTATTTTGTGGGCCATCTTTTGGCGAAAAGATTCGGATGATATTGTTTTCATCCAAATATTGTTCAAGAAAACAAAGTTGTTCTATCCTGCTTTCTATGTCTTTTTCATCGTTAGGCCTTCCCTTATAAAATTTACTCTGTGCTAAATACTCATCTGTAATTGGATGATCCTTATTTAAAATCCATGATAAAGTATTCTTCTTATCTCTTGGGATATTGATATCTGTAAGGTATTGAAGACCTGCTAAATGATGGAAATCTTTCAACATAAAATCCAATGAAACCACCCTCACATTTCGATTTGCCAAATGAAATACATATGAGGTTGTATTGACCAGCTTCAAAAAATGAACCGCTGATTCCTGTATTTTATCCATACTTATTATCCTATTGCACCGCTCACTTTCACTTGCTAAATATAACGTTCGCCAACTACGAACACAAGCGCCCCGCCTAGCCCATTGCTCACACAAAATAAAGCCTTGCGCAGACAATGGCAAGGCTTTATACTCTGTTTAACAACTTTCTTTCGCTTACGCTAGATGGATTATGGTAAGTTGCCACCTTTGTGAGCCTCCATGTTCACCGCTTTCCATCACGGCTCCCACTTCAACGGCGAAAGCATTTTATGAGTCTGCTTCTCAAGAAGTTTCCTTCTGCTATTATAGTATTCTATTTACATCAGAAAGTCAATCAAAATTTATATGATTCTCAAATTTTACCATATTTTCAACATTTGGCCAAACTGCCATTATTCTATGATATATCATATCAATCCCTCCTCCATCATCTCAAATAAGGAACAATCACATCGCAAAACTTCCTACTCCACTTAGCATGGAACTTTGCCATCTGAAGCCAATCCGTCTCATTTTCAATACTCACGCCGTTAAGCTGATATGATATTTTTGACGATTTACCGTCGTCCGCCCGGTTCCAATTTAAGGATACCCCAAGGCTTTCCTCGATTGTGCCCTTATGACGAATAAGGACGTCATAAGCCTTTTTGTTTTCTTCCTTCTCAGACTTGCCAAGGTACAGCTCAACCCTTGCCGAATCATAGTTTGCAACGCAGTTAATGCTGAACCCGCTTATTCCCAGAAAACCGCTAACCCAATTCCCTTTTGACGGATTAACGTTACAGAAAGGGCCGTCTTCCCCATGCGCTTCCTTAATCATCTGCAGAGCATATGTCCAATATTTTCTGCGAAGCTTATGCCTTGCCGCCTCTTCGCCTTCCGTGCTTTCATTCTCATCCCGCAAAAAGAACACTAAATCTGTGGGATCCACATCATACAGCTTAAACACCCTGTTTAATACTGATAATTTACTCTGCGTACTCGTAGACACTATAACATAAATGCCGTCGCCAATTTCAACGCAGTGAAGAAAGTCAGCTTTATTCATGCTGAAATGCACCGCAACATTGTCGTCCGTAGAAACTGCCAATCTTGTTATAATATTTTTATCCTCCGCGTAAAGAATCTGCAGAACCTTCTGGAACATTTCCACCCAGCTTGCAACCGGCTGCTCCATGTTTTTATAGCTAAAGCGAATGATGCTCCTTCCGCTAAGC
The DNA here is from genome assembly GCA_023663815.1 of Clostridium sp. Taxonomy (GTDB): domain Bacteria; phylum Bacillota; class Clostridia; order Lachnospirales; family Lachnospiraceae; genus Suilimivivens. The sequence continues at coordinate 3,789 of JAMPGS010000088.1, forward strand.
GTAAGGTCATCGTCAAGCGTACAGGAATCAAGCTGTTTTTCCTCCGGTTGATACCCTGTTGAGGGTGCCGCCCAGATTTCCAAGGCGCGTTTTGTGAGATACTGGCTTCGTTCCTCAATTTCAGAAAGCGTCCACTTATCCTTTTTGGCAATGTGAGCGTTCATGCGGATACCGCTGTTCTCAAAACCGTTTTCCATGGTTTTCTTTTCTTCAAACGTGCTATTGCTGTATTTTGAGTTATACGCAGTCAATGTTAAATTTGCAATTCTATGCAGCCATGTCTCGTGAATCTGTTCATAATCCTCCCCAAGCGCCTTTGCCCACGCCGGGGTTAAATGCTGGGGCATAATGTGCTCGATAGAATATTCGCCGTCGTCGCAATGCCTATAAATGTCCTTATCCTCTGCCGTGTCATAATTCTCAAGCCTCTCCAAAATATAAACCTTATTCTTACTGTTCATCTGATAAATTTGTCTTTCCGCAAAGGCCGCGGAAAACTCATCATTATCGGGAAAGCGGGCGCGTTCTTTTTTAAATTGAAGCGCATACTTGAATTTCTCCACATAGTCGTTCTCGGTTCCGTCATATCTGACAATTTCACGATGCAACTGTAAAAATATCTTATTCAAGGCGTTTGTGGGCAGGTCGCAGATTGTCCTTCTAAAAAGATAATTTTCTGCCGTTAGGAACACCTCTGTCATCTGGGAAAGCTCTATCCTACCTTCATCATATAGCCGCAGCACTTCAAGGAAAAACGGCCTTGTGACCGTAGTCTCCAATCTATTTAATCTATAAATGCAGGCATCCAATGTTTTACTTTTTGTGCCGCCGTCCAAAAGAATCTTATACCGCTTTGCATAGTCCAAAAGATTTTTTAGCAAAGTTTCCGCCTCTAGCGACGTCAACTCCACATACTCCTTAAAATTGGTATAAATCTTCCTTTGAGGCGGAATTGTCATTTGTTTAACACTCAAATAGTCACGGATAAACGAGCTTACGTCATACTTCGTACATTCTTCTATGCAATTCCAATATTTATTATAATATTCTTCCTGCTCTTTTGCCGTAAGGCCCATCAAAATAAAATTGCGGATTTTATCTCCCTCGCTCAAATCCAAACCGGTAGAATTTAAGCTTTCAAATATAAGCTGGGGATTATCGTCATTATTCAACGTTATATTGATAATTTCAAGACAACAAATTGCATCGAAAAGCTGGTCTACCGTAACTTCCTGCTTTTGGATTCTGTCATAAAAATAGTTGTAATTCATGGTAAGATTTGACTCTCTTATGTACTCGTCCGTCCCGGCAAAAAGCTTGCTAAAGGCCTTTTGGTCGTTCTTTACCGGCTTTAACTTTATACGTGTGTCCTGCGGCTGATATTTATCAATCAAAAAATCTTCATAAATCTGTTTTCCAAGGGATTCGTCCTCGGAAATAATCACGCCTTTAGAAAGCAAGTTATACATTGCAAGGAAAAGCAGGGATACGGTTGTCAGACGCTGCTGCCCGTCAATAACAAGGAACTCCGTATTTCTCCCGGACGGCACATATACCGATACAAGGCTTCCAAAAAAATGGCTTCTTCTATTGTTCCTGATTACTTTAATAAGATCGTCGAAAAGCTGTTTACAGTTTTCCATTTTCCAGTCGTAATTGCGTTGATATACCGGAATAATAAATCGCTTCTTTGAGCCTTCCATATATTCTATTAATCTACATTCTGAGCCTTTCATATATAATCCGCCTCCATATCGTTTATCTATTTGATTCCCTGCTTTTCCATGCTAATATTTATCTATTCCCTACTCTTTTACTTACTCTTTCCCATAAAAAGCTTCAATCGCCCGCGCAAAAAACTCCGAAGCCCCCTCTCCATATTTTTCATCTGTCATCGGCTTGATTCCTTCGTTCCGGTAATATTGCGCCTGCGCCAGCATAAGGCCTTTTTCCTCTTTTACCTGCGAAAACTGCTTCATAACAAAGCCGTATTCTCCAACAATCTCCTTTACCTCAAAGGAATCCACGGCGCAGTCCCGCTTCGCGGCCAGCTTTTGCAAAACCGTTTCTATCCGCCTGTTATAGCTTTCCGCAACCTCCTTGCCGACAGGATTTTGGGAGACAGACAAAAACTTGTCTTTCCCGCCGTACCATTCGACTACCTTTGCATAGCCTCTCTGCATCTTTTCTGAGGATACGGCCTCCATATAATGCTTTTTCCACTGTTCAATGCCGCCAAACTCTTTGATTGCAATGCTTTTCATATTCTCCGGCATATGCGCAAGCATAGTCTGAAACATTTCTTCCATCTCCGTCTTACTGAAAACTGCAAAATCCATTTTATTTTCTCCTTTCAAAATGTCGTCAATACTGGCAATCAAACGCTCCATGCGCTCCTTTTTTGCCACCAGCATTTTCCTCTGCATTTCTAAAATTTGGTTCCTTTCAAGGGCAGGATTTTCCAGAACAGCCTTGATTTCTTTTAAGGAAATATCAAATTCACGGAAAAATAAAATTTGCTGCAATGTTTCCAACGCCTTATCGTCATAAAGCCGGTATCCCGCTTCGCTCTTGTCCGTCGGCTTCAACAATCCGATTTCATCATAGTAGTGAAGCGTGCGCACGCTGATACCTGTTAAATCCGACATTTCTTTTACTGTCCTCATAGCTGCCGTCCTCCTGTTCTTGATATAACCACTTTAAGCTATGACGCGCCGTGAGGGTCAATAGGCATTTTGAAAATTATTTTTAAAATTTTTAAAACCAGTAAGTATTTGCGTTTTCGGTTTTTATGCTAATTTGGATGTTCATATTGTTTCCCCCATGCAAATTTAATCGTAATAAAACTCCTTCATCTTAACAAAAATCTCTCCGTCGCAAACCTCAAATTTAAGCTTCCGCAAGGCATCCGTCTTTACGTCTCCTCCAGCATCCAAACCCGCATTTGGTTCTCCCCGCGGTTTGCCCACGCATAATAGGGAATGGCCGTAAGCTCTGCTTCCGCCTTCACCGGCGGCTTTTCGCTGTAAAGCTCTTCGCCTCCGACCATGCGGCAGCCTTTTATCCTAAGCAGCACGTTTCCTTTTAAAATTCCTTCCTCACAGGTAAAAGCTTCCGCCTTAAGCTCCTTGGGTATCCGCAGGCTTTGAAGGGGTCCTCCGTTATCCGCCCCCTCAAAGCAGTACACCACAGGCCCTCTCAAAATCGCCGCACAGCCCGCATTTTCGCGCACCTGCTGGTTTGCATAGACCTTGCGCACCTCCATGGGAAAATGAATCACAACCTTATCCCCCGCCTGCCATTTTCTTTTAATGTATGCATATCCCTTTTTCATAAGCTTCCCGGCGTCCAAAACTTCCTCATTCACAGATAAAAAAGCTTCCTTTCGCTCAAAGTCCACATAATAGGGGATATGGATTGCCAGCGTAAACTCCTGCTCCGTCTTTGGCGCAACATGGTAAACCGCCTCGCCCTCCCACGGATAGCGGGTTTCCACCGTAATTTCCGCTTTTTCCAGCTCCGCCTTTTGTCCAATCATCAGATGAGAATAGATGGTAGAATCACTTTCGCTCCAACCGTATTTTCCCAGAGAAGTCATCAGCCTAATCAGGTTGGGCGGACAGCAGGCGCAGGCATACCACCCCGGCCTTTCCGGCAGGGCGTGCTTGTACCCAAACAGCTTTCCCGACACCCCCGGCTCACATTCCAAGGGGTTCACGTAAAAATACTTTTTCCCGTCCAACTGCATCCCACTGATGGTACTGTTATACAGCTCCCTCTCAATGATATCCGCGTAAACCCCGTCCATATCCATCTCCAGCATACGATGGGCGAAAAATACCATTGCAATGGAAGCGCAGGTTTCCGCATAAGCCATATCGTTGGGCAGCTCATAATTGGGGCCAAAGGCTTCTCCCTCAGAGTCCCCGCCGATTCCTCCGGTAATGTACATTTTTTTGTTTACAATATTGTCCCACAAAGTTCTGCAGGCCCGGTAAAGCCTTTCGTCCCCGTCGGTTCCCGCCAAATCCGCCATAGCCGTGTACATATACAGCGCGCGCACCGCATGGCCCACCGCCTCCGTCTGCTCGTAAACCGGCTTATGCGCCTGATTATAGGCAGCATCCAAGGGCTCCAAGCTGTACTGCCCCCAATGCTGCCATCCTCTTTTTATTTTTTCCTCGTAAAAATAATTGGGATTCTTGCCCCTTTCCTCCAAAAAATATCTTGCCATGGCCTTGTACTTTTCTTTCCCCGTGACGCGGTAAAGCTTCATAAGCCCAATCTCCACCTCCTGATGGCCGGGAAAGCCATGTTCTTTTCCCTCCTCCGGGCCAAACCTTCCTATAATATGGTCCGCCAGCCGCTCCGTTACATGAAGCAGCTTTTCCTTTCCCGTGGCCTGATAGTACGCCTCGGCCGCTTCCATCATATGTCCCGCGCAGTACAGCTCATGACATTCTTGGAGATTCTGCCAGCGGCGCTCCGGCTCCTTTACAATAAAATAAGTGTCCAAATAGCCGTCCGGCTGCTGGGCCTTTTCTATGATATCGATAATTTCATCCGCCCGCTCCTCCAAGGCGGAATCCGGTTTAACCGACAAGGAGTAGGCAACCCCTTCCAGCCACTTTGCCAAGTCGCTGTCCTGAAATACCATCCCGTAAAATTCCCCTGTTTTCAGGCCCGCGGCAATCCGAAAATTCTCGATGGCATGGCTCTTTTCCACGCCGGGAATCTCGTCGTTTAGCACTTTTTCCTGAAAAGGTATCACCACATCGATTACCTTTTCTTGAATCTGCGACCAAAACGCGTCGTCAATTTTTACTTGGCTGCTTTGAATCTCTCTCGCTATCTTTTTCATTTTTCCCTCGTTTCTTGCTACGTATCTTATTTTTATGAAAAGGGCGTTGCTATACTGCGCAGTTCGTCTCCCATTCTCACGCCACGCAATTCACCGCTCATTTTCACACCGCACAATTCGCCGTTCTTTTCTCTGGGCAGTTCAACTCCGCGCCGTCGGCCTTGCTGGCAATTCCCCTTTGAACGCCTCGCACACAAAGCGGCGTTGCCGCACAGATACACGCTTCTCCCTTCATAATACACTGGTAATCTGAAAAAATCCATGCTAAGATATATTTATTCCCGCAAACACGCATCAAGCGGCTGCTTGCAGGCATATGACAATTCCCGCGACGGCGGGCAACAGCGAAAAATAAATCTTTTACGAGGAAACTATGGAAAACAATCAAAAAACCGAATTATTTGAAAATATTCCCGTCCCGCAGGCGGTTATGAAGCTGGCAATTCCTACCATTCTCAGCTCGCTTGTGATGGTGATTTATAATCTTGCCGACACTTATTTTGTGGGAATGTTGGGCGACCCCATTCAAAACGCCGCCGTCACGCTGGCCGCGCCGGTGCTTCTCGCGTTTAACGCCGTCAATAATTTGTTTGGGGTAGGCTCCTCAAGCATGATGAGCCGAGGACTTGGCAGAAAGGATTTTGATACAGTTTCCCGCAGCTCGGCTCTTGGCTTTTACTGCGCGCTGATATGCGGGCTTTTGTTCTCAATGTTATACACTGCTTTCCGCTCGCCCCTTCTAAATATGCTGGGAGCGGACAGCGGAACGGTGAGCGCAACCGGAAATTACCTGAAATGGACGGTAAGCTTTGGGGCGGCTCCCGCTATCCTCAACGTGGTTATGGCCTATCTGGTTCGCGCCGAGGGTTCTTCCCTTCACGCCAGCATCGGCACCATGAGCGGGTGTCTTTTAAATATTGTCCTCGACCCTGTTTTCATTCTTCCTTGGGGCCTCAACATGGGAGCGGAGGGCGCGGGATTCGCCACCTTTTTATCCAACTGCGTGGCCTGTATTTACTTTTTTATCCTGCTTTTCGTCAAGAGAGGGCACACTTACGTCTGCATCAACCCCTCCATGTTCCGCTTTCAAAAGTCAATCGTTCTGGGGATTTTTGGCGTCGGTATTCCCGCCTCCATTCAAAATCTTTTAAACGTCACCAGCATGACGGTGCTAAACAACTTCACGGCCTCCTATGGGGCGGACGCCGTTGCCGCTATGGGAATCGTCCAGAAAATCAACATGGTGCCCATGCAGGCCGCCATGGGATTTTCACAGGGCATTATGCCGCTAATCAGCTACAATTACGCCAGCAAAAACGTCTCCCGCATGAAGCAGACCCTTTTCTTTACCATAAAAATAACCCTTACTTTCCTTGTGACCGTCTCGGCGGTTTACTACTTGGGCGCTGGATTTTTTACCTCCCTTTTCATGAAAAACGACGTTATCGTAAGCTACGGAACTCGGCTTTTGCGGGGGCTCTGCCTTGGAATTCCTTTTCTGTGCATGGACTTTACTGCTGTGGGCGTGTTTCAGGCCTGCGGCATGGGCAAAAAAGCTCTTCTCTTTGCCGTGCTCCGCAAAATTGTTTTGGAAATCCCCGCGCTTTTTATCCTCAACTCTCTTTTCCCTCTGTACGGCCTTGCCTACGCCCAGATGACCGCGGAAATTATTTTATCTGTCGCCGCAATTATCTTTCTTTATCAAATTTTTAGGGAACTGGAAACAGGGAAAAAAGAGGCGCGGAAATGATAAGCATAAATGCTGCTTTTTGCACCTATCAGACTAGCGGCTTTTAAAGGTTTTCTGATTTTTGACCGTTAATATTGAAATGTCCATTCTGGCATTTCCATAATGCCATCGGGTGATTCTTCACGTTCCAAAGCTCGTTCGACTGTCCAAATATCCATTCAGGATGGTATTTTCCTTCCGCAAACGCTTTCCAAAACATTTGCTCTCCTGCAGTTGGTATTAAACCCTTTCCGAGATAGCTCTTTACTTCTTCCTGCACAATACTTAAATTAAACTGCTCTTTTGCTTTCAATACCGGTATTAACTCTCTCTTAATCTGTCTCGTTGAAACATTTCCAATATTTTCAAGCTCAAATCGCATGGGAGGCTTTTCCGCCCCAATTGCGCTGTAAAACACAATGCATTTACGGAGCATTTCCTGTTCCTGCCCATCAAACAAACCATACCTAACCATATTATATGTATCATACAAATCTCTTGGCGCTGTTCTTGTCAAAAGCGCTACCGTTTTGGAGGCAAATATTTCTAAGGGAGCTACGGAAAGTACCGTAAACCGTTCTTTATTCCAAGGCAATTTCACTTCTCTTTGCCCGACAGGAAGCACATGACAGCGAAGCATATAATTTATTTCAATTTTCAAATTATCCCTCACTCCGCCGGTATTTACATACTCATACACAAACGAATCCAGCGCATGATGGTTTTTTGTCTTTGCGCTTAAAATATAACCTTTCGCCGCCATATATTTACTAATTTTATCCGTAATAACCTGTCTATTCTTTAACATCTCTTCTTTTGATATATCTCCGCAAAAATCCAAGTCTATATCAACAGAAAGCCTTGGCAGATTAAAAATTGTCAAATTGATAGCCGTACCTCCTTTTAAGGCGAGGTATTTTGACAAGGAGTTATCGCCTGACATAAACTGAAGTACATCAACCAGCCTGCATACTTTTTCCAAAGTGTCCCTTACAAAGCCCAGCTCTTTTGCCATTCTTCCTAATATCATTCTGTCAAACTGTACCGTAATCAATCACCCCTTTGTCTATTAGCTGCATCAATGACTGCGGCGTATAAAGCCTCCATTTTGCATTAAGCACTGCGCCTGCCTGTTCCTTCATCAGATAACGCTTTGCTTTAGACGAACGCTGCCTGCACATCTCAAGAAACAAGTCAGATATATGAAGAGTGTCCTGCAGTTGTTCAAACAAATATCCGCATTTTTGATATAAAAATCCATTATTATTCTTTTCAAGGCAGCTCTTTAGCCTATCCTCATTTAAGCCTGGTATCAGCATAAAGCACCTCACTACTTCCTCTAGTCCTGCAATTTTTTCATAATCCCTGATACTATCCACCACTGTCTGCTCCAAGCTTGTATAGGTTATCCTTCCATTTTTAATTTCCTCCAAATTTTCTTTTTTTTCGACCCTATGATAAATTACGCCATTATAATTAAAATCGACAAAACAGCTTTTCGTCGCTACATAACATTCATAAAATACTTGACTGCCATACCCGTATATCTCAAAAGCGCTATGATGTGAAATACACGCATCCGGAAACAGGCAAGAACCTATCTGATAACGGGACAATAAAGGCTGCCTCGTCTCAAGGCTGATTGCCACATACAAATTACGTTTTACGCGCTCAATGTACCCGCGTTTTTGATAGCTATAAACTAAATCTACCGCTGCTGTCGAACTTCCTGTAAGCTCTATCAAATCGGCTCTGCTAAAACAACCCATTTCCAACAGTTTTTCATAATATTTCACTTTGCTCACTGCTTTCCATTTTTATTTTATCTTATAATATTTTTTATTTAAAATATTATGATACTTTTTTGCTTCATTCGTTTTTGATTTTAGCATAATATAATTCTTATTTCAATTGTATTGCGTATTTTTTAATATAACACATTTTATATTGTTCTATTCTAAAGCTTCCATACATTATTTCCCTTCCGCCCTTTTCATTTTCTTCAAACAAAGGATTCCCGCTATCAGCAAAATCGGGAACACAATCGCCGTGAGGATTCCCTTTTTCAAATCGTCCGCCGCCCTGCTTGAAATATATCCCACCAGCGTCGGCCCGCCGGAGCAGCCCACGTCTCCTGCCAAAGCCAGCAGGGCAAACAGCGCGGTTCCGCCGTTTCGTAACGTTGCCGATGCCTTGCTGAAGCTTCCGGGCCACATAATTCCCACCGACAATCCGCATATGGCGCAGCCCACAAGGGACAAAACCGGCGACGGCGATAAGGAAATGCATAAATAGGATACCACGCACAAAGCTCCGCTTCCTATCATAAATTTGTCAAGCTCTATCTTATCTCCAAATTTTCCGTAAAATGCTCTCGCGCTTCCCATCAGGACAGCAAAAGCCATGGGGCCCGCAAGGTCGCCCAGCGTCTTGCTCACGCCAAGGCCTCTCTCCGCGAAGGTTGAGGCCCACTGGCTCACGGCCTGCTCGCTTGCCCCGGCGCACGTCATCATAAGCATCAACACCCAAAAGACCTTGTTTTTGCACAAGTCCAGCATGGACATCCCCTTTTCGCCCTCGGCCACAAGAGGAGCTATGGGCGTTTTTGCAAAGATAAAAGTATTGACAACAGGCACAAGCACCCAAACGCAGGCCATTATTTTCCAATTTTCAATTCCAAACAGCTTGAAAAATAATGTGGAAAAAAGCACCACTCCCACATGTCCCCAGCAGTAAAAAGAGTGGAGCAGGCTCATTGCTTTTTCTTTATTTTTTGTAGGGCAGCTCTCCACAATGGGGCTAACCAGCACCTCCAACAGCCCGCCCCCAAGGGCGTAAATGGTGACTGAAATTAAAAGCCCCGCGTATGCGCTGGGTAAAAGCTCCGGCAGTATCACAAGCCCCAAAAGACCCGCCGCCGCAAAAATATGCGCCAGCACAATCGACACGCGGTAACCAATTTTATCCACAAATCCCGCCGACAGCAAATCCACCAGAAGCTGGATTCCAAAGTTAAAGGTAATCAGCGTGGTGATTTGCCCAAGCGGAATATGATAAGTACTCTCAAAGGTTAAAAAAAGCAACGGGACAAAATTGTTGATAATCGCCTGCACAATATAACCCACAAAACAGGCGTAAATTATTTTTTGATATCCGGCGTTCATAGATATTCTCCTTGGTTTAATTTTTTTGTGTTCTACCGTCTTTAATTTTGTAATCTCTACAGGCTGCAATCCGCGCTGCCGTGCTCTCTGTCCTGCTTCGCAGGCCGTTTGCTCAGCATTGGCACAGGAATACAGACGTTTCCTGCAGAAAAACAAACGTCTCCTTCGGAGCCGCTTGTTTTTCTTTTGCGCACATTATTATAACACTATTTATCCCGCTTGCAATCCTTTTTTGTTTTTATTTCTTTACCTGTACAACGGCCCGAACGCCTTACATGCGGCCATATCCGCGGCCTCGGACTCCTGCGTTCCAAAGCTGGACCATACGTGGGGACGGAAAATCTTTTCCTCGTCCACGTTGTGCATCGTTACCGGTATCCGCAGCATGGAAGCAAGGGTAATTAAATCCGCGCCCACATGGCCGTGTATAAACGCGCCGTGGTTTGCTCCCCAGTTTGCCATCACGCTGTAAACGTCGCGGAAGGCCTTTTTCTCACAGGTTCTTGGCACAAACCATGTGGTGGGCCATGTGCGGTCGGTCCGCACGTCGATTGCATTGTGTACCTCTTCGGGAAGCACCGCGCTCCACCCTTCCGCAATCTGCAGAACCGGCTCGCTTCCATTTACGAGATTCACTCTCACCATAGTAAGGGGCATCTCCGCGTCCGTCTTAAAGTGGGAGGAATAGCCGCCGCCCCTGAACTGGCACAGCTCCGCAGGGCACCAGTCTGTGGCCTCAAGACAGGCCTTGATGTCCTCCTCCTTCATTTCCCACCACCGCT
>JAMPGS010000089.1 GCA_023663815.1 Clostridium sp.
GCCGCCCCCGTGATTCCCTCCACGATTGCCCCGGATACGGAAAATCCGCCGGGAAACGCAATCAACTCCTCCACCGTATAAATACCGGAAAGCAGCCCCGCGGCAATTCCCGCAAGAATTCCCCATGACAGGGCGGTAATCAAATGCTTTCTCTTCAGACAAAGGACAATGATAACCGCCGGTACCACCAGCATAATTAAGCTTAAGGGCTCCACTGCGCCGTCCGCTCCCCCAATGGCGGGGCCGCCCTCCGTCGTCTTAGCAAACAATAGGAACAAAATCAACGCTCCCGCCGCCGCAGGCAGACTGTAACGCGTCCGTGTCCTTACCACCGTTCCCAAATCCGCGTGCTGGGTGGCGGAAGATGCAATCGTCGTATCCGAAATGGGCCCTAGGTTGTCTCCAAAGGCCGCCCCCGACACAATGGCCCCTATCATAAACTCCGGCGCGGCCCCCGCCATCACGCCCACCGGAAACAAAATCGGAATTACCACAAAATAGGTCCCCACCGAAGTCCCCGTGGCAAAGGCCAGCAGACAGGTAATCAAAAACGTTGCCGCCACAAAAAGCCTGCCGGTAAAGCCCGCCGCCACCACATAAGCCGCGATTGTCTGCACCGCTCCGCTGGACGAAATCAGTTTGCCCGAAACGGCCGCCAGTATCACCGCCAGCACAATTACGGCAAACATGGGCTTGCTAAGCCCGTACACCATCGCCTGTCCGTAGGCTTTTTCATCCTTTGCAAAAATAACCCCCGCAAGCAGCGCCGCAAAAAACGCCAGCATATACCCGTTTACGTTGGATTGGCTCATCGCCGCCCACAAAATCATCGCCCCGGCGGCGATAAGCGGCGCAAGGCTCCCTGCTTTTCCAAAGCGGTACTCTATTTTGGGTGTTTCTTGATTTATTTCTTTCCTCATTTCCGCGCCGCCTCCACAAATTCTTTTACACCTATATTATCCTGTTCTTCTCCCGTATGTAAAAATGATTTTTCGCAAAAATATGTTAAATATCACGTTTTCTTTCTCCGAAACCGCAACGCCGCTCCATATTCGCGCGGGACAATCACGTCCTCCGGCTGTCCAAAACCTGCTGAATCGTCGCCTTCAGTGTGTCCACCTGAACGGGCTTTGCAATGTGCGCGTCCATTCCTGAATCGATGGCGCTGCGCACGTCGTCCACAAAAGCGTTCGCCGTCATAGCGATGATAGGCATGGTTTTCGCCATAGGATGCCTGCTTGCCCGGATTGCCCTTGTGGCCTCATAGCCGTTGACCCCTGGCATCTGCACGTCCATCAAAATCAAGTCGTACTCGTCGGGAGGCGCGTTCACAAATTTTTCTATTGCCTCGCGGCCATTTTTAGCGGTGTCGCAGGTGGCTCCTAAAGAGCGCAGGATTTTAATTAAAACAATTTGATTGACCTCGATGTCGTCAACAACTAAAATATGTTTGCCCTTAACCACATCGGACTCCTTGCGCACAATTTTATCCGTACTTCCCGCAATACGGCGGATAGCCTCCTTAAATGTGCTTATGAAAAAGGGCTTTGGCATAAAATAGTTTACGCCGATTTCCAAGGCCTCCTGCTCAATCTCGCTCCAATCGTAGGAGGTCAGCAGAAGGATAGGGGTTTTGTTGATTTCCCGAATTAATCGGGCAGTCTCCAAACCGCTTAGATTCGGCATTTTCCAATCCAGCAAAATCAAATCGTAGGGTATCCCCGCCTCCTGCGCCATGCGCACCATTTGGACGGCGCGTTCACCGCCGATGGCGTAATCTATAAGCACTCCTGCCTTGGACATAATCTTAACGACGTTTTGACAGATTGTGGCGTCGTCGTCCACCACAATCATCCGGGCAATCTTGTGTTCTATCCAAAACCTAGAATCGTCCTCCTGCTCTTGGACTGACAGCTCCAACTCCACCACAAAGGTGCTTCCTTTGCCCAGTTTACTTTCCACCTTGATGCTGCCGCCCATCAAATCCACCAAACTCTTGGTGATAGCCATGCCAAGTCCGGTGCCCTGTATCTCATGGGTTACCCGCGAGTCCTCTCTTGTAAACGGGTTAAAAATCACCTTCAAAAAGTCCTCGCTCATGCCAAGTCCATTGTCGCTGATGGTAAAGCGGATGCGGGTATAGTTGTCCACCACCTGAGGCAGCTCCTCCACCCGCAGCGTCACCGTCCCGTTTTCCGGCGTATATTTCACAGAATTTGACAGCAGGTTAATCAAAATTTGATTAATCCGCATCTTATCGCCCCGCAAGTGCTCATAATTTAGGGGAGCGGAGAAAATGTCAAAGGTCTGATTTTTCGCCTTGGCCTGAGGCCGGATAATTGTGTTGATTTCCTCAACAATCTCGGCCAAATTGATATCGGCTATATTTAAAGTCGTGCTGCCGCTCTCGATTTTATTCATATCCAGCACGTCGTTGATGAGCCCAAGGAGATGCTTGCTGGCGGCGTCGATACGCCCAATGTATTCCCGAACCATCTCCGGATGGTCGGCCTCATCCCGCATCAGAGTTAAAAAGCCGATGATGGCGTTCATAGGGGTGCGGATATCATGGCTTACGCTGCTTAAGAAGGCGGTTTTTGCCTCGCTGGCAGCCTGAGCTATCTGCAGGGCGTTCTCTAGGAGCGCCTTTTGTTCCTGTTCATTGCGGACAATCTCATCAATATTTCGGAATCCTGCCAGCACTTGGGCATCCTCCCGCCCCTCCGCCCGGTAAGCCACATAAGTAAACTGATAATTGTGAATTTCCTCCCCGATTTGGACGCGGTAGGTTCCTGTGTACTCCGGGTTTGCGGCCATCACCTCTTTGACCCGCTCTAAGGAAAGGGCTTTTGTCAAATAGTCTTGATCCTCCTGCATCACCCGGTTTTCAATGTACCGGCGCAAAACCTCGGTATAAGGAAGCTCCTCTTTGCTCTTCCTGTCCAAGCCGGGAGTTACATAGCCGTCCAGCTTTACAATCCGAATAACCTCTTTCCGCATATTTACTGTGTAGACGTTCAAATAATCCCGGCTCAGCGCATTGACAATTGCAAGCTGTTCCTCCAATTCCTGTTTTGCATGTTCCGTGGCTTGAAGAAGCTTATTTTTCCACCGAAAACGCAGGTAAAAAAACACAATTACGCCAATCGCCAAGGCCACCAGCGCGGACAATACCAAAACCATCTCCGGGTGCGCCGACATATATCTGGTAAAAGACATGTTTTCCGGCGTGCTGCCGGTGTACTCGGTAATCAACTGACCAAGCACATCGTCCGGCGCTTGATGAATACATTTATTTAAAATGGTAATCAACTCATGGTCGCTGTTGCCATTGACATAAATGTTGAACGCAATTTGCTCAGAATCAACCATATCCAGCCGAAGGGAGTTTGTGCGGTCGTTATTCACAAGATACTGCGCGGCATAAGTGCGGATAAAAGCGGCGTCCGCCTCCCTGTTCAAAACGGCCTGCCGGACGTCCTCCGCGTTTGAGTAAAACAAAATTTTGGCATTTTTGAGCTGTTCATATTTTAAAAGCAGCTCCTCGTATCCCTCCACCACTGCCAGAGAGGTAATTTCACCGCTAAAATCCTTGCGGGTCATCAAGGCCGTGCCCGTATCCATGTAAGTATCGGTCACAAACCCGCCGCTGATATAATCATCCTCTAAGACGGCCGGCTGCTGCCAGTCCAGCACGATATCCACGCTGCCATCTTCCCTAAGCCGTTCATATTCCTCCCGGTTTTCCGGCACAATTATCTCGTAGGGGAGCCCCGCCGTCTGCATCAAACGGTCAAAAAATTCCGGCTGAATTCCTTTCAGCTCTCCGTCCTCCACGTAGGAGTAGGGCTTTCGGTCAACCGAGGCCGTCGCGGTAATATGCTTCTTTCCGGAAGAAACCGCCTGTATGTAATCCAGCTCCCTCTCTGTAAACGCGTCGGAAGAGGTGGCGCTGCTTCCGTAATACTTATGATACAGGACGTTCGCCCAATCTCCCTCGTTGATGTTCATCTGGTCGATGGCGTAATTGATTTCCTCCAGAAGCTCCTTATCTTCCTTCCTTGTGATGGCATAGAAATAATCAATCGTAACGGTATCCAGAATCCTTTCATTCTCCCTGCGGCGCAGGTTACTGGTGAGGATTGCGTCAATCGTCCCGTTCTGCAAATCCGCCTCCAACTGGTCGGGGTCGCCGTATTCTTTCGTCTGATAGGTAAATCCGTTCTCCTCTGCAAAATCTACTATACTCTGGTTTTGGCTGCTTCCTGTAAGCAGCCCCACCGTCATGCCGTCATAGGTATCGTAATCGCCGGAGACGATTTTTGTATTTTGCCTTTGAACGGACAATACCGTGCTGTTTCGTTCAATCGGAGTGGAAAACGCAAATTTTTCCGTCCGCTGCCTTGTCTTTCTGGCGGAGGTCACCACATCAATCTCGCCGCTTTCCAGCATAGTCAGCATCTCCGCCCATGACTTGTCATAGCCGACAAACTCAAAGTTCAAATGGGAGTACTGGGAAATTAAATTCAATAACTCAATTCCATAGCCGGTATAAGCGCCGTCGCCATCCTGCATGTGGTAGCCGTCGAAAAAGAAAATGCCCGCTTTCACTGTCCGATTCGCCGTTTCCTCAGCGGAAACAAATGGAATACTGGACGGAACCAGCAGAAAGCACGCAAGCAGCAATAAGATTTGTCTGACGCATGAACGCCTTCTCTGTTTTCTTTTCATAATCTCAGATCCTTTTTCATTTATTTCCTGTATTTTATTATAGTCCTTTCTAACTTTTCATTCAAGATGGAATTAAAAAGAGGATGCGGCCTATGCAGCGAGCAGGGAAAGTTTTTCTCCCTGCTCGCCGCGCGGGGTGCGTGCTGTGCCAGCAGCAAATTTCCTTCCGCGCCCCTGTGCATAAGAAGAAACCTCATGACCGCCGAAGCGGCCACAAGGCTTTTTTTACTGCACCATCAAATTCGTATAGCCCATCAGGCTTTCGTCCACCGCCCTTGCGGCCTCCCGCCCCTCGCGGATAGCCCATACCACTAAGGACTGGCCCCTGTGCATATCCCCGGCGGTAAACACATTTTTCACAGAGGTTTCGTACGCGCCGGAGGCCGTGTCCACGTTGGTCCGCTGATTCACCGCCACCTTAAAGGCGTCCGTCACATACTTTTGGCTTCCAAGGAAGCCCGCCGCAATCAGCACAATCTCAGCGGGAAGGGTCTGCTCGGAGCCCTCCACCTCCTTCATGTTCATGCGCCCGCTCTCCTCGTCCTTTTCCCATGAAAGCTTCACAATCTTAACGGCTTTTAAGTTCCCGTTTTTATCCTTCACAAACTCCTTGACCGTGGACTCGTAAATTCTGGGGTCATGGCCGAACACCGCGATGGCCTCCTGCTGCCCGTAATCCGTCTTACAGATTTTCGGCCATTCCGGCCACGGGTTGTTTTCCGCCCGCCTATCAGGCGCTTTGGGCATCATTTCAATCTGGGTCACCGACTTGCAGCCGTGGCGGATGCTGGTTCCCACGCAGTCGTTTCCCGTGTCGCCTCCCCCGATAATCACCACGTTTTTATCCTTAACGTTCACAAATTTCCCATCCTGAAAATCCGAATCGAGAAGGCTTTTCGTGTTTGCCTTCAAAAAATCCACCGCAAAATAAATGCCCTTTGCGTCCCTTCCCGGCGCGCTGATGTCTCTGGGATTGGAGGCCCCGCAGGCCAGCACTACCCTATCGAAATCCTTTAAAAGCTTATCCGCCCGGATATCCTTTCCCACGTCCGCGCCCGTCACAAAGGCCACGCCCTCGGCCTCCATCACCTTTATCTTCCGTTCCACAATATGCTTTTCCAGCTTCATATTGGGAATCCCATACATAAGAAGCCCGCCGATTCTGTCGGAACGCTCAAACACCGTGACGCTGTGGCCCCGCTTGTTTAACTGGTCCGCCGCCGCAAGGCCGGAAGGCCCGCTTCCCACCACAGCCACGGTTTTCCCCGTCCGCACTCTGGGCGGCTTCGGCTCCGCGTAGCCTTTTTCGTAGGCGTTTTCAATGATGGCGTACTCGTTTTCCTTGGTGGCAACCGGCTCCCCGTTCAGCCCGCAGGTGCAGGCCGCCTCGCACAAGGCCGGGCACACTCTGGACGTAAATTCCGGGAAGCTGTTGGTTTTCACAAGGCGGTTGTAGGCCTGCTCCCAATTTCCCATGTAAACAAGGTCGTTCCACTCCGGCACAAGATTGTGCAGGGGACAGCCGCTTGTCATGCCGCAAATCGTCATTCCCGACTGGCAGAAGGGAACGCCGCACTCCATACAGCGGGCCCCCTGAAACCTTTGCCGCTCCTCCGGTAGATGCTCGTGAAACTCGTTAAAATTTTTAATTCTTTCCTTGGGGGGAATGTCGGCCGACACCTCCCGTTGATATTCCATAAAGCCTGTTGGTTTTCCCATGCTATTGCTCCTCCCCCTTCATGGCATAAAACGCCTCGATTTGGGCCTGTTCCGCGCTCAGCCCCTTTTCCTCCATCTGCACGATATTGGCAAGCATCCTCTCGTAATCATGGGGAATAATCTTCTTAAACTTCGGCAGATATTCCTTGAAATTGTCCAGAATCACTTTTCCTTTCGCGGAGTTCGTCAGGGCAACATGCTCTTTTATCATTTCCTTCAATTCAATCACATCATACTTGGAGGTCACTTCATAGGAGGAGACCATTTCCTTGTTCAATCGGATATAAAGGTCGCTGTCCTCGTCCAAAACATAGGCGATGCCGCCGCTCATTCCCGCGGCAAAGTTTTTACCGGTCCGGCCAAGCACCACCACGCGGCCGCCGGTCATGTACTCGCAGCCATGGTCGCCCACGCCTTCCACCACCGCTGCCGCGCCTGAATTGCGCACGCAGAAACGCTCCCCCGCCACGCCGTTTATGAAGGCCTTGCCGCTTGTGGCCCCGTACAGCGCAACGTTTCCTATTATAATGTTGTTTTCCGCCTTAAAGCGGCTCCCCTTGGGCGGATAAACAATCAGCTTGCCGCCGGAAAGCCCTTTTCCAAAATAGTCGTTGCTCTCGCCCACAAGCTCAAGGGTAAGCCCGCTGGGGATAAAAGCCCCAAAGCTCTGCCCGCCCGCTCCGGTACAAAGCACCCGGTAAGTGTCCTCCGCCACCTCGTCTCCCAGCCGTCTTGTAATCTCCGAGCCAAGAATCGTCCCAAAGGCTCTGTCCGTGTTTTTCACCTCAACCTCAATGCTGCGCCTGCCCTTCTCGCCGATGGCTTTATTTAACTGCTTTAACAGCACCCTCTCGTCCGCCGTGTTTTCCAGCTTAAAATCGTACACCTGCTTCGGGTCGAAGGTGACCTTTTCCCTGCTTCCCGCGTAAGGATTGGAGAGAATCAGGCTTAAATCTATCTGCTTCTGCTTGTCGCTTAAATTATCCTTTATCTTCAAAAGCTCCGTGCGGCCCACCAGCTCATCCACTCTGCGCACGCCCAGCTTCGCCATGTACTCCCGAAGCTCCTGCGCGATAAACCGCATAAAGTTCATCACGTATTCCGGTTTTCCCTTAAAGTTTTTGCGCAGCTCCGGATTTTGGGTCGCCACGCCCACAGGACAGGTGTCCAGATTGCAGACCCGCATCATCACGCAGCCCATGGTTACCAGCGGAGCCGTGGCAAAGCCAAATTCCTCCGCCCCAAGGATAGCCGCAATGGCGACGTCCCGCCCGCTCATAAGCTTTCCGTCGGTTTCAATCCGCACCTTGTTCCGAAGGCCGTTCATAATCAGGGTTTGATGGGTTTCCGCTAGGCCCAGCTCCCAAGGAAGCCCTGCGTTGTGGATAGAGCTTCTAGGGGCCGCCCCTGTGCCGCCGTCATAGCCCGACACCAAAACCACCTGCGCCCCGGCCTTTGCCACGCCGGCCGCCACCGTTCCCACGCCCGCCTCGGACACTAGCTTCACGCTGATGCGCGCTTCCTTGTTGGCATTTTTCAAATCATAAATCAGCTCCGCCAAGTCCTCGATAGAGTAAATATCGTGATGGGGCGGCGGAGAAATAAGCCCCACGCCGGGCGTAGAGTGTCTGGTTTTGGCAATCCAAGGATACACCTTGCCGCCGGGCAGATGTCCGCCCTCGCCCGGCTTTGCGCCCTGCGCCATCTTTATTTGAATTTCATTTGCGCTCACAAGGTATCGGCTGGTAACGCCAAATCGGCCGGAGGCCACCTGCTTAATGGCCGAACAGCGGTTTTCTCCGTCGGGGCCGGGCAGAAGCCGCTCCAAGTCCTCGCCGCCCTCGCCGGAATTGGATTTTCCGTGGAGGCGGTTCATGGCGATTGCCATGGTCTCATGGGCTTCCTTGGAGATAGAGCCGTAGGACATAGCGCCCGTCTTAAACCTTGTCACAATGGAATCAACGCTTTCCACCTCCTCTATAGGCACGCCCTTTTTCGGATAATTAAAATCCATCAGGCCTCGGAGATTTTTCGCGGCCTCCTCGCTGCAGACCAGCGCGGTATACTCCTTAAATAGTTGATAATCCCCGCGCTTTGTTGACTCCTGCAGCAGATGAATGGTGGCCGGATTGTAAAGATGCTCGTCCGCGCCGCTTCGCATTTTATGATGCCCTAAGCTGTCCAGCGTCAAATCGTTTGCAAGGCCCAAGGGGTCGAAGGCCTGCGAGTGAAGGCTGTCCACCTGCTTTTCAATATCTTTTATAGTGATGCCGCCCACCCTGCAGACCGTGTGGGGGAAGTACCTGTTAATCACCTCGCCGTCAATGCCGATGGCCTCGAAAATCTGCGAGCCCTCGTAGGACTGAATGGTGCTGATTCCCATTTTGGAGGCAATCTTGACGATGCCGTGCAAAATGGCGTTGTTGTAATCCTCCACCGCCGCATAGTAGTCCTTATCCAGCATATGGCTGTCAATCAACGCCCGGATAGATTCCTGCGCCAGATAGGGATTGATGGCGCAGGCCCCGTAGCCAAGCAAGGTCGCAAAGTGATGCACCTCCCGCGGCTCCCCGGATTCCAAGATGAGCGCAACGCTGGTTTTTTTCTTCGTCACCACCAGATGCCGGTTCAAGGCGGACACCGCAAGCAGAGAGGGAATCGCCACATGGTTTTCGTCCACTCCCCTGTCGGAGAGAATCATAATATTCACGCCGTCCCGGTAAGCTCTGTCCACTTCCACAAAAAGCCTGTCGATGGCGCGCTCCAGACTGGTATTTTTGTAGTAGGTAATGGGAATCACCTCTACCTTAAACCCGTCCTTCTTCATGCTCTTGATTTTCATTAAATCCGTGTTGGTTAAAATGGGATTGTTCACCCGCAGCATGTTGCAGTTTTTGGGTATTTCCTCCAAAATATTCCCGTCTGTTCCCACGTAAACCGTGGTAGAAGTTACAACCTCCTCCCTGATTGCATCGATAGGGGGATTTGTCACCTGGGCAAAAAGCTGCTTAAAATAATGAAACAATGGATGGTGGGTTTTGCTCAGCACCGGCAAAGGCGTATCCACACCCATAGCCGCAATAGCCTCCCCGCCGTTTTTCGCCATGGGGAGAATACTGTTTTTTACCTCCTCATAGGCGTAGCCGAAGGCCTTCTGCAACCGCTCCCGCTCCTCGGAGGTGAATTCCGGCACCCGCTCGTTGGGAATTTTTAAATCGTGGAGATGCACTAAATTCCTGTCAAGCCATTCCCCGTAGGGCTGTCTGGACGCGTAGGTTTCCTTCAGCTCGTCGTCGTCAATCACTTTTCCCTTTACCGTGTCCACTAAGAGCATCTTTCCGGGACGGAGCCGCTCCTTTACAAGAATCTTGGAAGGCTCAATGTCCAGCACGCCCACCTCGGAGGAAAGAATCAATTGGTCGTCGTCGGTAATCATATATCTGGAAGGGCGCAGGCCGTTCCTGTCCAGCACCGCCCCCATCATATCGCCGTCGCAGAACAAAATAGATGCCGGGCCGTCCCATGGCTCCATCATGGTGGCGTAGTACTGATAAAAATCCCGCTTATGCTGGCTCATGGTTTTATTATTATCCCATGGTTCAGGAATGGTAATCATCACCGCAAGGGGCAGCTCCATCCCGCTCATTACCAGAAATTCCAGCGTATTGTCCAGCATGGCAGAGTCGGAGCCAGCCGTGTTTACCACCGGAAGCACCTTATGGAGCAGGCCGCGCAGGTGCTCCGATTCCATGTTTTCCTCCCGCGCAAGCATCTTATCCGCGTTGCCCCTTATGGTATTAATTTCCCCGTTATGTACAATAAAGCGGTTGGGGTGGGCCCGCTCCCAGCTGGGATTGGTGTTGGTGGAAAAACGGGAATGTACCACTGCAATGGCCGACTCGTAATCCTTATCCTGTAAATCCGCAAAAAAGGTGCGTAGCTGGCCTACCAAAAACATCCCCTTGTACACAATGGTTCTGCTGGAAAGGGATACCACATAGGTATCGTCGGAGGACTGCTCGAACACGCGCCTTGCCACAAACAAAAGCCTGTCGAAAGCAACGCCCTTTTCCACCCCCGCAGGCTTTTTGATAAAGGCCTGCATAATGTGGGGCATACACTCCACCGCCTTATGGCCCAGCACGGAAGGGTTGGTGGGAACCTCCCGCCAGCCAAGGAAGGTAAGCCCTTCCTTTTCCACAATAATTTCAAACATCTTTTTCGCCTGATTTTTGCGCAGCTCCTCCTGCGGAAAAAAGAACATGCCAACGCCGTATTCCCTCTCTTTTCCTATGGAAATACCCAGCGGCTTCGTCACCTTCTCAAAAAACTTGTGGGGAATCTGCGTTAGGATTCCCACGCCGTCGCCGGTTTTCCCCTCCGCGTCCTTTCCGGCGCGATGCTCTAAATTTTCCACAATCTTCAGGGCGTTCTCCACCGTCTCCCGGCTTTTCGTTCCCTTGATATTCACACATGCGCCGATACCGCAATTATCGTGTTCAAATTCCGCCCGGTAAAGAGGGGCTTTGGGGCGGGTGTTTTTTGCATCAAACATAATTTTCTCCTTTAATCTACATATCTCGGCTTTCGCCTCGCTGTCGCGGCAGTCGCCAAATGAGAGCGCTTGCGCCGACCTTTGGCTCGTTGCCCGCGCAAGAAAGGCCGCAAAGAGCCTTAAAACCGCTCCTTTGCGACCTGCAAGTATGAATATACACCTATTTTCTTTTTTTGTAAATAACAACTTTTTGAGGAATTGTCAGATTATTTGAATATTTATATGTTTATATAGATATTATCTGACATTTTACTTTCTGTTTCAATAATTTGACACCCTTATTAAGCCTTTTCGGAATACTTCTTAAAATACCACAAAAACCCGCCCGCTCCCAGCAGCGACGACGCCGCTATTCCAATCCCCGCCGATTTGCTTATGCTGGCAAAGCCGCCGAAATAGGTTATCACGTACATGCTCAAATTCGCCGCGCTATGAAACAGCACGGGAGCGGCGAAGCTTCCGCACTTTTCATAGCACCACGCAATTAAAAGGCCTAGAACCATCCCGTAAAGGGCCTGCACCGGATTTCCGTGATAACAGCCGAAAAGCAGGGAGGACACAAAAAGAGCAAGGGGATAATTAAAGCACCGCTTCATTCTATTGTAAATCAGCCCGCGAAAAACGGCCTCCTCCGCAAAGGGGGAGACAAGCCCATACAAAAACAGCCCTACAATAAAATTCACGCCGTACTGCGCCTTCGCCGTCTCTTCATAAGACTTAAAGGCTGAGGTAAGCCCCAGCAGATTCAGCAAAAGGTTTAGCCCCAGCGACGCCAAGAAAGCCACCACCGTCAGCACAAAATAGCGGGTGAAAGGCTCCGCCCGGCCGACGAAAATTCCGTCCGTTTTTTTCTCACCGGTCTCTTTTTTCCCGCCGCTTCCTTCGTCTGCCTTTTCTCTGCCAGAATTTTCAGCCGCCTTTTTTTCGCTGGATTTTCCGTCCTCTTTTGCTTCAACAAACTTTCTAGCCGCCTTTTCTTCACCGGCAATTTCCAGCCGCACCGCTTTCCATATAATGACTACACCGGTCAAAATCGCCAGCCCGTTTATTATGCCACGCAGGGTCAACGCGTTTGCCGCCGCGAACATACTTAAATCTTCACTTCCAGCGGTCAAAAGGCCGCAGACCGCCCAAAGCAGAAACTGCGCCACGTCGTGGACGATAAAATAAACCAGCAGGGGCCAAAGCAAATAGGCCGTCTTCCGAAAAGAATTCCAGCCGGACATATCCTCCCGGCTCCACCTCATATTCATCATGATCCAAAAGTTTTTCATAGAAATCCTTCCAGCTCCTCCACCGTCGCCGCTATGTACTCCGCGCCCGCTTCCTCCAGCTCTCCCTCGCCCGCGTAGCCAAATCTCACACCCACGCCGGTAAGCCCGTAAGCCTTTGCCCCCTGAATATCAAACTTCCTGTCTCCTATCATAGCACAAAGCCTATGCCTTTCCGTGACCGATATAGTCAATATTCCAAGCTGTTCAAGAGCCTCCTCCACAACTTCCTCTTTTGTGACCCTATTGCCGTTTAGCTCGCTTCCAACCACCACGTCAAAGTACTTGTCAATCTCAAAGTGGGCCAGAATCCGAACCACAAAATCTATCGGCTTGCTGGAAGCTACCGCCAGCTTTACGCCTCTTTTGTGCAGCCGCGCAAGCATTTCCGGCACTCCCGGATAAATTTGATTTTCAAAGATGCCTATAGGCGCAAATCTCTCCCGATAAACAGCAATAGCCCTTACGGCCTCCTCCTCTGAAAAACCGTAAAACTCCATAAAACTGTCTTTCAGCGGCGGGCCGATAAAGGGCTCAAGCTTCTTTAAATCAGGTTCCTCTATGCCAAAGGCCCGAAGGGCGTGCTGCACCGATTTTGTGATACCCTCCTTGGGGTCCGTCAGCGTGCCGTCCAAGTCAAATAAGCAATATGCAAACATAAAAGACTCCTGCTATTTTAAATTTAATTTTGCAAAAATATCTCCAAGGCTGGTTCCAAAGCTTTCTCGTGAGCTGTACTTGGAAGCGTCAACGCGCTCCGTTTCCTCCGCTTCCTTCTCATCAGAGGCGGCCTTGATGCTCAAGGATATCTTTCCGTTATCCGTATTTAATATTTTTACCTTTACCTTATCCCCCACGGCAAGCACCTCGGAGGGCTTTTTAATCCTCCTCTGGCTAATCTGGGAAATATGAACCAGACCGCTGAGGCCGTCCTTCAAATCCACAAAGGCCCCGTAAGGCTGAAGGCTCTCCACAATCCCTTCCATAACGGTCCCCGGCGCCAGCATGGCAATCTTGTGGTCGTGAGCTTCCTTCTCTTGCTCCCGCAGCACTTCCTTGGCGGAAAGCACCAGCTTTTTCTTTTCCTTATCTACCGTGATGACCCGAACGGTCAACTCTTTTCCCTGATAGGTATTTAAATCCTCCACATAGGAAAGGGCCAAGTGGGAGGCCGGTATAAAGCCCCTGATTCCCTCCACGTATGCGATAACGCCAGCGTTTACCACCCCGTTTACCTTGACGGGCAGCGGAGTTTTTTCCTCAAGATAACGATTTAAGACATCCCATGCCAGCTCCGCGTTGGCTTCCTTCTTGGAAAGGAGGATATTTCCCTGTCCGTCGTCCATCTTCACCACGGAGGCCTCAATCACATCCCCGATTTTCACGTCGTCCAAAACGGAAAACGCCGGGTCGTCGCTCATATCCGCCGCCTTGATAATCCCTTGGGTGTAATATTTTAAATCCAAGGACACTTCCTCCTCGTTGACGTCAATCACCGTCCCTTGAATCACATCCCCCTCGTTGATTGTACGAAAAGAGGCCTCAAGCTCCTTTTCGTAATCCTTCATTGTCTCTTCCATAATTACGCTTATCCTTTCTTATTTTTGCTTAACCAAGCGCATTAACCGCGCCCGGTTCCCCACTTATTTTATACCTATTTTTTATCTGTTTCACATTTATATCTGCTCTTACATTTGCTTTTATATTTACTTTAGCTCTTATACTTGCCTTATATCTATTTCAGCTTCCAGATATCCCTGTTGTACTCCTCAATGGTTCTGTCGGAGGAGAAAAAGCCCGCCTTTGCAATATTTACCAGCATCATCTTCTTCCATCTCTGGCGGTCCTCGTAGTCCGCAATGGCCTTATCCTTCACCGCGATGTAGTCCTCCAAATC
>JAMPGS010000008.1 GCA_023663815.1 Clostridium sp.
GGCACAAAAAAGATACCCTCGGCGGTGTATTCATCTATATCCTCTTCAAAACCGTCTCCCTCTTCTACTAGTTCATTATACTTAGCCTCAAAGCGGTCAGAAATATATTTTAAAAAGATAAGCCCAAGAACAACCGATTTATACTCCGAAGCGTCCATATTTCCCCGCAAAACGCAAGCTGCATCCCATATCTGCTTTTCAAAACCAATATTGCTGGTATTATTTTCTCCCATTATTAATCCCCCATTTAACGTATATTGTAGCTAACTAATTTCACTATACACTACTCCCCTTCCATCTCCAACCCTAAATACTCCGCCCGCTTCCGAAAGCTCCGATACTGTCTTTCCGTGATAAAATCCTCCCTTGTAATCGGCGCTGTAAAATGAAAATCCACTTTTTCCATAGCCTTTTTTGCCGCCTGCCGGATTGTCATATTGTCAAACTGGTAGGGGGCGTCCATATCCCGCATATAATCTATATCAAAGGCATTATTGTGGTCGAACAGGGGATAGCAGCCCAAAATCTCCATAGTTTCCGTGTCATAGAAAAACCCCCAATTCTGCCCGTGCCTATCGCGGTTGCTGATTAAAAAATCAACAATCCACATCTTATAAATGCTCTCTCCGTCAATCTCAAACATGCGCTCGTCCGGGTCAATTCCATTCACATTACAATAGGAAATAAACTCCATGCCCGTCAAAACCGCTTTCGTCTCCGTCGTCATACACGGGCACATGCAGACATACTTGCCCTCGTCCTCCCCGGCCTCATAGTGGACATGCTCCACGTTCATTTTATCCAAAAGGTTTGAGCACATCACCTCTATCCGGGATTCCGTGTTGCCGTTGGCCCCCAGCTTGTACAGCCATAACAAGTTGTCGGGATGCCGCCTCCACGCCTTGGCGTATGCGCCGTTTGTCGTCAGCTCAGGAGTAACCAGAGAGCCTTGAAGGGTCAAAGACTTCCCGTGCAGCGCCACCTGGGCCACAATCTCATTCAAAGGATTCTGCTTTACGTCAACCTCATTCCATGACAAGCTTCCGTCGTCGTCAAACTTCAGCCAATAGGGGTCTAGCACCGATACCGCCCTGCAGGCCATGGCAATTTTTACGCGCTGCTCGTCCGTGCCGGTCTGCTCAAAATGACATAAATTGTAAATCCACTTTGCGTTTGCGCGGCTTAAAAGCAGCGCCCTGTTTGCCAGCCAGCTTACAACCGCCTCCTCGTTTTTGCGGGCGGCAACCACCATTTGGGTCATGTCGTAAGCGGATTTTATTTCGCTTGGCCCCGGTATTTTCCGAATCCTGCCCCGAGGGGATATGGAAGATATTTTTCACAGAGCACCTCATACTGCAATGCGTCAAAATCCACCCGCATCACCGCGGTATCTCTCATCATAATTGTAAAAGCTTTTGCCCCGTCCACGCTTATTTCCTCTATTTCTTCCCAAATTCAACACCCCGCCGCAAGCGGCAAAACCACAATCCCATAATTCCGCAAACGGCGGGGCGCTTGTCCCATCATTTTCCTCATTTCTGCGCTGCTTGTGGAGTTTATGGATGCAGCGCAGACACAAACTTCTCCTGTGAAAGATTTATCTTTCACTCTTTCTTTTTTAATCATCACGCTCCGCAGCTCTTACATCTCCATAGGCTCCGGCTTCGCACAGGTGGATTCCACCGCCTCAAAACTTCCGCTGTCGCTGCTCTTCATCATTTTATCAATGATATCCAGCACATGATACGCCATTTCCTTGCTGGCTCGGTTCTTTCTTCCCGACAAAATAGCGTCCGCCATCTCGGAGGGGCCGATGCCCCGGCTGTTTTCCTCATGGGCAAAGGTATTCTCCACCTCTTCCCACGCAGGAGGATTTTCAAAATCGTAGCCGTTTGCCATAAACAAATTCTTTCCTCCAAACTGATTGGGGTCGGTAAGCTTTAAAATTCCTTTCGTCCCATAAAGGATAAATTGTGACTGGTCTACAAGAATACTGTCGCCGTTTAAGGCAAAATTGCCGGCAACTCCATTTTCCAGTTCCAGAACCGCCGTCACCTGACTTTCATTGGGATAGGAGAATTCCTTTCCATATTCCGGGGATTGGGGCAGAACGTTCACGCGAACCGGCTTCAAATTTTTAACAACTGCCGACACCCGCGCCGCAGGGCCCAAAAGGCTTACCAGCGCGGTCAAATAATACACGCCGTAATCGTAGCAGATTCCCCCGCCCGGCATCCGCAGGAAGCTGAACATGCTGGTTAATAAGTCCAAATCGCGGTTTGCGCTGACTTGGAAGGAGGTTATCTCTCCCAGCTTTCCCTCGTCAATCAACTTTCTAGCTGTCTGCCATGAAGCCCCCATAAAAGTGTCCGGCGCAGAGCCCAGATAAAGCCCCTTTGCGTCCGCAAGCTCCAAAAGCTCCTTTGCCGTATCCGGCGCAATCGTGATTGTTTTTTCTGTGTAAACATGCTTTCCGGCCTCCAAAGCCTGCTTAATCAGCTCGTAATGAGTGGGCGCAGGCGTTAAAATCACCGCCATACCAATGGTAGTATCGGCTAGCAACTCCTCCACCGTGCAGCCCTTAATACCGTACTGCTGCGCCTTTTTCTGCGCGCTTTCAAGATGCCGCGCGGCGCAGGCAACGACTTCCAGATTGTCAAACTCATTTATCATATTTTTCAGATAAATGTCGCTGATTGCCCCGCACCCGATAACTCCTACTCGCAATTGTTTTCTTTCCATTAAAATACCTCCATTCCGCCGACGTCGTTAATTTATCGTCGGCATTTTCACCGTATCTTCTTTGTTTTAATTCTATTTTACGATTTTCTGGAAATTTTGCAATGGAATTCGCCCTTACCCCTCGTTCATATTATGTTCACATTTAATTTTCAAAATCTTAATTTGAAAAACATTCTTTAGACATTTCTGTGCCCTATACTAACATCATAAGATACAAACAAGCAACACAAATAAGGCAAACCTCAAGTAACTGATTTATTAATAACTTTTTCATAATAAATGCCAGATAAGCGGAAGTTTATCTGGCATCCTCCCTTTTTATAAGGCTTTTTTTATTTTTTTCTTGTGCTTTCCCATTTTTTCATGTATAGTAAGAAGCGTAATCAAAGAGGATTTCCCACAGGGGTAAATTCTCTTTATTTTTAAGCGACACAAAATGAGGAGGAAAAAATTATGGATAATGTAATGAATATTATCTCGAATGTCAACAGCGCCATAAACGGCGTGGTGTGGGGAATTCCCATGCTGATACTGATTATCGGCACAGGCATCTATCTGACAATTGGAATGAAATTTTTCCAGATTACGCGCATAAAGCACTGGATGAACGAAACCTTTCTTGCCATTTTCAAGAAAAAACATGTGACGGCCCATACCGGAAAGGAAGAAACTTCCATCTCCCAATTTCAAGCCCTTTCCACCGCCCTTGCGGCTACCATCGGGGTGGGCAATATCGCCGGAGTGGCCGGGGCCATCATCACCGGCGGCGCAGGGGCCGTGTTCTGGATGTGGCTTTCCGCCCTGTTCGGCATGATGACAAATTACTCTGAAAATGTGCTTGGCATTTATTACCGGCGCAAAAATCCAAAAGGCGAGTGGTCTGGCGGCGCCATGTACTACCTTCAGGACGGCTTAAAAGGAAAAAAGGCCGTCGGCGTTCTGGCAAAGCCCCTTGCAATCCTGTTTTCCCTTTTCTGCGTTTTTGCTTCCTTTGGAATTGGAAACATGACGCAAGTGCATGAGATTGCAAGCTCCATGGAGGACACTTTTAAAATTCCGCCCCTTGCAACCGGCATCATCATCGCCGTGATTGCCGCTTTGGTGGTTTTGGGCGGCATTAAGGCCATTGGAAATGTGACAGAAAAAATTGTGCCTTTCATGGCCTGCGCTTACATAGTTGGAACCGTTATCGTTTTGATTTTAAACATCACTTCCGTACCCGCGGTGTTTGCCGCTATCTTTACCAACGCTTTCGGCCTTCGTCCCATTGCAGGCGCAACCGTAGGCATGATGATTAAACAGGCCATGACTATGGGCTTTAAGAGAGGCGTGTTCTCCAACGAAGCCGGGCTGGGCTCCTCGGTTATGGTCCACTCCGCATCCAACGTGACAGAACCGGTGGTTCAGGGCATGTGGGGCATCTTTGAGGTGTTTTTTGACACCATTGTTGTCTGCACTCTGACCGCGTTTACCGTCTTAAGCTCCGGCCTGATTGACCTTGAGACGGGCGAGGTTTTAAGCTCCGCCACGGGCGCTTCCCTTGTAAGCGAAGCCCTGTCGGAAGGCCTTGGCACTCTTGCCGGCGGATTCGTTGCAATTGCCATCTGCCTGTTTGCCTTCTCCACCGTTCTAGGCTGGTCCTTTTACGGTACAAAGTCCTGCGAGTACTTATTCGGCACCAAGGCAACCATTGTCTACAAGGTTATTTTCGTCGTCTGCATCGTGTTTGGCGCAACTATGAGCTTTGACCTTGCTTGGGAAATTGCGGATACCTTAAACGCCTTAATGGCAATTCCCAACTTAATCGGCGTCCTTGCCCTTTCGGGAACGGTGTTTGCTATCACCAAAAATTATCTGGCCCGCAAGGTGACAAAGACGGATATCGGCGCAAAGCCTATGCTTTCCTTCGATTCTGAGATTCAGAAAATGCAGGAGCAGGCGGCGGAAGGGGAATAAAAAAGCAAGCAATTTTAATTAATTTTTATAATTGCTTGAATAATTCGTCTTTCTATGCTATATTATGAATGTAAGGAAAGCAACCGCCCACAAAGTGGTTAGCCTCTCTAATTCAGGTTTGTAAGCCTGCCTTGAACCGGCTAAGATTACAAGGCAGGCTTATTTATTTTCGCTTGTTATTCCTATCTATGTAGGCAAGCAGCGCAACGAGAAACGTTCCGAAAAGTATTAACAAAGTCAAAACTTCGTAAGTACTCATATACACCACCTCCCTTCTTTTGCAAGTTAGGGAGGTTCACCACCTTGTAACACGGTTACTTTCAAAATTATAATATCATATAATCAAATATTCGACAATCTTTATAATTTATTTTTCTGCTTTTTGGTTTTCATTATCACAAAAAACAGGCAGGGATGCAAAATTCATCCCTGCCCGTAAATATCCTTCAAATATAACTTTCAGCCTCAAGCCTTTCCTTCTGAACCAAGAACGGTAGTAATCTTGTGCGCAACCACTTCTTTTACGTAAGCGCGCGCATCCGTCAAATACTGTCTGGGGTCAAAATGGTCGGGATGGAGAGCCATATGTTCTCTGATTCCTGCCGTAAGGCCAAGACGAAGGTCAGAGTCAATGTTAATCTTACATACCGCAGACCTTGCCGCCTGACGGAGCATTTCCTCAGGAATACCAATAGCGTCCTCAAGCTTTCCGCCGTTTGCATTGATGATATCCACATACTTGGGAAGTACGGAGGATGCGCCGTGAAGAACAATCGGGAAGCCCGGAAGTCTCTTCGTCACTTCATCAAGAATATCAAAACGCAGTTGAGGCTTCTGGCCCGGTTTAAACTTGTAAGCGCCGTGGCTTGTTCCAATGGCAATTGCCAGAGAGTCAACGCCTGTCCTATTTACAAAATCCTCAACCTGCTCAGGCTGCGTGTAGGATTCTGCGCCGTGCTCTACCTTAACGTCATCTTCAATACCTGCAAGAGTTCCAAGCTCAGCCTCTACCACAACGCCTCTTTCATGGGCATAGTCGGCTACCTTCTTGGAAACGGCAATGTTATCTTCATAAGAAAGTGAAGAACCGTCAATCATAACGGAAGTAAAGCCACCGTCGATACACTGTTTGCAGATTTCAAAATCTCCGCCGTGGTCCAAATGCAATGCAATCGGAATATTTGTCTCCTCCAAAGCAGCCTTTACAAGATGCACCAGATAAGCATGTTTCGCATACTTTCTTGCGCCTGAGGAGCACTGGAGAATAATAGGAGATTTCAATTCGTCAGCAGCTTCGGTAATCGCCTGAACGATTTCCATGTTGTTGACATTGAAAGCGCCGATAGCGTAACCGCCATCATAAGCCTTTTTAAACATTTCAGTTGTTGTTACTAATGGCATTTTAATCACCCTTTCTTTATATTTTCTTTTTATGAGTACATTATAACAGATTCCTACCAAATTGCAAAGCAATGCATGATAAAAATTTGTCAAACAAACATTTATTAACCAAGAATTATTTTAAGAAAAAATATCCTAGCGAAATTTATCCAAAGAAAATTGCAAAAAACTTTGCCGGACAACTTTCAAGCTTCAGGCACCCGGATTTCCAACGCCTGCCGCTTATTTTTGATATCCACTTCCCGGTGCTTCCCCCCAAACTCTCCGTCCAGCGTCCATGCAATCTCCTCCTCGGAAGTCACTTTCAGAGAAGAGGTCTTAAAGCAGTACATGCAGTCTATATTGACGTTCCGGTTTATCAGAGCCGCCATCACTAAATTCAATTCGATAGCGTTGGCGGGCCTTTTAATCAAGACCACCTCAAACTCCCCGTCGTCTAACTGCACATACTTCCCGGTGATTCGCTTAAAGCCTCCCACCGAAGTAGAGTTGGTAATCATTCCAAATAAAAATTCGCCTTCCACAGATAACTGGTCGCTCTCCACACGCATTTGATAGGACTTCATATTGGAAAGCCTGCGCATCCCCTCAAGGATATAGGCCATGTGGCCCAGAACGTTCTTAATGTCCTGCGGCGTCTCGTAGGAAACGTCCGTAAACAGCCCAAAGGCTGCAATATAAACAAAAAAGTCGTCGTTGAAAGCGCCGATATCGCAACCGAAGGTTTTTCCCTCTATAATCACCTGCGCCGCGCGAATCATGTCCCGCGGAATACGGAGGCTGTTCGCAAAATCATTGGTGGTTCCCGCAGGCACATACCCGATAGGGATTCTTCTGTCGCACTGCATCATACCGGACACTACCTCGTCCAGCGTGCCGTCGCCGCCGCTGCACGCGATGATATCATAGTATCCCAGCTTCCGTTCCTTCACCGCCTTTATCCCGTCCCCTTTCATTTGGGTAGGATAAGCCGTGACCTCGTAGCCCGCCTTCGCAAAAATATCAATGATATCTAAAAGATTGCTTCTGATTTTTGCTTTCCCGGCTCTTGGGTTGTAGATGAAAAGCATTTTTTTCTTTTCCATCTTTACAAATCCTATTGCTTGCCGCCGCTTAAGTACTCTTCAATAGACTGTAACGCTTCCTGCTCGTCGCTGCCGTCCGCCACCACGGTAATGGATTCGCCTGAGTTCAGCGCAAGGCTCATCATTCCCATAATGCTTTTGGCGTTTACCTTTTTCCCTTCCGTCTGAATATAAACGGAGCTTTCATGCTGGCTTGCCACCTGTACAAGCATGGCTACCGGCCTTGCCTCCAGCCCTCCGTTTAATTCAATTTTAATAGACCTTTCAATCATAATATCTCCTCCTTTATCCCTTAACCTGCTCGGCAAGCTGGCTACCCGCCTTATTCAGCCAATTTGCTATGCAAGCTGCCTTGCTGATTGCTATGCAATCTGTCATGTTAGCCGCTATGCTCGTTTGCCCCGGCAACCTGCTCGGCAACCTGCCGCGCCATCTCGCCAAGCTTTCGCAATCTATGATTTACGCCGGACTTACCTACCGGCGGATTAAGGTACTTCCCCAACTCCAAAAGAGAGCTTTCCGGATGCTCCAGCCGAACCTCCGCCATCTGCCGCAAGGGCTCTGGCAGATTTGAAAGACCATAGTGCTTTTGCAAATACAAAATATCCTCTATCTGCCCGCCCGCCGCCTTTACCGTTTTGGTGATGTTGGCCGCCTCGCAATTTACCTGCCTGTTTACGGAATTACGGACTTCCTTTTCCACCCGCAGGCTCTCAAGCTGCATCAAAGACACATGGGCGTTCATAATATTTAATAAATCCACAAGGCTTTCGCTTTCCTTTAGATAGACCACGTGATATTTTTTTCTCTTTACAATTTTTGCTTCTATTTCAAAGCTGCAGATAACCTGCCTAATTTGCTGCGCCTGCGCCTGGTGCTCGCACACAAATTCCATATGGTATCCCTTGCGCGGGTCGCTCATGGAGCCAATACATAAAAAAGCTCCTCTTAAAAACGCCCTCCTGCAGCAGCTGTTTTTAATGAGCAGTGGATTGATTTCCTCGGAAAGCGGATGCATACGCCCGCTTTCGTCTATTATCTTAACAGACTGCAACACTTTCTCAACATTAACACTTATATTAAACGTTTTTTTCAATAATGTAAAGTATTTTCTGGATACAAAAGGATTTTCAGAATATATTGTAATTTCTTCCCCTTTATTTTCTTTTGTTCCAATTTTACAACCAAAACAAATAATTGCCGCAAGTTCCGCCAGCTGGCAATGCCTTGAGCCCGGAACCACCCTCTCCAGCTCTTCCTTTACGCTCGATGAAAACGACATTTTTCTACTGTCCCTTCCTTCGAAAATTACACCCCTTGTCCCACGTCCCGGTGTGCAATTTTAATTCCATATTCGCCTTTATTTTTCATGCTTTCATACAATTTATTCGCCAGCGTCACGCTCCTATGCTTCCCGCCGGTACAGCCGATTCCAATTACCAACTGGTATTTTCCTTCCTTCACATAGTTAGGAATCAAAAATTCCGCCAAATCCGCCAGCTTTTCAATAAAAACATGGGCCTCAGGAAAGCTCATCACGTAATCCTGAACCTCTTTTTCATTACCAGTCTTATGCTTTAACTCATCGATATAGAACGGGTTAGGCAAAAATCGCACGTCAAACACAAGATCCGCATCCGCGGGGATTCCATACTTGAATCCAAAGGACAAAATTGTCACCATCAAGCTGTTGTATCCCTCGTTCTGCACAAAAATCTTGTCCAGCTCCTCCTTGAGCTCTCTGGTTAAAAGCCGCGAGGTGTCCATTACATAGTCGGCTTTCTCCCGGATTTTACTTAAAATTTCTCTTTCCTTCCTGATACCGTCCTCAATTCTTCCGAAAGGGGAAAGGGGATGTACCCGCCTTGTCTCCTTGTATCGCTTGAGCAGCGTCCTGTCGTTGGCTTCCATAAAAAGAATCTCAAAAGCATAGCCGTTGTCTTTCAGCTTTTCCAGTATCTGCCGAACCTCCTCAAAGGCCTGTCCCGCCCGCGCGTCCAAACCAAGGGCCACCTTGGTAACCTCGCCGTCGGGAGTTGCAATCAGCTCCACAAACTTTTCAATCAAAGCAACCGGAAGATTGTCCACACAATAATACCCGGCGTCTTCGAGCATCCGCAGGGCGGTGCTTTTCCCGCCGCCGCTCATACCTGTCACCACCACAAAACGCATGATTAAAAGTCCCCCAGAAATATCACCTCAGGCTCCAACAAAACGCCTGCTTTTTCCTTTACCCTATTTTGTACTTCCCTTATCACGGCCGCCACGTCGGCCGCCGACGCGCTTCCGTCGTTAATCACAAACCCGCAATGCTTTTCGGAAACCCTTGCGCCTCCCACGCCATAGCCCCTAAGGCCCGCCTCCATAATCAGCTTACCGGCGAAATACCCTTCCGGTCTCTTGAAAGTACTGCCCGCGCTGGCAAACTCTAAGGGCTGCTTTTCCTTCCGCTTTTGGGCAAGCTCCTCCATCTTTGCCTGAATTTCCTTTTTATCCCCCATTGCAAGGGCAAGCGTTGCCTCCAGCACAATCAAATGTTTTTTCTTGATGATGCTGCTGCGGTAGCCAAATTCCATGTCCCCGCCTGCAAGGGTAAAAATTTCTCCCTTTTCATCAAGAACAACAGCCTTTTCCACCACCTGCTTCATCTCGCCCCCGTAAGCGCCGGAATTCATCATCACGCCGCCGCCCAAGGTTCCGGGAATCCCGGAGGCAAACTCAAGCCCGGTTAATCCCTGAGCCAAAGCGTACCTTGCCGCCGCTGAAAGCAACATCCCCGCCTCGGCTGTGATACGGCTTCCCTCCGCTTTAGCCGCACACATTTTATTTCCCACCTGCAGAATAACGCCCCGGTAGCCCTTATCCCCCACCAGTAGATTGCTGCCGTTTCCAACGACAAAGCAGTCGATTCCTTCTTTTTTGAAATAAGGAATCAAGGCGGCAAGCTGGCCGGGGCGGCTGATTCTCACAAGACAATCCGCCTCCCCGCCCACCCGGAAGGTGGTATGCCTGCGCATGGGTTCGTCTATTAAAATATCTTCCTCCGGCACGTAAGTTTTTATGAATTCATATACAAATGAACTGAGCTTTTCCACGCCTGCCTCCATGCCGCCTGCTTTTATCCCCGCAGCGCAGTTTTAAATTATGTTTTTACGGAGTATCCGCTATTTCTTTTCTTTAATGGCATCCAATACCAGCCTTGCCGAGCCGTAAATGCCCGCGTCGTTCCCCAAGGTTGCAAGGGCGAATTTCACCTGCCTGCTGGCATGGAATACGTTCTTCTCATAGTGGGGCTTGATGTAGTCAATCAAGATTTCCCCGGCTTTGGAAACGCCGCCGCCGATAACAATGGTGTCGGGATTTACCACGCTGGCGATGACCGCAAGGCCGTCCCCCAAATATTTGCCAAACTCTTCCGCAACCTCCATTGCAAGGGCGTCCTTCTGCTTCACAGCGTCAAAAACCGTCTTTGCGGAAACCTCTCCTCCCCGGAGGATGCTGTCCTTATCGCTTGCCGCCAGCTTGCGGTTAGCAAGTCTGGTAATACCCGTGGCGGAGGTGTACTGCTCTAAGCAGCCCTTATTTCCGCAGTTGCAGCTCTCCGTCTCCGCGTTCTCTACATGCACATGGCCGATTTCGCCGCCTGCGCCTTTGACGCCCGTCAAAACTCTCCCGCCTGTGATGATGCCGCCGCCCACGCCTGTGCCGAGCGTTACCACAATTAAATCGCTGCTGCCCTGACCGCCGCCTTTCCACATTTCGCCCAACGCGGCCACATTAGCGTCGTTTCCGGCCATCACCGGCAAATGTAAAATATCTTCCAGCGTCTTTTTCATGCTGAAAACGCCCCAGCCCAAATTGACTGCCTTATAGATAACGCCCTCGCTGTCAACGGGCCCCGGCGCGCCGACGCCAACCCCCGCAACGTCCTCCACGGCAATCCCTTTTTCCTTTATTTTTGCGCTGACGCTCTCCGCAATGTCGGGCAGGATTTTGCCGCCGCCCTCCTCCGTTCTAGTTGGAATCTCCCACTTGTCAAAAAGATTGCCTTCCACGTCAAAAAGACCCAGCTTTACCGTTGTTCCCCCAATGTCCACTCCAAAAATGTACTGACTCATACGCATCCCTCTCTTTATTTTTATTATAGTTCCCTTATTTTATGCCTTTCGGGCAAAATTTTAATATTCGTCATCCTCCGCCTCAAGCCGCCGTCTGGCAAGGGATTCCTGAACCCGCCGATACAGCTCTTGAGCCGCGTTATAGCCCATTCTCTTCTGACGGTGGTTGATGGCCGCCGACTCGCAGATAACCGCAAGATTCCTTCCCGGACGGATAGGGATATTGTGGCACACTACCTTGATTCCCAAAAATTCCGTGTACTCCTCCTCAAGCCCCAGCCTGTCGTATTCTTTTTCCTTATCCCAATCCTCAAGACGAATAACCAAGTCGATGTTCTGGGTATCCTTGACGCTGGACACACCGAAAAGCGTCTTTACATCCACAATCCCAATGCCCCGAAGCTCGATAAAATGCTTGGTGATGTCGGGTGCGGAGCCTACCAGCGTTTCCGCGCTCACCCGGCGGATTTCCACTGCGTCGTCCGTCACCAGACGATGGCCTCTCTTAATTAATTCCAATGCCGCCTCAGATTTTCCAATACCGCTCTCGCCGGTAATCAAAACTCCCTCGCCGTAAATATCCACCAGCACGCCGTGAACGGAAATGCAGGGCGCCAGCCGCACGTTCAGCCATTTAATCAACTCCGCCGAAAAGGCCGAGGTGGCCTTCTGCGACATTAAAATAGGAATATTGTTTTCCACCGCTATTTCCCTGAAAAGTTCGTCCGGCTTCAGCTCCCGGCAGAACACAATTGCCGGTAAGTCGAAGGATAAAAATTTCGTGAGCACCTCCCGCTGCCTCTCCTCCGACAGAGACTGCATATAAGTGTACTCCACAAACCCGATGACCTGTATTCTAGTGGCCTCAAAATGCTCAAAATAGCCCGTAAGCTGAAGGGCCGGCCGGTTGATATCCGGCTGCGTTATTTTTCTTTTGGAAATATCCAGCTCCGGCGTCAGATTTTCCAACTGCATTTTATCAATAACCTGTTGCAATTTTACGCTTGCCATGACTTATCCCTTTCTCGGTGTAAATGCTTTGCTTTTCTATGTGTAAGTGTAGCACAAAAGCGTTTAAATCTCAATATCACCCCTCCGCTTTGTGGAAAAAATCATAAATATGCCGAGCCACCGTCTCCGGTATCTCGTCTACCCCGGCCAGCGTCTCCACCTCCGCGTTTTTAATCTCCTCGATGGACTTAAACCTGCGCATCAGGGCTTTTCTTCTTGCAGGCCCCACACCGGGTATCCCGTCCAGCACGGAATTCACTTGCGCCTTGGAGCGCAGGGAGCGATGATACTCGATGGCAAAGCGGTGGGCTTCGTCCTGAATCCGGGTAATCAGCTTAAAGCCCTCGCCGTACCTGTCTATCTCAATTTCTTTGTTCTTATAATAAAGCCCTCTAGTGTTGTGGTTGTCGTCCTTCACCATGCCGCACACAGGAATGTCAAGCTGCAGCTCTTTTAAAACCTGAAGGGCAATATTCACCTGCCCCTTGCCGCCGTCCATCAAGAGCAGGTCGGGAAATTTCGTAAAGCTGCCGAATTCCTTTTCCAACTCCTTATCCTTCAAAACCTTCTGCTCCTCCATGCCATGGACAAACCTTCTAGTGAGCACCTCCTTCATGCAGGCGTAATCGTCAGGGCCTGAGACGGTCTTAATCCGAAATTTCCGGTAATCGCTGCGCTTGGGTTTTCCCTTTTCATAGACAATCATGGAACCCACATTGGCAAAACCGCTGATATTGGAGATATCATAGGCCTCCATCCGGTTTACGCTCTCAAGGCCAAGAAGCCCGGCAATTTCCTTTACCGCCCCGATGGTCCGCCCTTCCTCCCGGCGGATTCGCTCCTTGTCCTGACTTAAGACAAGCATAGCGTTTTTGGCGGCCAGTTCCACCAGCTTTTCCTTATAGCCGATTTTGGGCACCTTAATATAAACCCTGCCGCCCTTCCGGCTGGTAAGCCATTGCTCTATAATTTCCATGTCCTCGATGGCTTCCTGCAGCATCAGTTCCCTTGGGATAAAAGGCGTGCCCGCGTAAAACTGCTTTACAAAATCAAGAAGAATCTGCGCCCGCGGCGTCTCCGACACATGCGTCATATAAAAATGCTCCCTGCCGATAAGCTTGCCTCCCCGCACAAAAAATACCTGAACCACAGCGTCCCGCTCGTCGGCGGCCAGCGCGATAATATCCTTGTCCTCCCCGTCGCTGTCCGTAATCTTCTGCTCCGAGGCAATCTGCGCCACGCTGTTGTACAAATCCCTGTATCTGGCGGCCTCCTCAAACTCCAGCTTTTCCGCCGCCGCCCGCATGTTCTGTTCCAGCTCCTTCAAAGTGTCCTGATAGCTGCCGTTTAAAAAGTCCAGCGCTTTTTTTACTTGCTTCTGATACTCCTCCTCGGAGATATTCCCCTGACAGGGGGCCGTACACTGTTTGATGTGGTAATTCAGGCAGGCCCGCTCATTTCCGCAGTCTCTGGGAAGATTTTTATTGCAGGTCCGAAGCTGGTACAGCTTGTTGATTAAGTCGATAGTCTCTTTTACCTTGAACGCGCCGCTGTAAGGCCCGAAATATTTCGCGTGGTCCTTTTTCATCTGCCGGGAAAACAAAACCCGCGGATAGCTCTCCCCCAGGGTAACTTTAATATAAGGATAGGTTTTGTCATCCTTGAGCATGGTGTTGTACTTGGGGCTGTGCTCCTTAATCAAATTGTTTTCCAGCACCAGCGCCTCAAGCTCCGAATCGGTAACGATATACTCAAACCGGCTGATTAACGTCACCATCTTATCTATCTGGGGGCCCCGCCCGATATTTTTGCGAAAGTAGGACCGAACCCGGTTGTGGAGGTTGACCGCTTTCCCTACATAAATGATAGCATCCTTCTCATCATGCATGATATAAACTCCCGGACAGTTGGGAAGCTTTTTCAATTCCTCTTGGATGTTGAACATGTGGTTTCCTCCCTGTTATTTTAAGACTTAAAGTCAAAGAATTTATCATAACAGATAAGGGTGCAGCTTATGTCCGCTCGCACCCTTTACATTCATACTACACTTTCTCCAAAACGCTATTAAAGCTCTGTACTACGCTATTAATATTATAATCAAGAACATAATTCGGCGGATATTCCGGCAGCATTATGGACTTTAATCTTTTCCCTTTCGGTTTTCTGCCGTATGAAAATTTATAGCGATTATTTGTAATGCACTGTGCATAAAACAGTTTTTCTTGTAATTCCATCTTTCGCTTAGGCAATAAAACTGACACATTGCTATTTGGTACAAACTCAAATGTAGATACATAAGAAAATGTGTGACTGCCCTGTCCGTCTGTCGAAACATATAATGTTTTAGAGGGAAATATTTTTTCTCTTGGCACGGCATTTTTATTTACATAAGCATCAATACTTGTTTCTTGTCTATAGGATGGTCTAATATATGGTATCCAATTTATATTTTCTTTAACTCTGCTTCTCATAACCTGCGATGAAGAAATACCGCCAGCGACATTAAATATTTTCTCAAGAGGGACATTTTTACCCGTTTGCTCATACCTTGAACTGCTTTCAGGAAAATCAACCTGAAGAAGAAGATTTTTCCCATATTCTTCCAAAGAAAAATAATTTACGTATTCCGGAATACTGTCTAACGTTGGAATTAGCAAATCGGGCAATGTAACGTTCGACTGCCTTCCATATGAAAACTTGTATTTATTTTCACGAAGACATAGACAATAAAATAATTTTTGCTCGTTTGTCATAGGTACTTTTGCAGTTAAATAGTATAAATCTCTGCCTGAGTAATATGGAGACATCTGCAAAAAAGT
The DNA here is from genome assembly GCA_023663815.1 of Clostridium sp. Taxonomy (GTDB): domain Bacteria; phylum Bacillota; class Clostridia; order Lachnospirales; family Lachnospiraceae; genus Suilimivivens. The sequence goes on from JAMPGS010000008.1 coordinate 15,133, forward strand.
TTCCATAACCGACCCTCCGCCTGCAACCGTTATTGTCCCAGCCGGTAAAGGCTCAATATAACTGATAGGTTTTACCTTTGCGGATACGCCGTTATTTTTTGAAGTTCTGGATACAAAATTTATACCGTTACTATCTTGAATCAAGGAATTCAATTCTAAATTGACGCCATATTTAACATAAAATAACTTACTGACTTTACAAGTCCTCATCCTCTTCCTCGCTTCCTATGGTTCCCGACATATCCATCATATTAAACATAAGATATTTTTTTACGGTGTTTTCATAGTCCTCAAAAGTAAATTTACTGTAGTCAGTCTCCAAATATGCCTCAACACACCATTCATCTTTTTCGTTCACTTCACGCATTAAGCTAAAGCCGTCTATAACTTCACGATTTCTATATGCATTTACCCAACTTTCCTTTATATTTTTCCATGTATGCTTCGCATCAATACGCCCTTTATTTTTCATTTTAACATAGCCGTCATCCCTGCAATACGCAAACCATGTCTTTTTCCCTTTAGGGTGCGGTTTTTTAGCCGTAATTATAACTGCGCATGTGACGGTATTTACCTTTGAATTGTGAAACAATTCTTCGGGCATAGACATTACGGCTTCCAAAGTATGTTTTTCCAAAACTCTTTTCTTTAAATTTTCCGCAACCGCCGTTTTTTCTATAACACAACTAATAGGAATAATCGCAATACAAGTCCCGCCCGCTTCTAATGCGTCCAAGTTATTTAATATAAATTCAAATTCCTCAATATCCGATGCTTTGGTCTTATATGGCGGATTCAACAAGCCGACAGTGGGCTTAAATTTCTGCTTAACATCTTTAATTTCTGAAAAACAATCCCCCCAATAAATATTCGTCCTGCCATCGCGATGGATAATCATATTAGAAATTAGCAGCGTGTATATATCATCCTGAAATTCAATACCAATTAATTGTTCTTCTTTAATATGCTTTTCTATTGCTTTGTCGCCTTTTGCATCAATAAGCATTTTTTTCATTGCACTGATAAGAAAGCCGCCCGTACCGCAACAATTATCTAAAATAACGCTATTCCTATCTACCTCCGCTAATTCTGCAAACAATTCCGTAATATGCGGCGGCGTTAAAACAATTCCAAGACCTTTATCATTATTAGCGTAGCGCAAAAACTCAATATAAAATTGGCTCACCGTATCAACATATTTATGCGTTACCATAAATCCATTAATCTGCTCGTCAATTTCATCAATTAAATCTTCAAGAAATTTTTTTCCTTCTTTCTTATCCGTTAAAGTAGAATTCGTTTTTATAAATGTAAACGCATGTGTTAAAACGTCAATCTTCCTCTGTGGGATATCCCCGCTTGATAACTGGCCTTCAATAGCTGTATACAGCGATTTTACAAGCTGCTCAACCCTTTCATGCTTTTTATATCCAGCCTTAAAGGCATTGTCTTTTAGGGCAATGAGAATACCGCTTATCAACAAAGCCCTTTGTGATTCTTTGATTTTTTTTGCATGTAAAGTCTCATTTAAAATTTTTGTATAAGCAATCAGTTTTCCGTAATCCTGATTAAACTTATAATTACTCTGCTGTATACCTTCAAAGTACTCGCTGATTGGCAATATTTTGTCATCAAAGATTGGATAAGCTGTTTTTTCTTCTTTTAAGTGTAAATAATGGCTTAAACGCAGCTTATCTTTTTCTTCTCCGCTAACTCCAATAGCCAGAACGTCAAACTCCCGCGCGAGAAACGATGCATATAATAATGCTCCGTCTACTGCGTAATCGGCATAATTATCCATGGTTTCACTGACGTGTCTGTTAATATCTGCCTTTGCCTCAACAACAATAATCAGTTCCGGAAATTTTTTTGAATATAATATAAAATCTGGATATCCCCGCTTATTGCCTCGCTTTGAAGCGTTTTTTAACAATTTATCAATTTTAACATTGTCGCTTTTTTGTTCTTCAATTACCACATCATTGTCATCATAATAATTAGCCGCCCGCAATAATTCCCTAAAAAAAGCAGAAGTTTTTGCTTCATTCGCCATTATATACCTCTTTCTCTCTCTGGCTCTTTATCATTCACCGTACTACCTTATATTTGCCCATATTTTACAAGTTGGCTTATTGTATTAAACACCGCCATGCTCCGCAAGTCAGCTTATTGTACAAACGCCGTCATGCTCTGCGTTTCGGCTCATTGGAACAACCGCCGTTATGCTTCGCAAATCAACTCATTTTTTAAAATCCGAAGGAACGTTTGAGAAGCGGCCGGTCGCTTTGTTTTCATTTTTTCTGCCGTTCTCCGGCTGGCTGCCATTTTCAGAGCTGCTCCCGGAATGTTGCTCCTCTGATTCTGAGGCATCCGCTTTGGGCTGTGCGTTTGGCTCGTTTTCTGCTTTTGCCTCCGCTCCAAGCTGGGTGTTTGGTATGTTTCCGTCCTTTGGCTTTGCTTCTTGTTGGGCGTTTGGCCCGCTTACTGCTTTCTGCCCTGCTTCAAATTGCGCGTTCGGCATATTTCCAGCTTTCGGCCCTGTGCCAGCGTCAATCCCCGGCTGCATACCTGCTTGATTTTCCGGCCCGCTTACTGAATTTTCTCCATCTTTTCCACCGGGCAGGCTCTTTTTTTCGTCCTTTGTTCCGGCTTTCTCCGCCTCTTCCCCATTTTCAGAGGGCTCCGCTATTCTTTTTTCCTTGCGGTAAATCTTCATGAATTCTTTGCCGCTGATGGTTTCTTTTTCTATCAAATGCTCCGCCAGCTTATCCATCACTTCCCGATTGCCGGAAAGGAGCTCCTTCGCCTCGTCATAGCACCTTTTCAACGTCTCCATTACTTCCGTGTCCACGTCGGCCGCCGTCCTGTCGCTGCAGGTCAGCCTTGCGCCTCCGCCAAGGTATTCGCTTTCCACCGTCGCCAGCCCCATAAGCCCAAAACGTCTGCTCATGCCAAACCGGGTAACCATATTCGTGGCGATATTCGTGGCCTGTTCGATATCGTTGGCCGCCCCGGTGGTGACGCTTCCAAATACAAGCTCCTCTGCGGCGCGGCCCCCAAGCAGGCTCACCAGCCTGTCGTGAAGCTCTGCCTCCGTTTGAAGGTACTTCTCCTCCTCAGGCACATGCATGACATAACCCAGCGCCCCCATAGTTCTGGGGACAATGGTAATCTTCTGCACCGGCTCCGAATTCTTTTGGAGAGCGCTGATAAGCGCGTGTCCAACCTCATGGTAGGACACAATCTTTCTCTCCTCCTTGCTCATGATGCGGTCTTTCTTTTCTTTTCCCACTAACACCTGTTCCACAGCGTCGAACAAATCTTTCTGGGTCACGTATTCCCTGCCGTGCTGAACGGCGTTGATGGCCGCCTCGTTAATCATATTCGCCAAGTCCGCGCCCACCGCGCCGCTGGTGGCAAGGGCAATGGCGTCCAAATCCACGCTCATATCTAAATGGACGTCCTTGGCGTGAACCTTAAGGATTTCCACTCTTCCCTTTAAATCCGGCTTATCTACAATAATTCTTCTGTCAAACCGGCCCGGGCGCAAAAGGGCTTTATCCAATATCTCCGGCCGGTTGGTTGCCCCTAAAACCAAAATTCCCTTGGAAGTGTCAAATCCATCCATCTCCGACAAAAGCTGGTTCAAGGTCTGCTCCCGCTCCTCGTTTCCGCCGCCGTATTTGCTGTCACGGCTGCGCCCGATAGCGTCTATCTCATCAATAAATATGATGCAGGGGGCGTTCTTAGTCGCTTCCTTAAACAAGTCCCTCACTCTGGAAGCGCCCACGCCTACGTACAATTCAATAAAATCCGAACCGGAAAGGGAGAAAAAGGGCACCTTCGCCTCCCCCGCCACCGCCTTTGCCAGCAGGGTCTTGCCCGTTCCGGGAGGGCCTACAAGCAGCGCGCCCTTGGGCAGTTTTGCGCCAATCTGCACGTACTTTCCGGGATTGTGCAAAAAATCCACCACTTCCTGAAGGGATTCCTTGGCCTCGTCCTCCCCCGCCACATCCTTAAAGGTGATTCCCGTTTCCTTCTGCACATAAACCTTGGCCGTGCTCCGTCCCACACCCATAGGGCCGCCGCCCTTGGACATTTTGCGGAATAAAAGGCTTAAAAGTCCCCACATAAGGACAAAAGGGAATACATAGGACAAGAGGAAGCTTATCAGCGTACCCGTGCCGTCCGGCACCTGACCTTTCACCTCCACGCCGGCTTCCAAAAGGCGCGCCGTCAGCGTGTCGTCGTCCTCAATCTTACCGGTGTAGTAACTCACCACGGACCGCATCCCGTACATGTACAGCATGGGCGAAGGCGAATTATTGCTTTCCGTTTTGGGGTCAATATAAATTCTGTCCGTCCCTATCACAACGGCCTCTATCTCTTTCTGCTCCAGCATTTGGATAAACTCATTATAGGAAATTTCCTGCTCGGAATCCCCCGTAATCAGCTTTACAAAACCGCTCACCAAAAGAAGCGACAGAAGCGCCGCAATAATAAACATCACAATATTCTGTTTTCTTGAATCCCGGCCCGGACCTCCCGGCCCGCCGGAACCTCCGTTATTTCCATTACCGGAAGAGCCGCCGCCCATGCCCGGCCCGCCGTCGTATTCGTTCATATTATTTTCATTCATGGTATTTCCCCATCTTTTTATTCTTTTCCTGCACCGCTATGGCGGTACGCACTCTTTTCTTATTATAGTGATTGAAAAATCATAAATCAATAAGAAGATTATGAATTATCTGTGATTCTATAAAACTTTTCTTAAATTTTTTATAGAATTTTATTTTTTATAGTAGATTTTTCCTTTGATTCCATTGTATAATAAAAAATGATTTTTTCATCTGGAGGAAATGCTATGGCAGTAAAATACGTGTTTGTAACAGGCGGCGTTGTTTCGGGTTTAGGCAAAGGAATTACAGCCGCTTCTTTAGGTAGATTGCTCAAAGCCAGAGGCTATAAGGTGACAATGCAGAAGTTTGACCCTTATATTAATATAGACCCCGGAACCATGAACCCTATCCAGCACGGAGAAGTTTTCGTTACGGAGGACGGAACAGAGACCGATCTTGACCTTGGGCACTATGAGCGTTTCATTGACGAAAATCTGGACAAGAATTCCAATGTGACGACGGGCAAAATTTACTGGAGCGTACTTCAAAAAGAGCGCAGGGGCGATTACGGCGGCGGAACGGTTCAGGTAATTCCTCATATTACAAATGAAATTAAAAGTCGTTTTTACCGCAATTTCACCGACGAGGACACGCGGATTGCCATTATCGAGGTGGGCGGCACCGTGGGCGATATTGAGAGCCAGCCTTTTCTTGAATCTATCCGCCAGTTCCAGCATGAAATCGGACATGAAAACGCAATTTTAATCCATGTGACGCTGATTCCTTATCTGAAAGCGTCGCAGGAAATGAAAACCAAACCCACCCAGGCCAGCGTAAAGGAGCTGCAGGGCATGGGCATCCGCCCCGACATTATCGTGTGCCGCAGCGAGTACCCTTTAAGCCAAGGAATTAAGGATAAAATAGCCCTTTTCTGCAACGTGCCCAACAATCACGTGCTGCAGAATCTGGATGTTGAGTATTTATATGAAGCGCCTCTCGCCATGGAAAACGAGCATCTTGCGCAGGTTGCCTGCGAATGTCTAAAGCTGGAATGTCCCCAGCCGGACCTTGCGGACTGGCGGGCGATGGTGGAATCCTTGCGGGCTCCTGCAGGCGAAGTTACCATAGCTTTAGTTGGAAAATACGTACAGCTCCACGACGCCTATATCAGCGTTGTTGAAGCCTTAAAGCACGGCGGCATCTCCAATCATGTCACCGTAAATATCAAGTGGATTGATTCCGAAAGAGTGACGGAGGAAACTGCCGACAGCTTGTTTGAGGACGTCAGCGGAATTCTTGTGCCCGGCGGCTTTGGCCCTCGCGGAATCGAAGGGAAAATTTGCGCCATTCAATATGCAAGAACCCACAAGATGCCCTATTTGGGAATCTGCCTTGGTATGCAGCTTGCCATTGTGGAATTCGCCCGCAATGTGGTGGGGTACAACGACGCCAACAGCATTGAGCTTGACCCTTCCACTTCCCACCCGGTGATTGCCCTTATGCCGGATCAAAACGGCGTGGAGGATATTGGCGGAACTTTAAGGCTTGGCTCTTATCCCTGCAAGCTGGATAAAAATTCTCAGGCATACCGGCTGTACGGGGAGGAGCTCATTCATGAGCGGCATAGACACCGCTACGAGGTAAACAACGATTTTCGCTCCGTGCTGACAGAACACGGAATGAAGCTTTCGGGACATTCCCCCGACGGGCGCATCGTTGAGATGTGCGAGCTGCCGGGACATCCTTTCTTCCTTGCCACGCAGGGGCATCCTGAGTTGAAGTCAAGGCCCAATAGGCCCCACCCGCTGTTTAGAGGGTTTATTGAGGCGGCGACGAAATATGAAAAATAATAAAATCAAGGCGGCATGGTTTTCCATGCCGCCTTTCATTCCCGCAAGGAGTCCCCGCCTCTTATTTTACTGGAACAATCTTGTTACCAGTGATTCCTGCTCCATCCGCTTTTTCAGCATCAAAGAGCTATAATCTCTGAGCAGCTCTTGTTTTTTCTTCTCGGATATTGCCTGAGGCATATCCAAATCCTCTATACGGCTTCTGGAGTTTAACTGCTCCAGCGAAGCAGAGGTATTATAATTGTAGGTATGCTCCAGACGATTAGTCGCAGCTCCAAGATTGCCTCTCTTGGCGGAAATCATATCCATTGCCCTATCGATGTCCTTCAAGTTAAAATTGCCGGAAGTCACATCAAAGTTAGCAATGCCAAGAGCCTCTAACGTGGAGTTTTCCATGCGGATTTTCATACCGCCGCCGTCCGGATTGGTCGCCAGACTTAAATCAGCCATGCTCCCGTCCAGAAGCTTTTTCTCATTAAAGGTCGTATCCCTTGCCAGAGACTGAATACCTTCTTTTAACTGGTCAATCTCGTTCTGGTACATTTGCCTTTCCGTGGATGAATTTAATCCATTCATGGATTTTAAAGCAAGCTCGCGGATTCTCTGCAAATAATCCATCATGCCGCCCATAGCGCCGTCCGCTACGTTTAACGCGCCGATGCCGTCCTTTGCATTGTCCGCACCTACCCGAAGCCCTGTCTCTTCCCTTTCCATTTTTTGTCCAATGGCAAGCCCCGCCGCGTCGTCCGCCGCCGCGTTAATCCGCTTTCCACTGGCAATGTGGGAATAGGAATCATAAATCCCGTTATTGCTTACCGACATACTGCTCATAACCGCACCTCCTTTCCTCTTACAAGTCCTACAAAAAGACTGCATTTATCATCTTTATTATAATTCTTTTGGAAAGATATCTCAATCGGCAGGAAGGAATTCTTCAGAAAAAATTCCTTAAAAATTTTTTCTTTTAAAAATATTTTCTTGAAAATTGAATCAGCTTTACACTTTTTGCGCTATCCGCTATAATAAAATCATATCAACTTAAAGGACGGTGAAAGGATGGTGCAGGAAGTGTCGGATAAAGAATTAATCACAATTACAATTGACAGATATGCAGAATTACAGCGCATTAAACAATCAAATGGCAATCAAGAAAATAAGGAACTCGACTATTCTATCAGGCTGGCAGCTGCAAAATTATCGTCTTTGGGTGTGAATGTTGAGGATATAACCCTTTAAGCGTAATCAGCAACAATATATTTTCCGCCGCCGCACAAATTTAAAATTTTTCCAGCGAATCATAAAAGCAGTAAAAAGTGTGAAGTTTATTCAATTATTAGGGACTTTGCACTTTTTCTTTTTTGAAAATGATAGATTACAAAAAACAATAACCTAAACCGCTATCCATCTTTTCAAATTCTAAAATTGGCTGGGCGTATATCTAATCGTCACAATAATGACCTGCTTATATCTTCCAAAGATAAAATTTCCGTTTCAATTTTACTTACTAAGCTTAAAGCCGCTTCCGGCGCTAGTAAGGTCTGGGCAATATAGGTGTAGATATCGTCTAAATCCCGCAATGCACGACTTGTAAAACTGACATTGTATTTATCCAAAATGCTTTCTCCTTAAAGATGCCAATGCCTTTTTAGCATCATGAAGCCGCCCGTTCTGTGTGTACTCGTTTTCTGATTCTAAGATTGCGGCATCCATTTCAACGGTATCTAACATAGATTCATATACTTCAATACTCATTACAACAAGGTCTCCGTATCCATTTTTAGTAATAAATATCGGTTCTCTTTTTGCGTGGCAGATTTCAGAAATTTCATTAGTATTTCGTAAGTCCGTATTAACTTACTATTGACTTAATCCCCACCATATTTTATAATTTAATTATTCTATATAGAACTATTCTAATTAGATTATTAGGAGTCACTCTTGGAAACAAAAGGCGGATTTTATATCACACAAATAAAACAGCTTCAGGACAGGATTTTTGAAAAGCTTCTGCTTGAAAACGGCATTGAATTAAGCGGCGGGCAAGGACGGATTCTTTTTGTCCTGTGGAAAAACAACCACCTCACTATAAGCGAAATCAGCAGGGCAACCTCCCTTGCAAAGAATTCCGTTTCCATTATTGTAGACGGAATGGTAAACAAAAATATCCTTGAGAGGAACGTCAACCCCAAAAACCGCCGCCAGACAATTATCTCCCTCACAAAATACGCCATATCCCTGCAGGAAAGTTACGAGGCTGTCTCCCAGAAAATGAACGCTTTATTTTATCAGGGATTTTCCGCCGAAGAGCGGAGCGTATTTGAAAATTATCTTGCCAGAATACTTGACACTCTGACACAGGCCGAAAAAAACGGCTTTCCATTTACCCAAAATGAGGAGAATTCCAATGAAAACAAGACAGCAGATTTTTGAATTTATTGAAAAACAAAAAACAGCCTTTATTGCTTCCGTGGACGAAGAGGGTTTTCCAAACATAAAGGCCATGTTCGCGCCCCGCAAGATAGAGGGGAACTGTTTTTACTTTTCCACCAACACCTCTTCCATGCGCGCCGCGCAATACATGGCAAACCCAAAGGCAAGCCTTTATTTCTATAGCAGAGGACGCTTTAAATGTGAAGGCCTCATGCTGGTTGGCGTTATGGAGGTTCTGCAGGACGCGGATATCAAAAAAGAAATATGGCAAACCGGCGACACTCTGTATTACAATCAGGGCGTTACCGACCCCGATTACTGCGTATTAAAGTTTACGGCAAAGAAGGGCAGGCATTACTGCGCGCTGAAAAAAGAAAGCTTCTCCATGGAAGAATTAAAATAGTAGAGACCGTGCAAAAATAAAGTTCCCGCGGCATGGGTCAAATATCTGCAAGCAGCCGTTTGACCCGTTGCTTGCGGAAATGAAATGCAACGCAGTTTTAAGCGAAACGGGAATTGTAAAATCCTACATCCTCGCCTGCTCCACATTCTCCCTAAACCACCGGTAAGCAAGCTCCACGCCCTCCTCAAGCTCCACTTTATGGGTCCATCCCAGCCCGTGGAGCTTTTCCACATTGGTAAGCTTCCTCGGCGTGCCGTCGGGCATATCTTTATTCCAGACAATTTCTCCCTCGTAGCCTACCGCCTTCTTCACCGTCTCGGCAAGCTGGCGGATAGTTACTTCCTTTCCCGTGCCAATATTGACGTGCTCCTCCCCATCGTAATTTTCAAGCAGGAAAACGCAGGCGTCAGCCATGTCGTCCACATAAAGAAATTCCCGAAGGGGCGTCCCCGTTCCCCAAAGCTCCACGGAGGGCTTTCCGTTTACCTTTGCCTCATGGAATTTCCTTATCATCGCGGGCATCACGTGGGAGCCCTCAAGGTCGTAATTATCGTAAGGGCCGTAAAGGTTCGTGGGCATACAACTGATAAAATTATCCCCGTACTGCCGCTTATAAAATTTACACATCTCAAGTCCCGCAATCTTGGCGATGGCGTAGGCCTCGTTTGTCTCCTCCAAAGGTCCCGTGAGAAGCGCCGCCTCCGGAATCGGCTGAGGAGCCATTCTCGGATAAATGCAGGTGCTCCCCAAAAACAGCAGCTTCTTTACTTGATATCTATGACAGCAGTCGATGACGTTGCACTGAATTTGAAGATTTTCATAGGCAAAATCCGCCGGGGCGGTGTTGTTAGCGTTGATGCCCCCCACCTTGGCCGCCGCCAAAACCACGATATCGGGCCTTTCCTTTTCAAAAAATTCCCGCACCATGGCCTGATTTGTCAAATCAAGCTCCTTGTGCGTTTTTCCAATCACATTGGAATACTCCTTTTTTTCAAGATTCCGCACAATCGCGCTTCCCACCAGCCCCCGGTGGCCCGCCACGTAAATTTTGTCTGTCTTTTCCATACTGTATTTTCTCCTCCTCGTTCTATCATTGCATTTTACTTTTCGCCCAAAGGACTGTCGTTTCCGTGAATCACATCCCTAAACCCATCCTCAATTTTTTCACCCCTGAAAATATCCCCCTCCTCCGGGGCGGGCAGCTTTACCGGCGACGCCGGGAAGTCCCGGTATCCGGTTCTGTCCCCCTCCGCGGGATAATAAAAGGTATATCCGTGCAGCTCGTAGGGTATCGTCTCAAAATTTTCATAATCCTTTTGCTTTACCAGATACTCGGCTGTCAGGCTCCGCCCTGTTTCCAGCCCAAAGGCCCCCAGCTTGTAAATACTTAAAAAGGCCAATCCTATAAAATAAAGTCTAAATCTATCCAAATGGGGACTGACATATAAATACAGCTTTCCCCACACCAACGCCGGAAAAAGCCACAAAAACACACAGCCGTACCGAATCAGCGGCGCACTGAAAAGCCAGAACAAAAAGCAGGCCGCCAGCGTTCCCGCAACGTGGAGAAAGTCCGCCGTGCCCTTTTTTCTCTTTAGCAGCCCGTAAAGCGCAAGGCATACAAAAAGCGCAATCCCTCCCGCCGCCATTGCCAGAAATACCTTGTTGGTTCCGTCAAGGCTCCTTATCCAATCAGGCAGCCAGCCCCGTACAGGCTCATCGTACCGCCCCACGTCGCTGTAGCCCCTGCCCCAAACCTGAATTTCCCTCGCGTCATAGTCGGCCGCGCTTTTGGGTATTTTAAAGTCAAAGGAAAACAAATCAATAAAAGTAAAAGGGTACACCAGCCAGCCCGACAAGACCGCGTTCCGCGCCAGAAAAGGCGCCGCCGTCAAAGCGCCAAGCCCCAAAAATTTTACGATATCCTTTCCCTGCTTTTCTCTTATCATCATGACCGCTGGTTTTAAGGCAAGTAAAAGAATTAGCGCGCCGGAAAGCTTGATTGTCAGCACTATCACGCAAAGCAGGCAGAGCATAGCAAAGGGCAGGTAAGACGTTTCCTCCCTCTCCAAAAGCTCCAGCCATCGGATAACAATGTACAGCACCAAAAGCACCATAAAATAATCGGAAGCCGGGGATATCATCTCGTCAAACACATTTAGCAGATAGTAAACACTCACAAGCCTTGCAAAGTCCGACAGCAGCGGCTTTCTTACTCTGTCCTTTTTTACCGCCTCCATGCAGACCAGCGCAAGCAAAAAAGCCAAAAAGCCCGCGCAGCAGTGATAAGACTGCCCTCCTAAAAAGGCCATGCTGTACAACGCCGACAGGCAAAAGGCCGCGCTGTTGTAAGCCAGACGGCTGTGGAGATTCCCCAGCCCCGGCACCGCCCCATACTCCTCAATCCAGCGGATACTTTGGGCGTGATAAAGCCCCGTGTCGTAATGGATAATCCCCGTGGACGTGCCATAGGCAAACAAAAGCAACATTAACACAACCGCCGCCGTCCTTGCAGGCTTTGCCGTCAGCCTTAAGGAATAAAAATCCGCCGCAAGCTCCTTTTTAAAAAGAATAATGCACACAAAACAAACTAGGAGCAGTATCAGATTCGCCGCAAGCCCCACTTTTCCCACAAGACTAAAAAATTGGGAATAAACCGTCACAAAGCCCACGCCGGCATAAAGATAGCTGCTTTCTCTTTTATACACAGGATTTTCCTTGCCGCAAATACCCCTGACACATGCAAAGCCCGTCACATAACAGGTAAACAGCATATACATCCAAATGAGTAAAACCGAGAGCATACGATTATCACCGTCCTGCCAAAGCGCTTACGCTTCCTTCGACTTTTTGCTGTTTCTGTATTCGCTGCTGCCGATTCCGGCAACCGCTTTCATGTCGGCGTCCACCATCATGGACACCAACCCTTCAAAATCCACCTTGCGCTTCCAGCCCAATATCTTCTCGGCCTTTGCGCAGTCGCCCCAGAGATACTCCACCTCGGCGGGGCGGTAAAATTCAGGGTTTACGTCCACCAAAAGCTTCCCCGTCTCCGCATCGTAGCCCTTCTCATGGATTCCCTGTCCTTCCCACCTGACGGTAATTCCCAGCTCCTTAAAGGCCCGCTCCACAAACTCCCGCACCGTATGGGTTTCATTGGTGGCAAGCACATAGTCGTCCGGTTTATCCTGCTGCAATATTCTCCACATGCCCTCAACATAATCCCCGGCAAAGCCCCAATCCCGCTTTGCGTTCATATTTCCCAAGGAAAGCTTTTCCTGCTTTCCGGCTATGATGTTGGCAATAGCTAGGGTGATTTTCCGGGTAACGAAATTTTCTCCCCTTCTGGGCGATTCATGATTAAATAAAATGCCGTTGCAGGCAAACATATTGTAGGATTCCCTGTAATTCACGGTAATCCAATAAGAATACAATTTTGCCGCGCCGTAAGGGCTCTTGGGATAAAAAGGGGTCTTTTCGCTCTGGGGCGCGGTTTCCGGCAGCCCCCCAAAAAGCTCCGAGGTGGATGCCTGATAGTACCGGCAATTTCCGCCGTTTACCCGGATTGCCTCAAGAAGCTTAATCGTGCTCACCCCCGTAGCCTCCGCCGTGTATTCGGGCACCTCAAAGGACACCCCCACATGGGACTGAGCCGCTAAATTGTATACCTCAGTGGGACGTATCTCCCCCACCAGCCGCATTAAATTGCTGGAATCCGTGGTATCCGCATAGTGAAGGAAGAATTTCACTTTGTTGTAATCGGACTGTAATATGTGGTCGATTCGGGCGGTATTGCTGATGCTGTGCCTTCTCGTTAAACCGTGCACCTCATACCCTTTTTCCAAAAGAAGCTCCGCCAAATAAGAGCCGTCCTGCCCTGTTATGCCTGTTATCAACGCTACTTTTTGCATGATAATCCTCCAATCTTTCTCTGTTCCTTATTTTAAACTGATTATACGCTCATCACAATCGCCGCAAGGATAATTCCTAAAATCGCGCCCATCAAAACCTGCAGCGGCGTATGTCCCACGAATTCCTTCATCTTGGCCTCAACGCTGATTTCCTTGCCCATAGTGGTAAACACTTCCAGCATCTCATTTAAAACTCGCCCCTGCCTGCCGGTTTCCATGCGGACCCCCATAGCGTCGTGCATCACCACAATCGCAAGAATCGCCGCCATGGCAAACTCAAAGCTTCCTCCGCCGTACTGGATTCCCACAGCCGTAGCCAGCCCGCAGACGGTTGCCGAGTGTGAGCTGGGCATACCGCCGCTTCCAACCATTCTCTCAAGCACAAACTGTTTTGTGATAAATAAATGAATCAAGGTTTTTAACACCTGCGCCACAAACCACCCCAATGCAGCCGAAAGAAAAATCCGGTTATTTAATAAATCTCTGATAAATTGCATTTCGTATCCTCTTGTACCTATATAAATTTTGCCCCATGCATAAGCATTTGCCTCTGCGTTAAGCCTCCGCTGGCTATCTGCTTTCATCGCTGGTTATAAACCGCCGCACCGGCTATCTGCCTTCGTCACTGACATAAACCTCCGCGTCGGCTATCTGCCCTCGTGCTAGCTATAAGCCTTAAGCTTCCAGTTGTTATTTTACCCTTTTATCTCCTTTTAGACAAGCATTACTAAAATAAAATGTCGCAGGCGGCGGCAAATTACACTTATCGTAATAATTTCTTAATAATTTTGTATAACTTTTTACACATTTTTCTAATGACGTACCATCTCCGATATGTTATAATTATAGCCGTTGACCTCCGCGGACCGCCGCGGAGATATTGACTATGAAATTACTGTTTAGATAAACCGAAAGCGAGGAAATTTATGAAAAGATTACAGGTTCTTTTTCTTGTAGCCCTGTCCTCCTCCCTTCTACTGTCCGGCTGCGGAAAGGATTCCGAGAGCGCGTCGTTCCAGCCTGTAGTAGTGCCGGTTGTGGAGGCCCAGCCGGAGCTGGAGGAAGAGGATAAGGCAAAGCCGGAAAACACGGAAGAGCCCGACACACCGCCCACCGAGGGCATGGTTAGAAGCAGAATCACCAACGAATGGGTGGACGAAGCCGTCAACGACACGCGCCCTGTGGCTGTCATGATTCCCAACACCAAAACGGCAAGCCATTACGGGCTTTCAAACGCCTCCGTCCTCTATGAGTGCAATGTGGAGAAGGAAATTACAAGGCTGATGGCGGTCTTTGAGGATTGGGAGAATTTTGAAAAGCTGGGAAACATCCGAAGCAGCCGCGACTATTATATCTATTGGGCGTTCGAGTGGGACGCTATTTATATCCATTACGGCGGGCCATTTTACATAAACGACCTTGTGGAACGCTCCGACACCCAAAATATCAACTGTATCAATTATGAGAAGGCAAGCTATAGGGATTCCGCCAAAAACTCCACTGACAACGCCTTTACCAGCGCGGACCGGATTAAGGATGCGGCCAAGCATTACGGCTACCCTCTTGAATACAGGGACGATTACGCGGACGAGCAGCACTATTTGTTTGCAACCGAAAAAAATCCAAACACGCTGGAGCAGTATCCCGATGCGATTACCGCAAACAAAATCGACATGTCACCCGCCTACCCTGTCACCAATTCTTATTTCGAGTATAATCCGGACACAGGATTGTACGACAGATACCAACATGTATCTGGGGGCAGCGACGGGCCTCATGTGGATTTAGCCAACGACGAGCAGCTTTCCTTTAAAAACCTATTGGTTCAAAACACCTACTATGAGGTGAGGGACGAGAACGGATATCTCTCCTTCCAGTGCCACGACACCACCCGCGACGGCTGGTTCTTTACCAACGGGAAGGGAATCCACGTAAACTGGGAAAAAACCTCAGATTACGGCGCCACCCGCTACTTTGACGACGACGGAAACGAACTAAAATTAAACACCGGCAAGACTATGGTCTGCATCGTGGAATATGACGATACTTTTCTTGTAGACGGGACGGAGATGGCGGCCTCAGCTAAATAAAAAGAATTTTTCTGCCCGCCGCGCAAAGCGAACCGCATCGCAATGCTTTCCATGCTGCTGCAGGGCAACCACGTCGGTAACACTTTCCGCGCCGCTGCAGGGCAGGTTGACCCATATGTATAATCAAGTAGGAAAGGTTTCTCTCCCTGCGCGCATAAGAAAAGTCCTGTGAAACCTAAAATTTCACAGGGCTTTTATTATTCGCCTAGTCCATTTTCAATTGCTTCCACCAAAGCCTGCAGCGCCTCCGCTTCGTCCACGCCCTCGCAGACAAATTCCACTTCGTCGCCGCACTTGACGCAGGCTCCCAAAACGCTCAGCACGCTTTTTGCATTTGCGGTGCTGTCCTTGAACGTAAATGTAATCAGCGATTTGAACCGCATTGCCTCTTTACATAGGATGCCTGCCGGCCGCAGGTGAAGGCCTGTCGGGTTTTTAATAACCACCTTCTGGCTTACCATACGCTTCCCTCCAATTCCTTTTCTGCCTGATACATCCGTGTACCTACAGCATTTTTCATAAGCATTGCAATATAGCTTTTTCAGCATAGCATTGTTGCATAACTTTACAAGTATAGCTTTGCTGCGCATACTGCACACCTTAAAACATAATATTTTGAATCAGCGCGGCCAGTTTGTTTGCTTCCTTTTCTATCATCTGCTGGTCCTTGCCTTCAATCATAACGCGCACCAAAGGCTCCGTTCCCGAAGGACGGATAAGCACTCGCCCCTCTCCCGCAAACTTGGCGGTGAGCTCCTCTATGGCGCTTTCAATTTCGGGATATTCCATGTATTTTTCTTTCTTGTGGTTGGGCACCTTGGCGTTGACGAGAGCCTGTGGAAGCACTTCCATAATGGAAGCCAGCTCCGATAAGCTCTTTCCGGTATCCACCATTACTTTTAAAAGATGCAACGCGCTCAAAAGGCCGTCCCCGGTGGTATTTTCTTTCAGGAAAATAATATGGCCCGACTGCTCGCCTCCAAGGCTGGCACCGATTTCCTTCATCCGCTCAAGAACGTATCTGTCGCCCACCTTGGTCTGCTCAATACGGATTCCTTCCCTTTCTCCCATCAGGAAAAAGCCAAGATTGCTCATGACGGTTGCCACAATCGTATCGTCCGTCAGCTCGCCCTTTTCCTTCATATAATTGCCCACGATAGCCATAATCTGGTCGCCGTCCACCACCCGGCCCTGCTCGTCTACCGCCATCAGCCTGTCGGCGTCGCCGTCAAAGGCAAGCCCGATATCCGCCTTTTCATAGACCACTCTGGCCTTCAGCTCCTGCATATGGGTGGAGCCGCAGTTTGCGTTGATGTTCGTTCCGTCCGGCATATTGTGAATGGCTACCACGTTGCCGCCCAATTCTCTAAAAGCCTCCACAGAGGTATAATGGGCCGCGCCCTCCGCGCAGTCAACCACAATTTTCAGCTTCGACAAATCCACGTTCACGGCGCGGATGGAGTGATTGATGTACTCTTCCCTCGCGTCGGTGCGGTACTTTATCTTTCCCACATTGGGACCTGTAGGAAAGGTAATGCCGTTCATGCCGCTTTTAATCACGGCCTCTATTTCATCCTCAAGGGCGTCCGGCAGCTTGTAGCCCTCGCCGTCGAAAAATTTAATCCCGTTAAACTCTACCGGATTGTGGGAAGCCGAAATAACTACCCCCGCATCCACCTTATATTTCTTCGTGAGGTAAGCTACCGCCGGGGTGGGAAGCACGCCCACATACACGGCGTTAGCGCCCACGGAACAAATCCCCGCCATCAGCGCGTTTGCAAGCATATCCCCTGAAATTCTGGTATCGCAGCCCACCATAATCGTGGGCTTGTGCTTATTTTCTTTTGTGAGCACATACGCGCCCGCCTGCCCAAGCTGCATGGCAAGCAGCGGGGTTAATTCGTCGTTGGCTACCCCTCTGACGCCGTCCGTACCAAACAATCTACTCATTTTCTTCTTCCTCCAATTCTGAAATATGCAGGGTTACGTTCACCGGCCTTGCCAGCTCCACCCCTTCGGGCAGCCCAAAGTCAACCGCCACCGTGTAAAATCCTATTTCCGGGACGTCCGTTCCCCTCTGCTGCATCCACTTTTCAATATCTACCGTGCCGCTGATTCCGCTGACCTGAATCGGATCAACATCCTTTGCAAGTCCCTTTACCTCTATAATAAAGGATTCGTCCAGCCCGGAAATACTGGCGTCGTACCCTTCGGGAAGATTGGTAATTCTAACCCGTTCCCCCCTGATTTCCATTCTTCTCCGTCTCTCCTGCTCAATATGGACGGTAATCGTCCGAATAGCGTCGCCTGCGTCTGCTAACGAAACATTGTCGGGCAGATAAGGCCGAATATCTACTTCCGTCTGCCAGTCCTCCGTCATATCCGTAATATCCAACGCCTCCGCCGGTATTTCTATGGACGTAATGTTTTTAATGACGCTTGCCCTTCCGGCAATCCTAACCGTCTCCCCGCTGCCGGTAATCTCGCCGGTGTAGATACTGCCTTCCCCCGGCTCTCCCGATACGCTGAAGTTTATCGGCACCGTACTCGTCTGCCCGATGCTTACCTTCACGCTCACCGATTTGATATTAAGCGTTGCGCTGCTGATATCCACTTCCTCGTCGTTGGCATCATAAAATTTAATTTCCGCGTTCGTGAGGATTTCGCTGGTCATTCCGCTGACGTCCACCTCGACTGCGGCCCTTGCAATCTGGTCGATAACCGACTGTGGACCCGATATCCTAACCAGATTCTGATCGGTGGTGATATCTCCTATGATATAGCCTTCCTCCACCTCGCCTACCGCCGTGGCGCGCAGAGCAAGCGCCTTGCTTCTCTTGTTTTCAATTTTTAATTTTACCGTGTCGATGCTTCCCGTGATGCTGACAATATCCTTGATGGAAGCATCCGTGGACAATTTAATGGAAATGGTGTCCAAACTGCTCAGCTCGCTTACGTCCGCCGTTGCGATAATATTATCCGCCGTCATCTTGCTGATAACCGACCGGGGCGCCCTCACCGTCACCCTGCTGATGACGTCCGTATTTTCAAGCACATCGTATACCTGATTGGAGTCCGTAATCAAATTTGTGTTTAGCAGCTTCACCGGTATGTTGTAATAGGGCTGGGGAATCGTCGGATCATTGACACTGTTGACTACCAGCCAGAGCACCAGCGCGCAAAAAACAGATGCCAGCTTCAGACTAATATTGTTCGTCAATCTACTTTTCACCTTTAGACCGTCCCTTCCACAGAATTTTCTTCCGGCTTTCCGCCTCCGGCTTATTCTGTATCGTCCTTAATCTTTCCTTCAAGGCGTCTCCGGAAAGGCTCCGCTCCAGTTTTCCTTCATAGGCAACGCTGATTTTTCCCGTCTCCTCGGACACAATTACCGTGAGGGAATCCGTCACCTCCGAGATACCCACCCCGGCCCGATGCCTCGTTCCCAAATCCTTGCTCAACTGCATGTTGTCCGAAAGGGGCAGATAGCAGGTTGCGGAAGTCACCCTGTTTCCCCTGACAATTACGGCCCCGTCGTGGAGCGGCGTGTTATGCTCAAAGATATTGATAAGCAATTGACTGGTGACAATACCGTCCACGTCAATCCCCGTTCTCTCATACTCCGTGAGACGCTGGTTCTGCTCTATCACAATCAGGGCTCCGGTTTTCACCTTGCCCATTTCCACACATGCCTTTGCAATTTCATTGATTGTCCTGTCCGAAAATCTCCCCTCCGGCAGATTTTTCCCCACCTCAAAGGGCAGGATTGACGTCAGGATATTTTTTCTTCCAAGCTCGTCGATGGCCTTCCGCAGCTCCGGCTGCAGGATTACCACCACCGCGGTGGCAACCACGCCAAAGGTGTTCTGCACAATCCAAAGGATGGTATTCATCTCAAAATAAGCGGCAATCAATATAAACACTACAATGACAAAAAAGCCCTTTAACAACGACCATGCTTTCGTATTTTTAATCCACACAAGGATGTAATACAGCAGAAAAGAAAGAAGAACAATTTCCACTATATCCGTCCAGCGCACGCCTGACATGCGCGACAGGGATACCTCTATAATTTCCAATACATGCGTCATTTTCCGTCATTCCCCGTTACTTAATTATTCAAAAATTCTTATTTTCGCGGCTGGCTGCCTGAAGTCTTTTTTCTAGCGTTGTTAATCCGCTTCACCGTCCTAGAGGGAGCCGCCACCGTAAATTTGGGTATTGCTTTCACATAGTAATAATATTCGTCGTCCTCGAACTGCACCTTCTCCGTCCGGGCGTAATTTAAGTTGAAGGCAAAAAACTCCACTATCCCGGCTATCAGTACGGAAAAAATTGTTCCAATAATGATGCTGACAAAGGATACGTTTGTGTCAAACATCAAATCCCCCACCAGCAAAAACACCACGTCGGCCAGCGCTCCCGCGGCGATGGCAATCGTCCATGCATGGGCAACCGACATTCTCCTTATCAGATAAACGATAATGATGGTGGCGGCAAAAGCCCCTATGGTAAGCAGCATCTCCTTATTGTCAAGAAGCCCGTCGATGATAAACCGGAATCTCGTCGCCATATCGTCCGTGTCCAAATTCATAATAGCCGTGGCGCTGTCCGCCGCATGGTTAATCAAATAGCTCACCATCACGCCGCATCCCACGGAAACCGCGCTGGCGGGCGTCCCCAAAAGGCCCGTCGCCAAAGGCATCACATAAGGTATCTTTAGCACAAAGCACATAGGCGTGAGTATCACTACCAAGGCGTCCTTCGGCGCAAACCTGAAATACAGAAGAAACAGCACCAGAAAAATCACCAGCATAATGGCGGCATACTCAAGAGACAGAGCGTACAGGTGCAGCACGGTAAATACCGCCGACACAAAAATAATGAAGTTCGTCGGCATAAAGGAACACATCAAAGCAATAATAAGCACAAGAGAAATACTGTCCAGCCTGTGCATATAGCCGATTTTTCCGTTAATCATCATCATTGCAGCTAGGGCAAGTATCAGCTTCATCAACGGCTTTAGATACACCTCGTATCTGCCTATGAAATTTTTAATGTACTGTTTTGCAACAAGTAAGGTTGTCATGTGATTTTCCTCGTTATTTATCATACATTCCCGCTAATTTTCTGAGATTCCCGTAATAATTCCGCAGGCTCTTTTTTGCCCTGCTGTAGCGGACGGAAAACAGGATATAGGAGATAATCCCGTAGGCGCCTACCGAGCATAAATATATGATAATAATGCTCTTTCCATATTCCAGCAGATTCATTTTATAAACGTCCTGCATCAGTTCCTCAAAATTATAGAGCAGGTAAACCGCAAATAACGCAACAAAAGAAATCGTGGCGGCAATAATGGATTTTAAAACCTGAAAACCAATATAATCGCCCCTAAAATAATTGACAATTGCGATATCCTTCTTCCCTTCGTTCGCCTCATAGGAGGCAAGCTTAGTCATAAGGATAACTCTTTCCTCATTTATCATATTCGTACCTTCCAACTGTTATGATGTACATATATGTCCCGCAAAAGCGCATGTTACTTGAGGAAACGCATTTTATTTTCACCGTCGGCCTTGCGCTTTGGAGCGGCGGATACTTTGGGCTTGCTCTGTTCCACGGTCTGCTTAAAGTCGTTCGTCATCTGCAGCTTGCATTTATCGCAGAAACGCCCGCTTTGAATCATCGCGCCGCAGCTCTCGCAGGGAATCCTGATAGGCGAATCGTCCGAAAACTGCAGACGCTCCTCGCGAATCCACTGACGGATTTGTGATTTTTCCACCTGACATTCTTCCGAGACCTCAGAAATATCCGCTCCGTGATGCTCCCGGACGTATTCCTTTACCTCCTGAAATTTCGCTTCCAGCCCTTCCTTGCATCTGGGACAGATTACAGGGCCGATAACATAATTAAATATCCTTCCGCATTTTTTACAATTACGCACGTTCATAATCATACCTCCTGTATTTATATCCCTCTTCCGATTGTCAATGCCATAAAATAAACTTTCCTGACGCTGGCTTCCTGCAAAACCTGCGCCATTGCGTCAACGGTACTGCCTGTCGTGTAGATATCGTCAATAATTACAATCGTATCTAATTTTACATCATTTTGCATGATTTTGAAAGCCCTTTTCAAATTATTTTGCCTCTCCGCCTGGCTTAAATTTTTAAGAGGCTCCGTTTTTTTCTCCCTGCGTATCAGCGAGGTATTTACGGGGATTCCCGCGCGGGCGGAAAGGGCCCTTGCAATCAGCTCCGCCTGATTATAGCCCCTCTTCCTTTTTCTGGAAGAATGGACGGGCACCGGCACCAGCGCGTCGGGACGGACCATCGCCAGCCACCGGCGCTTTTTTTCATAGAGCTCCCTTCCGTAAAAGGATGCGTACTCCATTCTTCCCCCGTATTTAAAGCGGAAAACCGAATCCGCCATGCTGCCGTAGTCGTAAAGGGCCGTTCCCTGCACAAAATAATGCTTTTTCCTTTGACAGTCCCCGCAGTACTCCCCGTCGCCGTCTTTTAGCTGCTTGCCGCACTTCATACAGCAGGGCTCCTTTATGTATATGATTTTCTCCCGGCATCTTGCACATACCTCTTTGCCCGGCGTCTCCGTAATCCCGTCGCAGACCGCGCACCGTCTGGGAAACAGCAAATCAATTAATTTTTTCTTTATCTCCATTCTTTCTCCATATTAAAGCTTACAGGCAGGCTTGCCTTTGTCGGACGCCGCAAAATACCGCGCCTTTCATTCCTCTGGCAGACCGCTCATTTCCCTTATCCTGTCGCAAAGGCTGGTATAACGCTTATGCTGCCTTTCGTTTGCAATCATCTCCTGAACCGTCTGGCGGCTTCCCAAAATCGTCACGCATTTTCTGGCGCGGGTTACGGCGGTGTACAAAAGATTTCTGTTTAACAGCATCCTTGGCCCCGACAAAATGGGCAGAATCACCGCCGGGTACTCGCTCCCCTGCGATTTATGTATGGTTACGGCGTAGGCAAGCTCAATCTCCTCCAGCCCCGAAAAGGGATATTCGATCCGTTTATGCTCGTCGTACTCCACCGTCAGCGTCTGGGCGGCCTCGCTGATTTCCCTGACAATCCCCGTGTCACCGTTAAAGACGCCCATGCCCTTGTCCACGGCAATGCCGTATTTGCTCACAATCTCCCACGGAATCTGGTAATTGTTTTTTATCTGCATCACCTTATCCCCCTGACGGAACAACCTTTCTCCCGACTGATATTCTTTCTTTTCCGCGGAGGGCGGATTTAAATACCGCTGCAAAATTTCGTTGAGGACCTCCACCCCCAAATTTCCTTTCCGCATGGGAGTAAGCACCTGAATATCGTAGGGCTCCGCCTCCACAAAGGGCGGAAGCTTCTCCCTTATCAATTGAATCATATGCTTGTAGATAACGTTGACGTCCCTTCTCTCCAGAAAAAAGAAGTCCATGCTCTTATTGTCCAGCGCAATAGCTTCCCCCCGGTTAATCTTGTGGGCGTTCACCACAATGTCGCTCTCCCCGGCCTGCCTGAAAATCCGCTTTAAAATCACCACCGGGAAAAGATTGCTCTTTATCAAATCCTGTAAAACCTGCCCCGGCCCCACGCTGGGAAGCTGGTCAACATCGCCCACCATAATCAGTCTGGTTCCCACGCTGACGGCGGATAGAAGCGCCTTAAACAGAAAGATATCCACCATGGACATCTCGTCGATAATCACCACGTCGGCCTCCAAGGGATTTTCCTCGTTCCGCTCAAACTGCGCTTTGCCCCGCTCCTCCGTCTCGGTTTCCACCGCCCCGTTTACCTCTAACAGCCTGTGAATCGTGCGGGCCTCGTAGCCGGTGGCCTCCGTCATCCGCTTCGCCGCCCGGCCCGTTGGGGCCGCTAAAAGAATATCCATCCCCTCCGCCTCAAAATAGCGAATCATCGTGTTGATGGTTGTGGTCTTTCCCGTTCCCGGCCCTCCTGACAAAATCATAATCCCGGACTTGATGCTTTGAAGCACCGCTTTCTTTTGAAGGCCGTCCAGCACAAGCCCCTGTTCCTTTTCCAAATGATGTAAAAGTCCCTGCGTTTCCTCCTCCTCCGACATGGAAATATTTAAGTCGTGGAGCATCCTAGCGCAGCTAAGCTCCGCATAATAATAGGACGGGGCGTAAACCCTTTTTTCCTCCCCCGCTTTTTTAATGACAAGCTTTTTGTCCATGGCAAGGTTGCCAAGCTGGGGCTCCATCATTTCTTCCTCAAGCCTAAGCAGCTCCGCCGCGCGCTTCTTCAGCAAATCGTCCGGCAGATAAATATGCCCTTCCGCCGCCGCAAGAAGCAGCACATATAAAATCCCGCTCCGAATCCGATAGTCTGAATCCGTGTGAATCCCAATTTTAGCGGCAATCTCGTCGGCCTTTTTAAAACCAATCCCGTCAATGTCCTCCGCCAGCCGATAGGGATTTTCCTTCATGATACCGTACAGCTCCATGCCGTAACGCCGGTAAATTTTCACCGCCAGCGTGTTGGAAATACCGTACCGCTGTAAAAAAACAAAGGCTTCTCTGGCGTCCTTTTTTTCAATCACCTGCTCGGCAATCTCTCTGGCCTTTCTCTCGCTGATTCCCTTCACCTCCGCAAGACGCTCCGGCTCCTGCTCGATGATGCGGAAGGTATCTTTTCCAAACAGCTTTACAATTCTTCCGGCCAGCGCCTCGCCCATTCCCTTAATTGCCCCTGAACCAAGATAACGGCGCATACTTTCGGCATCGTCGGGCTCCACCGCCTTAAACCGCTCCACCTTAAGCTGATTGCCGTAAAGGGGGTGCTCCACAAAATTCCCCTGCAGCTCCACCGTCTCGCCCGCTTCCACAGAGTGAAAAGTCCCCACGCATACCAGCTCTTCCCCGTCTACCGCCAGCGAGAGCACGGTGTATCCGTTTTCCTTATTCTGATAAATGATATGGTCTATATAGCCTGTGACTGTGTCCACGTATTGCCTCCGCGCATAAAAGGCCGCCAAATAAAGCGGAATCCCGCCCATTTCAGCAGCCTTTTTATTTTTAATTTACTTCATTTGACTTCATTTATTCTTGCAAATATTCTTATAGATATTGCAGATACTCTTATAAATATTTCTACAGATTATAATTGCGTTTCATTTGCTCATACATCATCTGCGCAAGCCCCAGCCCTTGGAGGTCTGTGGACGTACTTGCAAGCTCCTGAATGGCGTTGTCCTTAAAATAATCCACAAGGCCGCTGGAAGAGCTGCTGCTGTCCTCACTCTTAAAACAGTCTACCGTTTTCTGCATTTCCTTAAAAACCTGCTCAAGAAAATAGGATTCAAATTGCTTGCAGACGTCCATCAGCTCGTCGTCCGAGGCCTGCGAATAATCCGCCCCGTCAATCTTTTCCTTTAATTTGGCGTCCGCCGTATTTTGTGTTTGAATAAAATTCGTATAAGAAGAAATTCCACCTAAATCCATAACCTTGCCCTCGCTTCCTTTCCTGCCAGCCCTTTAACTTTCCGCGTAAGAATATGTACAGACATATCAATTCCCGCACAAATGATAAAACTATCGATGATTATCTCTTCAGATTGTTCGCCGTCTGCATCATGTCGTCCGTGGTGGTGATTGCCTTTGAGTTCATCTCATAGGCCCGCTGCGCCACAATCAAATTTACCATCTCGTCCGCCACTTGAACGTTGGAGCCCTCCAGATAACCCTGAACCATCTTGCTTTTCTTCACATTATTATTAGTAGCTTCATTTAAAACGGCGCCGCTGGCCTCCGTCACCTGCCACAAGGTGTCGCCCGCTCTCTCAAGGCCCCCCGGATTGTTAAACTGATACATGCCGATGTTCATTCCCGGAATCGGCTGCGGATTGTTCTGCGCGTCGGGATAGCAAATGATTCCGTCTCCCGTGATGGTAATTCTGTTGGTATTGTAGCTTGTATTTAAGGTAATTGCCTGCCCTCTGGAATTTAAAACCGGAAGGCCGTCCTGATTCGTCAGCATCATGCCGTTATTGCCGTTGGTCGCCCACGTAAAGTCGCCGTTACGGGTATAGTAGGTTTCCCCATCCTCCCCGCGGACTGCGAAAAAGCCGTCCCCTTCAATTGCAAAAGAGGTGTCGCTCTCGGAGGATAAAAGGCTCCCCTGCCCAAAAAGGGAATTGATGGAGGATGTCCGAACGCCCAAGCCCACCTGCGAGCTTGTAGGCTTCGCCTCTCCGCTTGCCGTCGTAGTAGCGGTCTGCAAGGTCTGGTACAACAGCGATTTAAACTCCGCCACTTGAGCCTTGTATCCCACCGTATTTACATTTGCCAGATTGTTGGCAATCGTATCTACATTTGTCTGCTGGGCATTCATGCCCGTTGCCGCCGTCCACAAACTTCTAACCATAATTTCCTCTTTTCCGCCCCGCAAAACCGGGCCTCTTATATAATTCTAATCAATTTCTGATTGCTATAAAATTCCTATTAAACTCTTGCAAGCTGATTTGCCGCAATATCCAGCGTGCTGTCAAAGGTTGTAATCAGCTTTTGATTGCTGTCGTAAGCCCGCGCGACGGTAATCATGTTTACCATCTCCGTCACCACCGACATGTTGGAGGTTTCCAGATAACCGGAATAAACCTGCCCCGGCGCTTCCTGCTCCTCGGCTCCCTCTATGGGCTGGAAATAATTTTCGCCGTAACGCTCCAAATAATTGTAATCCGCAAAATCAGCCACCTGAATGGTTGCGGCCACTCTTCCATTCTGAATAATCTCGCCGCTCCTATTGATGGTGGTTTCAAGCAGCGGGTCAATTTGAATCGGCGAGCCGTTGCTGTCCAAAACCGCGTCGCCGTCCCGCGTCACCAAACGTCCGTCCTGCGTCAAGGCAAAGTTGCCGTCTCTGGTATACTTAACGGAGGGTTCCCCCGACTTATTGGCAAATTCCACCGCAAAAAAGCCTCTGTCCGACAAAGCCAAATCAAAGGTGTTTCCCGTTGTCTTAAAGCCTCCCTCGGAAAAGTCCGTGTAGCCCTCGCCGATTTTCACGCCCGGATTGTGGTAGCCCATTTTTTTGGAGGTGCCGTATCCTTCCGTAACATCTTTAATCTTATAGCCAAGAATGGAATCGAAGGACTGACTGGTAGCTCCCTCTTTTTTGTACCCGTTTGTGGCCGCGTTCGCCAAATTGTTAGTGAGTACGTCCATTCTGTGCTGTTCGTTAATCATGCCCGTATAGGCAGTGTATAATCCCTTAACCATATATCCCTCCGCCTTTATTTAAACTTATTTAATCTTCCCTGTAGCCGCCAAGGAATTCCACATATTTCCCGGTGCCGATTGCAACCGCCGTCATAGGGTCCTCGGCCGTCATGGTATTGATTCCGGTTCTCTCGGCAATCAAATCCTCCAGCCCCCTAAGAAGGCTGCCGCCGCCCGTAAGCACAATCCCTCTGTCCGCAATATCCGCCGCAAGCTCAGGAGGCGTTTTCTCCAACACGCTGTGGATAGTCTCAATAATCTGCGCCGTCGCTTCCCTGAGCGCTTCCTCCGTCTCCTCTGAGGATACCTGCACCGTCTTGGGAAGTCCGGTAACCAGATTGCGCCCTCTCACGTCCATGTAATCCACTTCCGGACGCTTGAACGCGGAGCCGATTTTTATCTTCACATCCTCCGCCGTCCTCTCGCCAATCAAAAGGTTGTGCTTCTTGCGCATATATCTCACGATTGCCTCGTCAAAATCATCTCCCGCAATCTTAATAGAAGCGCTGACTACGGTTCCTCCCAAGGAAATCACGGCAATATCGGAGGTGCCGCCGCCGATATCCACAATCATGTTCCCGCAGGGCTTGGAAATATCAATGCCCGCCCCGATTGCCGCGGCAATGGGCTCCTCGATGATGAAAACCTCTCTTGCCCCCGCCTGAAGGGTCGCGTCGTCAACCGCCTTTTTTTCCACCTCGGTAACTCCGCTGGGCACGCACACGGCAATGCGCGGTTTCCTAAAGGTTTTCTTGCCCATGGCCTTCTGAATAAAATACTTCATCATCTGCTCCGTCACCTTGTAATCAGAGATAACTCCCTGACGCAGCGGACGGACCGCAACGATGTTTCCGGGGGTTCTTCCCAGCATCAGCCTGGCGTCCTCCCCGATTGCCTTAATTCTCTCCGTATCTCTATCAAAAGCCACTACCGAAGGCTCCTTGAGGACGACTCCTCTGCCTCTGATATAAACTAAAATGCTGGCGGTTCCTAAATCAATTCCGATATCTGTGTATTGCATCGCCTCGTACCCCTTTCTTACCTAAACAAATAAATGTATTCTATTTTATTTTAATCTATATTGCTTTCAGTCAAAGCCGCCCCGAATGGCGGAATCGGACACATATAGATTTATTATAACCCATAGAAATACATTTTCAAAGGGGTTTAACAAAAAATTTATAAAAATGGACGCAACTTCTAAAACGGTTCCCTCCGTCTTGTCCGCCGCATCCATGCTTTATAATTTTATCGGTATTTCTTTTGATTATCTTTATACTTTTTCAACATTTTTTTCACATACTGCCCCGTATAGGAGGTGGGATGCTCCGCAAGCTCCTCCGGCGTCCCGCAGGCCACCACTTGCCCGCCCATGTCGCCGCCGTCCGGGCCCATGTCGATAATGTAGTCCGCCGTCTTAATTACGTCTAGGTTATGCTCGATTACCACCACGGTATTGCCGCCCTCCACCAGTCTATGGAGAATTTCAACCAGCTTATGCACGTCCGCAAAGTGAAGCCCCGTAGTGGGCTCGTCCAAAATATAAATCGTGTTGCCCGTGCTTCGTCTGGAGAGCTCCGCCGCCAGCTTAATCCGCTGGGCCTCCCCGCCCGATAAGGTGGTGGAGGGCTGGCCCAGCTTTACATAGGAAAGCCCCACGTCGTTCAGCGTCTCTATTTTTCGGCGGATGGACGGCAGGTTTTCAAAAAAGGGCACCGCCTCCTCCACCGTCATGTCCAGCACGTCGTAAATGTTTTTTCCTTTATAGCGCACCTCCAGCGTCTCCCTGTTGTAACGTTTCCCGCCGCAGACCTCGCAGGGCACGTATACATCGGGAAGGAAATGCATTTCTATCTTGATAATTCCGTCCCCGCCGCATGCCTCGCAGCGTCCGCCCTTTACATTAAAGCTGAAACGCCCCTTCTTGTAGCCCCGCGCCTTGGCGTCCGGCGTTCCCGCAAACAAATCCCGAATCATATCGAAAACGCCCGTGTAGGTCGCCGGATTGGAGCGCGGCGTTCTCCCAATAGGGGACTGGTCGATGTTGATTACCTTGTCCAGCTTCTTTATGCCGGAAATGTTCTTGTGCTTCCCCGGAATCGTCCTAGCCCGGTTTAAATCCCTTGCCAGACGCTTGTATAAAATCTCGTTCACCAGTGAGCTTTTCCCCGAACCGGAAACCCCGGTGACGCAGGTAAAAACCCCGGTAGGAATGTTTACAGTGATGTTTTTTAGGTTGTTTTCCCTAGCTCCTGTGACGGTGAGCCAGTCCTTGGGCGCGCGGCGCGTTTCCGGAACTGGAAAATATTATCAAAGAGCGTCTGAGAAAGACTT
>JAMPGS010000090.1 GCA_023663815.1 Clostridium sp.
TATATAACCTTTACTTTCTTATATAATTTTATATAACTTTTTGCTTATTATATAACTTTATATAACTTCATGTCAACCATTCCACAATACTTTTACTCGCAAAATAAGACATAAAAAGCCGGGCGAATTCCAGCTATAGGCTGTGTCCGGCCGACTTTTTGGCTTTACTTTTACTACTTTTCTCTTTTCCTTTATGTTTTTCTAGCTTTTTACTCCCGCTAAAATAAGCTGAAACTAAGCTGCGCACCTACTTCCCATTCTTCCGCAATATTCCCTAATTCAGCCCTGCGGAATTTACACCTGATTCAAACTAATATACTTCCTTCCAACCGCAAGCATCTTTTCAATTTCCGTTTGAATATCCTTCTTTTTATTCTCCTTTGCTGCGCCCTCGGAACTGTTTTCCCCTGTCTTAGCGTTTTGAGCCTTCTCCTCCACCTTCTTCTGTTCTTTCTCAAAGGTTTCCATGCACTGGTTGTCAACCATCACATGCATTTGATAGATGCCCTTTTTGATTCGCTTTTCCTCTTCCTTGCGTTTTCTCACTTTATCCAACTGCTGCTGCCTGAATTCCTGCATATTTCCAATTTCCATTTCTTTCCTCCATTCCCTGTTGCTTCAAATGGCCCGATTCCACAACATTTCCTGCTACTTTTAATATCGGATAAATGGGGAAATATTTGATAGAAATTAATTACATAAATTGGGGGATTAGTGACATGGGGCTTTCTGTTTATAAATCTCAATCAAATCCTCAATCGCAAGCTCAGGCGCCATTGTGTGAAAAATCATATAATTCCGCTTCATTGTCTTGACCGGCGCCTGCTTATAGATTTTCATACTGCTTTCGCCTTTATAATAATGCCAATAACGATAAAGGTATCCCGTCCAGTAAAGCATATCCTTTGAAAAAATCTCTCCCTCCGCCAAAAGTATCTCCCCGGCGGAATCCGCAATTTCCTCAAGCAGATATTCTTCACCAGCCCATTGCATACGATTGTATCTTGAATCCAGCTCCTTTGCCGTGCCTGAGTTCATAAATGCCTTGACAAAAACAGCGCTGTTATATTTTCTTTCCGCTGACAGCTCAAAAAGCCTGCCCTGAATATCACACATCTTTAATTGGAGCTCGTCCATTGCGTCCCCCATTTCTTAAAGTAAGAAATTCAATTTTTTATTTCCGCGCTTCATCAAGTATTTCATCGAAAAACTTGCCCGAACGCCGATAATTTTTACAGATATCGTTTGCCAATGAAACGCCCTTTGCGCGGTTATTCTCGGCAAAATCCTTTATGAAAAGCCTTTCCACATAAGACAGCGGAACTTCAAGTTCAATCCTAACCGCATCGCAGGCTTTTTGCGTAACCGCTACGTACTGCTTTCCAAGCCGCAAAGCAGATAGGCTGTTAATCAGCGCGGTATCGGTAATATTTCCAAGGAAAAAATTATCTATCACGTAAAACATTCTGTCATTTGCAATACTGCCGCTTATCAAATCCACATTCCCCGCCATGCCGCTATACTGCCGATAAAATTCAGTCCCTTTTACCTTCTCCATTCTTCCTCTGTTATATGCGACAAACATTGCCCAATCAATATTAGACGGTATGTCCAAGCAGGCAAGCCCTTCCACGTCAACAGACACAATATAAAATCGGGACTTTTCATAATCGCAGATAAGCGTAAGGACCTGTCCTAGCTCCGTTCCCATATAAAAGCCCCTGCCAAAATCGCATTGCCTGCGGCTTTTAGGCGCAATATTTCCTACAATACCGGCTTTAGAACCATGATACAAAAGCTTTCTTTCCTTTTCCACAAAAAGCCCAGCAGATAAAGCCTCGATTTTATCAAGCGTCATATCATAAACTGGAACGGCTTTTTCCCTGCAAAAATCATACAGTTTTAACTGTGCGGCTTTACTTGGCAACACATGGCCGTTTTCCCAACGCTTTACAGTCGCTGGCGCAACGCCTAACTGCTCCGCCAGCTCCGTCCGGCTTATATTTAGATACTTTCCTATTTCTTTTATAATTGTCCGCATATTGTTTCCTTAAAAACTGCCGCTGTTTTCTATAATCACACCATATCACATTTTTAAGGTTTTTCCAATGTAAATTAGATTTTAAAATATTCGCTCGCCCTTTCTCACCACCGCCCCCATGGGCATTTTCCGCTTCTCTGCATCCCCCGCACTTCCACCAAGCACCCGCAGGCCATGCAGGTGCCGTTCTGCAATTTCTCACACTGTCGGCAAAGGCCCATGCGCTCCTCGTACTGCGCTTCGTCCGCCTTTTCCTCCGGGCGCAGCCTGCCCACAAGGGAAGCGACGTACTTCTCATAATCTTTGGGAAAAGCTTCCCTGAGCAGGCATCTCTTACAGATTCTCTGTGTTTCCATTTTTTCTCCAACTATCTTTATTAATGCTTCAGAAAAAAGATATTTTTCTCACGCCGTTACTGCGTTTCCCGTGTACAACTGATAATATTTCCCCTTCTGCGCAATTAGCTGGTCGTGGGTTCCGCGCTCGATGATATGGCCCTGCTCCAGCACGATAATGCAGTCGCTGTTTTTAACCGTGGAAAGCCTGTGAGCAATCACAAAAGTAGTCCTGCCCACCATCAAGGCGTCCATGCCTTTTTGCACAAGTCTCTCCGTTCTGGTATCAATGGAGCTTGTAGCCTCGTCTAAAATCAGCACCGGCGGATCCGCAACGGCCGCCCTTGCAATGGCGAGAAGCTGTCTCTGCCCTTGGCTTAAATTGGCCCCGTCGCCGTGAAGCATTGTATCATACCCCTGCGGCAGCCTTTGAATAAAACCGTCGGCGTTCACAAGCCGCGCCGCTTTTCTGACTTCCGCATCCGTGGCGTCCAGCTTTCCGTACCTGATATTTTCCATCACCGTGCCGGTAAATAAATGGGTGTCCTGCAGCACAATGCCAAGGGAACGGCGCAAATCCGCCTTTTTGATTTTATTGATATTAATGCCGTCATAGCGAATTTTTCCATCTTGAATATCGTAAAAACGGTTAATCAAGTTGGTAATGGTAGTTTTACCTGCGCCGGTAGCGCCCACGAACGCAATCTTCTGTCCCGGCTCCGCGTACAGCTCCACATCGTGAAGAATGATTTTCTCATCGTTATAGCCAAAATCCACATGGTCGAACACAACGTTGCCCTCCAGCCGCTGATACGTTGTGGTGTTCTCGCTCTTGTGGTAGTGCTTCCAAGCCCAAAGGCCCGTTCGCTTCTCGCTTTCCCTGATGGTTCCGTCCGCCGAGCCCTGCGCGTTTACCAGCTCCACATAGCCCTCGTCGGTTTCCGGCGTCTCGTCAAGAAGCTTAAAAATACGCTCCGCGCCCGCAAGAGCCATAATAATACTGTTTAGCTGCTGGCTGACCTGATTAATCGGCATGTTAAAGGAACGGTTAAAGTTGAGGAAGCTTGCCAGCGATCCAAGGGTCAGCCCGGAAATGCCCGTAAGGGCAAGCAGGCCGCCCACCACGGTACAGACCACATAGCTTAAATTTCCAAGCTGGGCGTTAATGGGCCCCATAATGTTGGCGAACATATTCGCATGATAAGCGCTGTCAAAGAGCTTGTCGTTGAGCTCGTTAAACTTATCTTTTGACTCCTCCTCATGACAGAACACCTTCACCACCTTCTGGCCGTTCATCATTTCTTCCACATAGCCGTTGACGGCCCCGATATCCTTTTGCTGGGAAAGGAAAAAGCGGCTGCTCAATCCCCCCACCTTTTTGGCCGAAACCATCATAACCGTTACCATTACAAGGGTCACCAAGGTCAGCGGAACGCTCAAAATGAACATGTAAGAGAGCACCGTAACCACCGTGATGGCGCTGTTAATCAGCTGGGGAATACTCTGGCTCACCATCTGCCGCAGAGTGTCCACATCGTTGGTGTACATAGACATAATGTCCCCGTGGACGTGGGTATCAAAATATTTTATCGGGAGGCTTTCCATTTTTTCAAACATATCATTCCTCAGCGTCCTCATCACCCCTTGAGTGATAAGCACCATCACCCTTGCCTGAACGAAAGCCGCCGCAATTCCG
The DNA here is from genome assembly GCA_023663815.1 of Clostridium sp. Classification (GTDB taxonomy): domain Bacteria; phylum Bacillota; class Clostridia; order Lachnospirales; family Lachnospiraceae; genus Suilimivivens. Next base: position 4,073 of record JAMPGS010000090.1, read on the forward strand.
CAGGCATAAATAACGGCCATTCTTGCAATTGCGTTTGCTAGCGGGGAAAAGTCGGGATTGCCGTTGCCCAGCATAGGGAGAATATAATTGTCAATCAGCGTCCGCATAAACATGGTTCCCTGCGTGCTGGAAAACACGCTGACAACAATGCAGACCACCACCACAATACAGTGGGGCGTGTAGCTCTTTAATATATAAGCCATCAACCGCTTAAACAGCTTTCCCGGATTTTTGATTGCGGGCCTTGGCCCCGCCATTCTTCTTGCCCCCGGTCCCTGATTTACTTTGGGTTTTCTTTCCTCTGCCATAATTACAGCTCTCCTTTCTCGTCAAAATCGCCGCTGCCACTTCCCGACGTCTGGGATTCGTAAACCTCGCGGTATATTTCATTGCTTTCCAAAAGCTCCTCATGAGTTCCAAAGCCCGTTACCTGCCCTTCGTCCATCACAAGAATCCTGTCGGCGTTTTGAATACTGGAAATTCTCTGCGCAATAATGAGCTTGGTGGTTCCGGGGATTGCCTCGGCAAAGGCTTTTCTTATTTTCGCGTCCGTAGCGGTATCCACCGCGCTGGTGGAATCGTCCAAAATCAGCACTTTCGGCTGCTTTAACAAGGCCCTTGCAATGCACAAACGCTGCTTTTGTCCGCCGGATATATTGGTTCCGCCCTGCTCTATGTAAGTCTCGTAGCCATCCTGCATCCTGCTGATAAACTCATCGGCGCAGGCAAGCTCGCAGGCATGTTTGCACTCCTCAAGGCTCGCGTCCTTTTTGCCCCACCGCAGATTTTCAAGAATCGTCCCGCTGAAAAGAACGTTGTTTTGCAACACCACCGCCACCTGGTTGCGCAGCGTCTCCAAATCGTATTCCTTTACATTCCTGCCGCCTACCAAAAGCTCGCCCTCCGTCACGTCGTAAAGACGGCTGACTAAATTCACCAAGCTTGACTTTGCGCTTCCCGTTCCGCCTAAAATTCCAATGGTTTCGCCGGAATGGATTTCCACGTTAATATCCTTCAGCACCGGCTCCTTTGCGCTGGCGTTGTACCTAAAGGAAACGTCCTTAAAAACAATGCTTCCATCGTCAACCTTGTAAACCGGGTTCTCCGGATTGGTGAGCAGCGTCTTTTCATTTAACACCTCCGCAATTCGCTTTGCGCTTGCAATGGACATGGTAATCATCACGAAAATCATGGAGACCATCATAAGGTTCATCAAAATATTCATGCAGTAGGTCATAAGGCTCATCAACTGCCCCGTGGTTAAGCTGCTGCCTACAATCATCTTTGCGCCCACCCAGCTAATCAGCAGGATACAGCTATACATTGCCAGATTCATCACCGGGCTGTTCCACGCCACAATATTTTCCGCCCTGCAGAAAATATTGTAAATATTGCCGCTTGCCCTCTTAAACTTCTCGTTCTCGTAGTCCTCCCGGACGTAAGCCTTCACCACCCGGATTGCCGAGACATTTTCCTCCACGCTCTCGTTCAAGTCGTCGTACTTGGGAAACGCCTGTGAAAAATGTTTCGTCGCGTTAGTCACAATGATTCCAAGAACCACGCCCAAAACTACCACCGCAATCAAATAAATGCTGGCAAGCCGCGGGCTGATTACAAAGGACATCACCATGGCAATAATCAAGCTGATTGGCGCCCGCATACACATCCGCAGAATCATCTGATAGGCGTTCTGCATATTCGTCACATCCGTAGTCAGTCTGGTAACCAAACCGGAAGTGCTGTACTTGTCGATGTTCGCAAAGCTGAAGGTCTGTATATTTTCAAACATGGCCTTCCTTAAATTTCGCGCAAAACCCGTGGACGCCCGCGCGCCGTACTTTCCGCCCAGCATACCGAACAAAAGACCGGCAATGGCCGCCACAATCATAAGGCCGCCCATTTTGTAAATGTGCGCCATGTCGCCCACTTCCACTCCCTTGTCAATAATGGAAGCCATCATAAGCGGAATAATCATTTCCATGATAACCTCCAGTATCATAAAGACCGGCGTCATCAGGGAATCTTTTTTAAATTCCTTTACCTGTGCTCCTAACGTTTTCAGCATCCTTTACTTCTCCTCCTTTTTTATGCACTTTCTCTCCATAAATCCTCTTTATTTCCGCGGCAGCAAGCCAAGTAGCTGCCTGCAGAATTTAACAACTTCCGCAAGGCTTAGGCCCCTGCCTTTCTTGATTTGTTCTCTTTCTTTTTTCATTCTTGACAAATTTTTCATTCATCTTTATCAAGTCTCTCCTGACAATATCCGGCAGGCGGTTCATTCTGCCCAAGTTCCTGATTTATTCTCTCCAAATTTCCCTTGACAATATCCAGCAGGCGGAACAGCTCCTCACGCTCTTTCCCGCTTAGCCCCTGAAGCATTTTCTCCTCCATCACATTTATATGCGCTTCTACAAGCCTGTGATTTTCCTTTGCCTGCTCCGTCATCACAATCCGCTTTAATCTTCCGTCCTTGTCCACAGCCTTGCGCGTAATCAAGCCGTTTCGCTCCATAACCCGCAGCGTGTTTGTGGCGGTAGCGCCGGAAATATTAAATGCCTCCTCGATATGCTTCTGATAAACAGGCTGCTCTTGATGATTGTACAGATACCCTGTAATTCCCGCCTGAAGCTGCGTCTGCGGCCTCGCCCCCTTCTCCGGCGGATGCGTTTTGGACACTACTGCTTTCACTAGATTGTGGATAAACCTGATTTCAAATCCAAAGGTTTTTTTATACACCGCTTTCACCTCGTTTCCCGTCATCATGGCTTGAAGCTTGTAAAAGGCAAATAATTAGTGCACTAATTTTATTGTTAGTGTACTAACTATATATCATTTGGAGGATTTTGTCAATCCCTATTTTTATAATGTGGTTTTTTGTGATTTTTAGTAAAAGGGATTGTTGCGGGGATTTGTTGCGATTTATTTTACGATTTATTTCCGCGAGCAACGAGCCAAGTGGCTGCTCGCAGACATTTGGCGACTGCCGCGAGAATCAAAAACCCCGCCCCTTGCGGCGGAGTTTTTGATTGATAAATCATTAGACTTTTCTTTTTGTCTGTGATATACTTATCGCACTTCTCCAAATCAGCAAAGGAGAATAAACAACATGACATATCAACACAGCCAAACTATAAAACCGACTAAATCATTAAAGAGAGTTGCCATCATGCAAGACTATCAACAAAAAAAAGAACTGCTTTTACAAAAAATGAAACAATACGCGGCGGAAGATATTATGGTCGCCTTTTCCGGCGGCGTGGACAGCAGCCTGCTTTTAAAGATTGCCTGCGACATGGCAAAAGAAAGCGGCCAAAAAGTGTACGCCGTAACCATGCAGACGAAGCTTCACCCTATGGGGGAGCTGAAAGACGCCGAAAACATATGTAAAGAAATCGGCGCCGTTCATATCGTAATTATGGTTGACGAGTTGAATGAAGCCGGAATTTTAAATAATCCCACCAACCGATGTTATCTATGCAAAAAGCATTTATTTGTAAAGATGCTGGAAAAAGCCGCTTCTCTCGGCGTACATACCGTAATAGAAGGAACCAACGAGGACGACTTGCACGTATACCGCCCCGGCATCCGCGCGCTGCGGGAGCTGGGCATTGCCAGCCCTCTTGCGGAAGCGGGAATCACCAAGGCGGAAGTGCGGACTCTCGCAAGGGAATACAGCTTATCCGTCGCCGCAAAGCCCTCCACCCCCTGCCTCGCCACCAGATTCCCCTATGGAACCGCCCTCTCCTACGAAGCGATGGCCCAAGTAGAAACGGGCGAAGCTTACCTAAAAAGCCTTGGCCTCTACAACGTGCGGCTTAGAATCCATGGCTCTATCGCCAGAATTGAAGTAGACGAAACGGCCTTTCCCGAAATTATCAAACACCGGCAGGAAATTAACGCCCGCCTAAAAGCCCTAGGCTTCCTTTATATTACGCTGGATTTAGAGGGATTCCGTTCCGGCAGTATGGATATTGGTCTTTTTCCAATCTCCGCCGCAAAGGAAGCAAGCACCTGCTGCAGCGGCAAACCCTTTTCTTCCGCCAGCCTTACCGCGCTGCCATATTCAGGATAATACCGCTCCTGCCCGTTTGGCAGAGTACATTTTTTTGCCGTAATTTCTCCCTCTTTCAATGCCACCGTCACGCTTTTTCTTGGCAGCACGCTGCGCTCCATTTTTGTCCTGCGTATGCCGATTGTGGTGGTCTCCTGAAAAATAATCTGTTCCAACTCCGCTATCTTATTCTCATCGCAAATCACCACAAGCTCGCAGGCCGGCCTGTTCTTTTTCATGTAAACGGGAATAAAGTGAACGTCCCTTGCTCCCGCCTGTAAAAGCCGTTCCATCACATATCCAAGGGCTTCCCCCGTGCAGTCGTCGATATTGGTTTCCAGACGATAAATCACGTCGTCCTTCTCACTACAACCGCAATTTTTCTTTTCCGCTTCTTCTCCTTCTTTTTCTTCTCTTCCTTCCCCTTTTTCTTCCTCGCTTTTTTCCTCAATCAGCATGGCGCGCAAAAGACTGGGCCTTTCATAATTCCGCTTACCGGCTCCCATACCTATTTTTTGAATTACAAATTTTTTCGGAAGCTTAAAGGAAGTCGCCGCAGCCGCCACAATCGCCGCGCCGGTGGGCGTTACCAGCTCGCCCTGCACTTCCGTAATTTCCACGGGAATATGATGGGCCTCAAGAATATTCGTCACCGCGGGAACCGGTACGGGAAGAATACCGTGCTGGCATCTTACCGTCCCTTTCCCCTCGCACAAAAAGGGCACGATTACCTCTGTAATATTCAAATCGTCCAAGCATACCGCCGCGGATACAATGTCCACAATGGAATCCACCGCGCCCACCTCATGAAAATGCACCTGTTCCTCCGGCGTCCCGTGGGCCTTTGCTTCCGCCTTTGCCAACACTCGGAAAATTTTCACCGCCATTTCTCTTGCCCTGTCGGTGATATCCGCCTTTGCAATTATTTCTAATATTTCCGGAAGGCCCCTATGCTCATGGGGGTGATGGTGCTCGTGCGGATGTGAATGTTCCCCATGGGAGTGCTCATGTTCATGACTATGTGTATGGCCTTCTGCCTCAGCGTGCTCATGAAGATGTACATGGTCCTCTGTTTCATTGTGTTCATGGTTATGCGTGTGCTCTTCCGCGCTGCAATGCTCATGACTGTGCACATGCTCCGTTTCCCCGCAATGCTCATGACTGTACTCATGTTCATGTCCATGCAGATATTCCATATCATGGTCGTGATTTTCATGCTCTTTGTCCAATTTCACATTAAAATCACAGACGTCCAGCCCCGCTTTTTTTACCCTGCTTATTTCTATCTCAAAGCCCTGCACCGGAAGGCTCTTTAAGGCCTTCTCCAGTTTCTCTTTATCCGCGCCCAAATCCAACAGCGCCGCCACCGTCATATCGCCGCTGATTCCTGAATTACATTCTAAATACAATGTCTTTCCCATTTTAACCTCCTCCATTCACAATCTATAAATATCAAATCTACCGTCTTACAATCCCGCAAACGCTATTTTCCGCTTCCCAGCCTGTTAATCTGCGTTGCAATATACCCCGCGCCGTAACCGTTGTCGATATTCACCACGGCAATGCCGTTGGCGCAAGAATTTATCATTGTGAGGAGAGCCGAAAGCCCGTGCATACTTGCCCCGTAGCCCACCGAGGTAGGGACCGCAATTACCGGCCTGCTCACCAAGCCGCCGATTACGCTGGCAAGAGCGCCCTCCATGCCCGCCACCGCCACCACGCAGTTGGCCGTCTGTATCACCTCAAGGCGTGATAAAAGCCTGTGCAGGCCGCTGACCCCCACGTCGTAAAGCCGCTCCACATAAGCGCCGAAATATTCCGCAGTCTGCGCCGCCTCCTCCGCCACGGGAATGTCCGCCGTGCCAGCCGTGCAGACTGCAATTTTTCCCTGCCGCTTTTTTCCGTCCTTTTCCACTTTTAAAATATGGGACACCTCGTCGTAGGTCACTTCCGGCAAAGCTTCCTTAACCAGCTCGTACTGACGCTTCTCCGCCCTAGTCCCGAAAACCTCGCCGTTTTCCTCAAACATTTTCCGATAAATGTTCACCAGATACTCGTCGGGCTTTCCGCTGCAAAAAACCACTTCCGGGAATCCCGAACGAATTTCCCTGTGCGTGTCCAGCTTCGCATAGCCCATCTCCTCATAGGGCTGCCGCCGGAAATACTTTTCCGCTTCCTCCACAGATAAACTTCCCGCTTTTACCTGCTCAAGCACTTCCCTTGCTTCCATAAATGTCCTTTCCTCAAACTTTCCGCAAGCTGACAATCCCGCCGGAATCGTTTTTTTAATTTACTCAAAAGCGGATAAAGACCTGCGCCCTCACCCGCTTTAAATCATTTCTATCTGTCAATACAAACATAACCTGCACACATAAGCCTGTCAAGCCTGCTTTCCTTGACCTGTACGCCAACCTCCTAGAGCGGACAACTCTTTTACACTTCCACAACCCAGCCCTCAGGAGCCTTGATGGTTCCCATTTGAATCCCCGTAAGGGTTTCGTAAAGCTTTTTGGTAATAGGGCCCATCTCCGCCATTCCGCTTGCAAAGCAAATCTCTTTGCCATGGTCAACCACTTTTCCCACAGGCGAAATAACCGCCGCCGTCCCGCAAAGGCCGCACTCCGCAAAATCGGGGAGCTCTTCCAAGTAAACTTCCCGCTCCTCAGCCTCAAGCCCTAAGTACTCTTTTGCAACCTGAACTAAGGAACGCCTTGTAATGGAAGGAAGAATACTATCCGACTTTGGCGTTACCACCTTGCCGTCCTTCGTCACAAACAGGAAATTCGCGCCGCCGGTCTCCTCCACCTTCGTCCTTGTTCCCGCGTCCAGATACATATTTTCATCATAGCCCTGCTTATGGGCGTCCACAATTGCATGAAGGCTCATCGCGTAATTCAATCCAGCCTTGATATGGCCCGTACCGTTCGGCGCCGCTCTGTCAAAGTCGCTGACACGGATGGTAAGGGGCTTTACACCGCCCTTAAAATAAGGCCCTACCGGCGTGGTAAACACTCTAAACTGATATTCCTCCGCAGGCTTCACCCCAATTACCGGGCTGCTGCCAAACATATAGGGACGCACGTACAATGTAGCTCCGCTTCCATAAGGCGGCACATAAGCCTCGTTCGCCTTAATTGTTTTAAGCACCGCTTCCACAAATTTTTCTTTGGGAAAAACAGGCATTTCCAGTCTGGCCGCACTTTGCTCCATTCTCTCCCCGTTTAAATCCGGGCGGAATGTGACAATCCGTCCGTCCGCCGTGGTGTAAGCTTTCATGCCCTCAAAAATAGTCTGGGCATACTGCAAAACCCCCGCGCACTCGTTGAGAACCACGTTTGCGTCCTCCGTTAAGATACCCTCGTCCCACGCTCCGTTTTTGTAATTCGCCACAAACCGATAATCCGTCGTAATATATCCAAATCCAAGATTAGCCCAATCAATATTTTTTTTCTCCATTGCCCGCGCTCCCTCCTAAGTTTTTATTTATTATTACCCTATTTTCTACAAAAGTCAAGCCCCGCACAAGCCCGGTTTCACTTTCGCTCATATTTCAAAAAGTGATACGTGATATCAAAATAAACCTGCTCGTCGCTGTCCGCCGTAATCTCCCACTCCGACAGGCTGTCCAAATTGGGAAGATAAGCGTCCGCCTCGTAGGCGTGGTCTATTTTTGTTATATGGGCCGTGTCGCAGTAGGGAAGGAGCTGTCTGTACACGCTTTCCCCACCGATAATGTAAACATTTTCCGTATCGTATTTTTTTAACTCCTCAAAAAGTTCCTCCAAGCTGTGGACCACTGCGGCTCCCTTTACCGCATAGGCCTTGTCAGAGGATAAAATAATGTTCTCACGCCCCTTTAAGGGAAGCCCCTGCGGAAATGTGGCCAGCGTTTTCCTGCCGTAAACCACCGCTTTCCCCATTGTCTCCTGACGAAAAAGCTTGTGATCCGCCGGAATGGTAATCAGCAGCTCCCCTTTATTTCCGATTGCCCAATTTTCATCTACCGCCGCGATTAAATTCATAATTCCCCCATTTCTGCGCTGCTTTTACAGTTCATCTTTACCAAACTAACACACAAGCATAAATAAATGCACAGTCATAAATGCGCATCATATTTTTTACGACACACGTTTAGGCCAGCGCCGCCCTGCCGTGCATGGTTTATTGTACCACAAAACATAGGCAAGGAAAAGTGTTGATAAAATCCCTTTTTCAGCGTATATTTAAAACATTAAATCATACGCAAAGGAGCCTTTACCATGGACTTATCCGTGCTCGGCGCGCTGCGCCAAAATATCGCTAAAATTATGATTGGAAATGAAAACACGACGACGCTTCTGCTCACCGCCTTATTGGCTAACGGACACGTGCTGCTTGAGGACGTGCCCGGCACGGGAAAGACCATGCTGGCAAAATCCCTAGCCAAGTCGATTGACGCGGATTTCGGCCGTATCCAATTTACTCCCGATCTTTTACCCTCGGACGTCACCGGCCTAAACTATTTCGACAGCAAGTCGGGGGAGTTCGTCTTTTCCAAAGGACCGGCTTTCTGCAATATCCTCCTAGCCGACGAAATTAACCGCGCCACGCCCAAAACCCAAAGCAGCCTTTTGGAGTGCATGGCGGAACGTCAGATAACCGTTGACGGCGCAACCCATTCCTTGGAGGAGCCCTTTTTGGTTATTGCAACTCAAAATCCCTTGGAAACCCTTGGCACTTTTCCCCTCCCGGAAGCGCAGCTAGACCGCTTCCTTATGAAAATTTCCATGGATTCCTTGAATATATCGGAAGAGCTTGCCCTGATGGAGCGTTTTATCAGGGAGACGCCCCTAAACGAGCTAAAGCCCGTCTGCAGCAAGGCTGATATCCTTACGCTGCAAAAGGAGTGTAAAAACATTTACGTCCACCCTGAGCTTTTAAATTATATGGCCGCGCTTGTTCACGGCACCAGAAAGCACCCTAGAATTTCCTGCGGCGTCAGCCCCAGAGGGACCCTCGCTCTTTTGCGCGCTTCTCAGGCCGCCGCCATGATTTCTGAGCGCGCTTATGTGGTTCCTGAGGATATCAAGGAGGTTGCCGTTCCCGTGCTTGCCCACCGGCTTGTGCTCCTTACGGGAACGGACTTTGAACGTTCTGCAAAACAAATGATGGAAGAAGTCCTTTCGGGCACGCCCGTTCCCACGGAAAACTGGACAGAAAGGTAGCGGCTATGTTCTTTTTACTGCTTCTAGGCATCTTGCTGGCGTGGTTTTCCAGCCGCATCCTTTACAAAAAATACTGGAATAAGGGACTATCCGTCCAAATTGACTTTACGGAGCATCACATTTACGAGGGGGATAACTCCGCCATGAAGGAAGTCGTGATAAACGACAAATTGCTGCCCCTGCCCGCTCTGGAAGTCCGTTTTTCCTCCAGCCGAAACCTCCATTTTCTAAACGAAGCCAAGGCAAATACCAGTTCAACGGATTTGTGCTATAAAAGAGATGTTTTTTCATTCCTCTTTCATCAAAAAATCAAGCGTACCCTGCCTTTTACCGCCGGAAAAAGAGGATTTTATGAGATTTACGAGGTCACCTGCATCGGCTACGACTTCTTTTTCCATTCCGGCTACTACATGGATATTCCCCAGCCAACGCTGCTGTACGTTTATCCCCGTCAGATAGATACCCGCCGGATTCATCTGCTGTGTCAGGCCATCTCCGGCGCGGTGCTTTCGCGAAGCCGCCTTTTTCCGGATCCCTTTGAATTTTCGGGAATCCGGGAATACCGAAGGGACGACCCGGTAAACCACATCAACTGGAAGGCCAGCGCTCGGACGGGCGAGCTTATGACAAACCAGTTTGACTCTACCACCAACGTTTCCCTCACACTGATTTTTGACATGGAGGACAAATTAATCTTAAAATATGACGATTTGGTGGAGGAAACCATCCGCATTGCTTCCTCCCTCTCCGCCCGCCTTGTGGGAAGCCGCATGTCTTTCGACGTCGTCAGCAACGGAACCGACAAGGCAGCGCAGTCGCCTCTGTCCATGACGCT
>JAMPGS010000091.1 GCA_023663815.1 Clostridium sp.
AATAAAAATCCTTTCGTCCGAGCCGCAAAAGCCCAGTTCTCCCTTTTTCCTATCAACGCCACACTCTCTGGGACATAAATTGCACCGAGGACTACTCTCCATATAACTCATCCCATTCCTCCCGCGGAATTGCGGTGATATTTCCCACGTCGTAATAAGTCTCGTAAAAAAGATTAATCCAGTAGGTTTTATCGTCCGTCATGTCGGACTCATGGGCCATGCTGTAGGGCGTTTTGAAAGCCTCCCTAAGACGCGGCACCACCACAATGCCGTCTCCCTCCGGATCCGCCTTGTCCGCCTTTATCAGCTCAATTCTCTCATTTTCCTCCCGATAAATCCTTGCAAGATTTACCAAATTGTCCAGATAGGTAAAAACAAGCCACACGCACAAAACACTCACCAAAGCGTATTTCGCCGCCTTAACCGTCTGCTCCGAATCTGTAATATCCACAATCCCCTGAATACAGGCGATAAACAAAAAAATCCCCGCCCCGAAAAAAGCCCGGTCCGCCGGCGTCGGCGCAAGGGCCAGCGCATAGCTTGTGGCCGCCGTCGCCGCCAAAAACAAAACCGTATCGCTGCTATGAATCTGCCGCCAACTGCGCAGCTTTCTCTGCAAAACCAAAAAGACAAGGACAATCACCGTAATCACAATCACTGTCCAAAACAGCTCTTTCATATTGACGGTGATTTTGTAAGTTCTTGACAAAAGCCCCACAAGGCCGGTGTACTCTCCCTCCGACATGGTTGCGCTCCGCTTTCTCACGCCGGGAGCCGACACCATCCCCAGCATACCGGCGCACATGCCCAGCATACCGGAAATCATAAAGGGATAAATACTCTTCCGCCCATTTTTTCTCCTGTCATGCCAGAAATTCAGCGCGCACATTAAGACCAGCAAAAAACCGCCGCCGGAGGTATTTTCATTGCACCACCCGGCCAGCACGCCGAACAAAAAAGTCCCAGCCGCCAAAAGCGCGCCGTGCTTTATTTTATCCGCCCTCTCAAGAAAATGCCGGAAAAAGGCAATAAAGCCCAAAATAAAAACGCTTCCCCAAAGGTAATTGCAGGAGCCGCATATCCAGAGCATCGTCTGCCCAAAACTCACCGCAAACCTCCACAAAAACGTATAAATAAGAAGCAGGACAAAAATATCGTGCTTTTTTTTGCGGCGGATATTCGCATACATAAGCAGCGCAAGGGCGGTAAACATAAAGCTGTTTATCACATTAAAAACCTGCTTGCCCAATTTTAGCGACAGCCGCACGTTAAACTGGCCGATAATTCTCCCGCTGTTGGAAAGATACTCCCCGTACTGCTGCTTTATTAAATCCCCAAGGGAGGAAGCCTCCCGCACCTGAAACAAATATGCATAATCGTCCGACATGTACGGCGTCAAAAGATTGTATGCGTAAATCATAAAAAAAGCAATTATAACGATAAGCCAAAATAGCTGCTTTCTGTGTTTTTCCCAAAATACCGCCATTTTTCCTTCCTTTCCCGATTTATTTCGCCTTAAATCCGTCCTCAATCCTATCCCCGATTAAGGTGCTTCTCTCCAGCATAAAATCGTAACAAGTCCCCGGAAAAACATGATAGCTGTTAATCTCTTCCCCTGTGGAAAAATAAACGGTATTTCCATTTATCTCGCAGCTATCCATGCTGCCCTTCTCGTAATCCTTCTGTACAATATAATAGGGATTCCGCAAAGTCTGTTTCACAAAAACGCCGGCGTCGGTAATATACTGGTCCCAATAAGGGCTCACCGACACGACAATGCAGAATAGTAGGCTTCCCGTTACAATCCCGTAAAGCCCCTTGTTTTCCCCCCCCAAATATCCCCCCGCCGCAATCATGATGACGGCAAACAAAAACGCAAGGCCGTACCTGATAAACGGCGCCATCAAAAACCACACCGCAATATTTCCCCATATGGCAAGGTGCAGTACCGCAAAGGGCAGCCGTATCTTCCGCTTTTTCACCAGCCTTGCGGTAACTATTACAAGCTGCAAAACCGCGCTGAGCACAACCGCTCCAAGGAACATCTGCTCATAGCGGAATTGATTTCCCCACCAAATCGGAAGCCACTCATGAACCGGCATGTCCACCTTCGCCACGTCGTACAGGCATCTTCCCCAAACCTTGATTTGGTTTGCATCGTGCAGAAGATACTCCTCCGGGATTTTCCACTCAGGATGAAATAAGTCGATTGCGTTAAAGGGGTAGAGGAGCCACCCTGAAATGAGATAATTTCTAACCAGAAACGGACACAAAATAATACACCCGCTAAGAAGATAATCGGCAATTTCTTTCCACTTTTTGTCCTTCACCAGACAAACCGCCGGATAAATTACAATGAGAGCCAAAAGGCACGCCGAAAATTTAAGCGTGGCCGTAAATACCGCCGCAACGGACAGCAGCGAATACAGGGTAACGTCAGAGCCGCCCTCAAACAAATTTTCGCACCAAGCGGTAATGATGAACAGCGCGAAAAACATAGCGGCGTAATCCGTGGCCGGGGACATGCTGCGTGTCATATTCACCAGCGTATAAAACAAAATCCCTACACGCATCATATCCGTTACATGGTTTTTATGCCTCCTAAAATCCTTCAAACCGTGGAAGGCATACAGGCACATGACAACCTCCAAAAAGCCCGTAGTGGTGTGCAGCGAGCGGCCAAGCGCCCATCTCAAACTGAAAATAGAAGCAAAGGCCAAATAGGAACTGTTGTAGGCGTAGTGAAGCTGTAAATTTCCGATTCCTTTTACCAGCCCGTACTCCTCATATATCCGTATCGCCGCCGCGTGATAAATATTGGTGTCCGTGTGGAATTCCCCTCTGGAAGTGAAAAAGGCAATCAAAATAATAAAGCAAACATAAAAAAATCCCTCCCACGACCACAAAACGGGACGGCATGTCCGCCAAAGCTGGCGGAGCCTCTCCCGGCCCATATACCCCAAAAGAAGGGCCGCCGCTAAAAGAAGCAGATGCGCGCAGGCTCCTATCTTTGCAAAAATACTAAAAATTTCGGTATACACGGTACTTGCTATAATCCCCGCAGCAACGCAGTAAATTAAAGAAAAACGCTTGTCTTTGTATAGGCTCAATAGCCCGCTTCCAAGCAGTGTACAAATTATAAAAATATAAATCCAGCTTAAAATCGTTAAAAGCATTTTTTCTCTCTTTCGCTCCTTAGTCCTGCAACCGCCATATAAATAGTAGCTAAATATAGGAAATTCGTCAAGCGCAACAATTTGGCCTTTTAAACTGTCCAAACAATTTAGCTTTTTAAACTCTCCAGAGCTTTACAACAAACACAAAGTCCTAAATCAAACTCTTAATCCAATCTGCTTTCACCAAAGGTTTCCTTCTCAATGAAAAGGTTTTCAATTTCCAAGGAATTATGTATAATAGCTACAAGGAGAAATAAGAAAAACCATGAACAAAAAAGTCTTACACACTTTAGAATACACAAAAATCATTGAATTATTAGCCGCAAAGGCTTCCTCCGAGCCGGGGCGGAGCATGTGCAGGAATCTTGAGCCCCTTGAAAATCTCTCTGAGATAACTCTTGCCCAGCAGGAAACCGCCGACGCCCTTTCCATGCTTTTTGCAAAGGGCTCCACCTCCTTTGGCGGCAACAGGGACGTCGATTTTTCTCTGCACAGTCTGGGAATCGGCGCTTCCCTCTCGGCCCCGGAGCTTCTCAAAATCGCGGGGCTTTTGGACAATGTAGTCAGGGTAAAATCCTATGGAAAAGGCGCGCGGGGGGAGGAAACTGAAAACTCTTTAACGGGCTACTTTCAGGCGTTAGAGCCCCTAATAACTCTCTCCAAGGAAATCAACCATTGTATTCTCTCCGAGGAGGAAATTGCCGACGACGCAAGTCCGGGGCTAAAGCGCGTAAGGCGTTCCATTGCCCTGACCGGGGAAAAAATCCGCTCTCAGCTAAATTCCATGGTAAACGGTTCCTGCCGTACCTACTTACAGGACGCCGTTATCACTATGAGAGACAACAGGTACTGTATTCCCGTGAAGGCCGAATACAAAAATCAGGTGCCCGGCATGGTTCACGACCAGTCCTCCACCGGCTCCACCTTTTTCATCGAGCCCGCCGCCGTGGTAAACTTAAACAACCAGCTTAAGGAGCTTGCCATCAAGGAAAAAGAAGAAATTGAAGCCGTGCTGGCCGCCTTAAGCGCGCTGGCCGCCGAGCATATCCATGAAATCAGGCAAAATCAGCGGGTGATGACCCGCCTTGACTTTATTTTTGCCAAGGCCGCCCTTGCCATAGAAGAAAACGCAACCATGCCCATCTTTAACCGGGAGCGTTACATTCATATCCGAAAGGGCCGCCATCCCCTGCTGCCCGCCAAAAAGGTGGTTCCCATCGATATCCATCTGGGAAAGGATTTTGACCTTTTAATTGTCACGGGCCCCAACACCGGCGGCAAGACCGTCTCCCTAAAAACCGTGGGGCTTTTTACCCTTATGGGACAGTCCGGCCTCCATATTCCGGCGCTGGACCGCTCCGAGCTCTCCATTTTTACGGAGGTTTTTGCGGACATCGGCGACGAACAGAGCATTGAGCAGAGCCTCAGCACTTTCTCCTCCCACATGACAAGCATTGTCTCCATTTTAAGAGAAGCGGATGAAAATTCCCTATGCCTGTTTGACGAGCTGGGCGCGGGCACCGATCCCACGGAGGGTGCCGCGCTGGCGATTGCCATTTTGGACCATCTGCACACCAGAGGCATCCATACCATGGCAACCACCCACTACAGCGAGCTGAAGGTGTACGCCCTCTCCACAGATTTTGTGGAAAACGCCTGCTGCGAATTTAATGTAGAGACCTTGGCCCCCACCTACCGGCTTTTAATTGGAATTCCCGGAAAGAGCAACGCTTTTGCCATTTCCTCCAAGCTAGGGCTCCCGGATTACATCATCGAGGCGGCTAAAACCCAGCTTGCCTCAGAGGACAAGAGCTTTGAGGATTTATTGGCCGACCTTGAAAACAGCCGGATTACTATTGAAAACGAGCGGCTGGACATTGCCGCCTACAAGGATGAAATAAAAACTCTAAAGGAAAAGCTTCAGGCCAAAAATGAAAAGATAGATAAGACCAGAGACCGCATCCTTCGGGACGCCAACGAAAAGGCCCGCGAAATTCTTCAGGAGGCCAAGGATATGGCCGACGAAACCATCAGGGTCTACCAGAAAGCAGGTCCCGGCGCTTCCCTAAAGGATTTAGAAAAGACCAGAGAAAAGCTTCGGGGAGAAATCGGAAAGAAAAACGAAAAACTCTCCGTGAAAAATACCGCCGCCGAAACGGGCGGAAAACTAAAACCGGAACAGCTAAAAATCGGCGACAGCGTGAAGATTGTCACTATGGGACTGAAAGGAACCGTGAGCACCCTTCCCGACCACAAGGGAAATCTTTTCGTCCAGTGCGGCGTCATGCGCTCACAGGCCAACGTAAAGGATTTAATCCGAATTACAGGCGATACGCCCTCCGACGTCTCCGCCCCGCAAAAGGGCCATTCCGGTAAAATTAAAATGTCCAAATCCATGGCAATTTCCCCTGAAATTAATCTGCTGGGGCGCACCGTGGACGAGGCTGTTGTGGAACTGGACAAATATTTAGACGACGCCTACCTTGCCCATCTGCCCAATGTCAGGGTGGTTCACGGCAAGGGAACCGGAGCCCTAAGAAACGCCGTCCACAACCACTTAAAACGAATCAAGTACGTAAAGTCCTACCGCCTCGGCGAGTTTGGAGAGGGGGACAGCGGCGTTACAATCGTCACCTTCAAGGAATAGAAAGGGAGGTTATTCTCATTATGGTAAACAGACAAAAAATATTAATTGTGGACGACGACAGCAACATTGCGGAGCTCATTTCCCTTTATCTGACAAAGGAATGTTTTGAGACCATGATTGCAGGCGACGGGGAAACCGCCTTACTTCTTGCGGAGTCCTTTTCCCCAAATTTAATTTTGCTGGATTTAATGCTGCCGGGCATTGACGGCTATCAGGTCTGCCGGGAAATACGCGCCAAATCCGCCATTCCCATTATCATGCTTTCCGCCAAGGGAGAAATTTTCGACAAGGTGCTGGGCCTTGAGCTTGGGGCCGACGATTACATGGAAAAGCCCTTTGACTCTAAGGAATTGGTTGCAAGAGTAAAGGCCGTGCTTCGCAGATACAAACCCGCGCCAGCCGCCGCGCAGGCCTCGGACGTGGAGTGCGTGGAATATCCCGACCTTATTGTAAACCGCACCAACTACTCCGTGATTTACAGGGGGAAAACGGTGGAGATGCCGCCCAAGGAGCTGGAGCTTTTGTATTTTCTCGCCTCCTCCCCCAACCACGTCTTTACAAGAGAGCAGCTTCTCGACCAGATATGGGGCTACGAATACATTGGCGATACCCGGACGGTGGACGTACATATCAAGCGTCTCCGTGAAAAAATCGCCGACCACTCCGGCTGGCGGATTGCCACCATCTGGGGTATCGGCTATAAATTCGAGGTAATGCAATGAGAAAAACCCTTTACCTTAAATTCCTGCTGGCTTACTTTATCTTTGGCTTTTTCGGCTTTGTAACCGTCGCTACCTTTGTGAGCAACATGACTATGGAGCAGCTAAAGCGCGAAAAGGCGGAAGCTCTCTACAGGGAGGCCACGCTGATTGCCAACACCTACGCTTCCGACCTTTACAACAATGAGACCTCGCTGGATACGGTAAAAAAACAGCTGGACGCCCTTGACGCCTACCTTTCGGCCAACTTATGGATTATCAACCCCTCCGGCCGTATGATTCTGGATTCCAAGGCGCCTCTTGACGTGGAGAACGAAACGGTGATTGAAGGCTTCGACCCCACCGTTACTGAAAATTCTTACTATGTGACAGGAACCTTTTTCGACAGCTTTCAGGAGGACCAGCTAAGCGTTTTTGCACCCATCACTTCCAATTATAAAGTGCGGGGCTATGTGGTGATTCACTATCCCCTAAGCAATATTACCGCTTCCGTCAACAGCCTTTTAAATATTTCTTATTTGATGCTGGTTATTTTGTTTCTGCTCTCCCTGATTATCCTTATTTTTTTTACGGAGATGGTGTACCTGCCTCTCCGCAAAATTACCGAGGCTACGGAGCAGTATGCCTCTGGAAATATGCACTATGAATTTCAGATTGACAGCGAGGATGAAATCGGCTACCTTGGCGCAATTTTATCCTACATGGCAAGCGAGATTGCCCGCGCCGAGGACGACCAGAAAAAATTTGTGGCAAATGTCTCCCACGACTTCCGCTCCCCCCTCACCTCCATCAAGGGCTATCTGGAAGCCATGCTGGACGGCACTATTCCGCCGGAGCTTTATGAGAAGTATGTAACCATCGTTTTAAACGAGACGGAGCGGCTGATTAAGCTTACCAACAGCCTGCTGACCTTAAACAATTTAAATACCAAGGGAATCCTTCTCGACAAAAGCATTTTTGACGTCAATCAAGTGATTCGGAGCACCGCCGCTTCCTTTGAGGGAACCTGCAAGAGCAAAACCATGGCTATCGAGCTGATTTTAACCGGCGACGAGCTCTTCGTTGAGGCGGACATGGGAAAAATTCAGCAAGTCCTGTACAACCTTTTGGACAACGCCATTAAATTCAGTCACCATGATTCCATCATCAAAATTGAAACCACGGAAAAGCACAATAAGGTTTTCATTTCCGTGAAGGACAGTGGCATCGGCATCCCTAAGGACGATTTAAAGCTTATCTGGGACAGGTTTTATAAATCCGACCTATCCCGCGGTAAGGATAAAAAAGGAACGGGCCTTGGCCTTTCCATCACAAAGGAAATCATTCACGCCCACGGCGAGCACATCAACGTCATCAGCACCGAGGGAGTGGGGTCAGAATTTATTTTTTCCCTGCCGGTGGCTGACGACGACGAGGATTAATAGATAAAAAGGGCCTCTCTCACAATCTATGAGAAATGCCCTTTTCTTGATTTACGCTTATATCTGTCTTAAAGCAGTTCCGTCAAATATCCCTGTCTGCCCTCCCGCAAAAACAGGGGGAACGTCTCAAGGGGAGCCTCAATTTCATAGCAGTTCCCGCCCTCGTAGGTTTTTCCGGTCCCGGCTTGAACCCACAACGCCCCTTTTGGCAGATAAACCCGCCTGCTTCGCGCCTTTTCATAAACAATAGGGGCAGCCAGTATATCGGGGCCAAACATGTAGGCGTCCGTAATATCCCAGCAAGCCTCGTCCTCAGGGAACTCATAAAACAGCGTCCGCATGACGGGCGTGCCTTTTTCATGGGCCGCTCTCATCAATTCTCTAATATAGTCCCGCATACGCTCCCGAATATGGATAAATTTCTTTAGGATAAGATAAACCTCCTCGCCGAAGCTCCATATCTCGTTGTCCGCCCCGGTTTTTTCCCTCTGCTCCCCCGCCTTGTTTACAATGGGCGTAAAGGGCAGCCTGCTGCCGTGCATACGCATCACCGGGCAAAAGGTTCCAAACTGGAACCATCTGACAAGCAGCTCCCTAAAGCCCTCGTCGGCGATGACGCCCCCGTGAAAACCGCCAATGTCCGTCGTCCACCAGGGGATTCCCGCCAGCCCCATGTGGAGCCCCGCGCATATCTGCTTCCGCAAGTCCTCATAGGAGGAAAAAATATCCCCCGACCACACCAGCGCGCCGTATTTCTGGCTTCCCACCCATGCGCAGCGAAGCAGGTTTAAAATTTCCTCCTGCCCGTTCTTTTTCTGCCCTTCGTAAAAAAGCCTCGCATACTCGCGGGGATAAATATTGCCTATCTCCATCACCGGCCCCGCGTAATACCTGTAATTTTCATAATCATAGGTGGCAAATTCCGGCTCCGCCTCGTCCAGCCAAAAGGCCCTAATGCCGTTGTCGGCGTAATTCTTTTTTATTTTATTCCACACATACTCCCGCGTTCTGGGATTGGTGGCGTCCATAAACACGTTATTTCCTTCAAAAAGCATCTGCACGTCGATACCGGAATTAATCTTCACCAAAAGCCCCTGCTGCTTCATTTCCTCGTAGTTTTCACTTCGGGTATCCACCTGCGGCCACACGGAAACCATGGTTTCTATGCCCATCTCATGAAGGGTATCCGCCATTTTTTTCGGTTCAGGAAAGTACTCCTCGTCAAACCGGAAATCCCCGCATCTCGGCCAGTGGAAATAGTCAATCACCAGCACGTCTATGGGGATTCCCCTTTCTTTATACTCCCGTGCAATCCGAATTACCTGCTCCTGATTGTAATAGCGCAGCTTGCACTGCCAAAAGCCAAGACCATATTCCGGCATCATCGGGGCTTTCCCCACCGCCGCCGCATAATGCTCCTCAATCTCCGCCGGGGTATCGCCCGCGGTAATCCAGTAATCCAACTGCTTCGTGCTCTCGGCAACCCACTCGGTGGTATTTAGACCGAAATGCACTTCGCCAACGGCCGCATTGTGCCACAAAAACCCATAGCCAAGACTGGAAACATAAAAAGGAATACTCGCCTGCGAATTCCTGTGAGCCAGTTCCAGATTACAGCCTTTTAAGTTCATTTTTTCCTGCTGATACTGCCCCATTCCATAGAGCTTTTCGGCCGGATTGGAATCAAAGGAAGCCTTCAGCCTAAAATTCCCGCCGGGCAGCGCGCTATAACGGCGGGCCCTTCTGCAGAGAGCCCCACCGTCGGAAATTTCCCGAAGCAGCACTTCCTTTTTCTGGTTCAAAAAGGTAATCCGCAGCGCGTTGCCCCAGCTTTGAACCTCAAGCGCCGCCGTTATCCTGCCGTTGGTAATGGTCGCCCGCCTTTCCTCAATTTCTATTACCGTATTGCAGGGCTCCGGCGCAAGCAGCGCAATGCTCTCCTCCGAAATATCCCCAAGAATCCTTCCCCGAACGCGGAGACTGTCCTTTCCCCAGCCCTCAACGCTTACCGTCTCCCCATTTTCCCGAAAAAGCAGAGCGCCGTCCTTTTCCTCAAAATAATTCATGCCCTTCCCTTTCTCTCAGCGGATAAAATTCGTCCGTGTAAAAGGCTCCCTCTCAGGCACGCCGTATTTTTCTTTTCCAAGGGCGATACTTTTCATGAGGAACGTCATATTGTTAGCCAGCGTCCGCATCATTTGAAGCCCCTCCTCGTCCTGCTCAGCCTCCCCCGGCGCAGTTCCGTGAATTCCGTTCCAGTACTGACCGGAAGCAATGGGCATCCCGGAAATGCCAAAGAACTTGTTCAGCTCGTCATAGGTAGCCGTAAGACCTCCGCGCCTTGCAGCCGCAACCGCCGCCCCTACCTTCATGGTCTTATCAAAAGACGTGCTGTAGAAAAGCCTTGTCAAAAACGCCACCAAAGTCGCGTTGGCGGAGGCGTAATAAACGGGAGTTCCCACCACAAGCCCGTCGCAGGCCTCAAATTTTGCCGCCGTCTCGTTCACCAAGTCGTCAAAAACGCACTTGCCAATTTGGCCGCATCTCCGGCATCCTATGCATCCCCGGATATCCTTATTCCCAATATGAAGAATCTCCGTCTCAACGCCCTCCTGCGCAAAAACTTTTTCCATCTCATGGAGCGCGGTGTAAGTGTTTCCCTTTCCATGAGGGCTTCCGTTAATCATCAATACTTTCATACTTGTTCCTCCGTTTTCCATATTATTTTTATTCCCGCAGACAATGAGCAAACAAAGCGGCAGAAAGATAATTAAATTATATTCTTACTTGGAGGAAATGTAAATCTTTACTTGAAGAAGCAACGCCGTTTGAAGTCCCGCCGGAAACATGCTAAAATCAGGGGGAAAGGAGCTTTATCATGCACATTGTCTTACATCAGCCTGAAATACCTGCCAACACCGGCAACATTGGAAGGACCTGCGCCGCCACCGGAACGGCCCTCCATTTAATCGAGCCCCTTGGCTTCCATTTAACCGAAAAGGACATAAAGCGCGCCGGAATGGACTATTGGGAGCAGCTTAACGTGACCCGCTACATAAATTTTGACGAGTTTAAATCCTTAAATCCGGGGGCAAAAATTTGGATGGCAACCACCAAGGCAAAACAGCTTTACACCGACGCTATATTTGGTCCCGACGATTTTATTATGTTCGGAAAAGAAAGCGCGGGCATCCCCGAAGAGCTGCTGGTGGATTACGAAGAAACCTGTATCCGCATCCCCATGCTTTCGCAGGCCCGCTCCTTAAACCTGTCTAATTCCGCAGCCATTATTTTGTATGAAGCCCTGCGCCAGCAAAATTTTGCGCAAATGCAGTTGTCGGGGGAGTTACACAGGCTTTGTTGGAAATAAATTTTATTATTTCTGCCATAAATCCTGTCCTCCTTCCACGTATCTAAAATAGAAACATTAAAAGGAGGAAATCTATGAAAAAACTTTATCTTTTATTAGCCGCTTCCCTTTTAACCGCGGGCCTTACCGGCTGCGCCAGCGCGTCTTCTAACGGCCAATCGCCGCAAAACCTGCCTG
Source organism: Clostridium sp. (assembly GCA_023663815.1). GTDB lineage: Bacteria > Bacillota > Clostridia > Lachnospirales > Lachnospiraceae > Suilimivivens. Next base: position 11,511 of record JAMPGS010000091.1, read on the forward strand.
CTTCCGGCGACGGCGGCAACAGTCATCCCGCCGCTCCGGCTGTCACGCAGGCCCCTTTAAATACTTCCGCCACGGGCTATGCCTCCCATTCCATCAAAGTAAACAGCAGTGAAAAAGTTACGGCAACGCCCGATATTGCTGAAGTGGTCTACTCGGTCCGCACAGAGGCAAAGGAGGCCGCCGACTGCCAGCAGCAAAACGCCCAGTCGGTAAGTCAGGTTATCTCCCTTTTAACCTCCTTAAACGTCGCGGAATCCTCCATTCAAACTTCCGATTACTATATGAATCCTGTTTACGACTACAGCGGAAACAGAAGCCGAATTGTGGGCTATGAGGCAATTACCAGCCTCACCGTCTCGGACCTGCCCATCGACGGCTTGGAGCAGATTCTCGCCCAATCCGTAGCGGGCGGCATCAACACCATTCAGTCAATTGCCTACAAGGCCAGCAAATACGATGAAAGCTATCAAGCCGCCCTCACCGCCGCCGTGCAGACCGCGCGCCAAAAAGCGCAGGTGTTGGCGGACGCGGCGGGCTGTCAGGTTGGCCCGGTCGTCAACATTCAGGAGACCAGCGGTTATTCCGAGGCCCGCTACAACGATTCTGCGCTGGCAAATCAGTACCGTTCCTCCGCCAAACTAATGTCAGTGGAGGATACCGCCGGAAGCATTATGCCCGGCGAAATTCAAGTGGAGGCAAGCATTGTGGTGGAATATGCCTTGATTAACTGATATATTACTGAATGGAATCAAGTAGGAAGGACTTTTTTCCCTGCCCGCCGCATGACCTGTGCGACGCTTTTGCGGCATATTTCTATTTCTCCGCATGGGCCTGCGTATCTACGCATAACAAATAAAGAGGGTATCCTGCGGCATGGATACCCTCCTTTTCACTTATTCCGTCAACACCCGGCACAGCTTTTTGTAAAAAGCAAAGCCATATTTGATAAACCTGCGATATCCCTCCAGCTCCAATTCCGCGCTGTACTTCCTATCGCTGATTTGGTTAAGCGCCTCCTGCGCTTTTGCATCAAGCCCTGCATAGGTATCCGCCACCTTAATTTCAATGATAACCGCCGTTCTCTCATAGGGAGCCGACAAAACCATAATATCGCTTCTTCCCATCCCGCTTTCCCTGTTAGACTTAACAAGATATCCGTCCATAAATTTCAAAAGCCCGGCAGTGTAGGCATGGTAATAATCTTCCTTATAGTCATAAAAACTGATTGTTTCCATCAGGTTCATAGAAAGCTCTCTCTCCAATACTTCCGTATCCTTTTTTAAAAGAGCTTGAAAAAAGGCGGTAAAATCCTTTTGGCGAATTCTCTTGTCGTACCAGTCTATAATCGTGTTCTGGTAAATACCGGTTACCTCTTCATTGGGTATCTTCATTGTCAAATATAAAGTTCTGCCGTCAAAGCGTTCCTTTGTCTTTTTTAAATATCCTGTAAAGAAAAGAAAATTCCAAAGATTGTCCTGCGTTTTATAAATTTCTTCATAGGTAATATCCTCATGAATTGGCTTTTCAATTGTACCGCCTCCAATCAAATTTTCTATTTCCTGCCGCACTGTGCCGTCCGCCCGCTCCACCAACCCCCGAACAATATCGTTGGACGACGTATTGGCCCAATATGCTTTCGGCCACTCAAAGGTATTTCCCACTGTGTTTTTCACATAATTAATAACGCTCCATGGATTGTAAACCTCCGTCTCGCCGAATAAATAACCGTCATACCACCGTTTAACTTCTTCCTGCTTCCCTTCAATCCCGTAATCTTCCAGCATTTTCTTTACTTCCGCCACAGTAAAACCAAAATATTCTGCATAAGTCCGATTTAATATAGAGATAACCTCCAGATTATTCAGCCCCGTAAAGATGCTTTCCCTAGCTATGCGCAAGCATCCCGTCATAACCGCGAATTCCAAATTGGGATTGCTCTTAAACGCTGATTCAAACAACGACCGGATAAATGCCGCCATTTTATCATAAAATCCTGAAAACCATGCGTTCTCAAGCGGTACATCATACTCATCCACCAAAATAATCACTTTTTTTCGATAAACTTTTTTAAGGCAGCCCGTTAAAAATTCCAATGCCTTGGCGTACTCTATCGCCGAAGCCTTTTTGCTTCTAAGACGTACAAACTGTTCCGCTTCCTCCGGCATCAATTCCCCGCTTTCTAAAATATCGTTGTGCCGCCTAAATTCTTTTGCAATCTCATCCAAAATACTTTCGTATGCCATCTCAAAATTAGGCTGTTTTGCCGATTTTAAAGTGAGAAAGACCACCGGATACTGCCCCATGTATTTTATATATTTTTCACCGGCTTTCATTATTTGAAGCCCGTCGAACATTGCCGCCTGATTTTCCTTTTCCATATCCTTTTCAAAGAAATAT
>JAMPGS010000092.1 GCA_023663815.1 Clostridium sp.
GGTAAAGCGGAGGATTATGCTTGGAAGCTTTGTTTTAAGCTCCGGCTATTACGACGCCTATTATCTGAAAGCGCTGCGCGTAAAAGCATTGATAAAAAAGGCCTTTGACGAGGCTTTTGCAAAATATGATGTGATTCTCGGCCCGGTTGCGCCCACCACGGCGCCGAAGCTGGGGGCAAGTTTGTCAGACCCCATTAAGATGTATCTGGGCGATATTTATACGATTGCCGTAAATCTTGCGGGGCTTCCGGGGTTAAGTATGCCCTGCGGCGTGGATGCAAAGGGGCTGCCCATCGGCTTGCAGCTAATTGGAGATTGTTTTCAGGAAAAGAAGCTGATACGGGCGGCTTATACTTATGAAAAGGCAAGGGGCGTTTTTGCAAGGGAAGCCGCCGCATTTTCCGGAAAGGAGGACAGGTAATCATGGCGGGAAGCGTATCGCAAAAGGAAAAGCAATATGAGACGGTGATTGGTTTGGAAGTCCACGTGGAGCTTGCCACCAAAACCAAGATTTTCTGCGGCTGTTCCACGGCCTTTGGCGGGGAGCCCAACACCCACACCTGTCCGGTCTGCACCGGTATGCCGGGTTCGCTTCCGGTATTAAATAAACAGGTATTGGAATATGCGGTAGCGGTGGGCCTTGCCACCAATTGCAATATCACTAGATACTGCAAATTTGACAGGAAAAATTATTTTTACCCCGATAATCCTCAAAACTATCAGATATCTCAGCTTTATCTGCCTATCTGCAGGGACGGCAGGGTTGAAATTGAGACGGAAAGTGGGAAAAAGTTTGTTGGAATCCATGAGATTCACATGGAGGAGGACGCCGGAAAGCTGATTCACGACGAGTGGGACGATTGCTCGCTGGTGGATTTTAACCGCTCCGGCGTACCCTTAATTGAGATTGTGTCGGAGCCGGACATGCGAAGCGCAGACGAGGTGATTGCTTATTTGGAAAAGCTGCGCATGATTATCCAGTATCTTGGAGCTTCCGACTGCAAGCTTCAGGAGGGATCCATGCGGGCCGACGTAAATTTATCCGTCCGCGAGGCGGGGGCAAAGGAGTTTGGCACCCGAACGGAAATGAAAAATTTAAATTCCTTCAAGGCCATTGCAAGAGCTATCGAGGGGGAGCGGGAGCGTCAAATTGATTTGCTTGAAAGCGGTGAAAAGGTAGTTCAGGAGACAAGAAGGTGGGACGACAACAAGGGCGAATCCTACGCCATGCGGAGCAAGGAGGATGCGCAGGATTACCGGTATTTTCCCGACCCCGACTTAGTTCCGGTGGTAATCGACGAGGAATTTCTTGAAAAAATCAGGGCGAGGCAGCCGGAATTTCGGGAAGAAAAAATGCGCCGCTACAAGGAGGAATTTGACATTCCCGATTACGATATTGACATTATCACCGGCAGCAAGCGCATGGCGGATATTTTCGAGGCGACGGTAGCACTCGGCAGCCAGCCTAAAAAGGTATCTAACTGGCTGATGGTGGAGACCTTGCGGCTCCTCAAAGAAAATGGGATGGACCCGGAGGACATTTGTTTTTCACCGGAAAATCTTGCGAAGCTCATCGCTTTGACGGACGCAAAGGCTGTCAACAGCTCCGTAGCGAAAGAGGTCTTTGAGGTGATGTTTACGGAGGATATAGATCCCGAAAGGTATGTGGAGGAAAAGGGCTTAAAGACGGTAAACGACGAGGGAGCCCTAAGGAAAACCGTGGAGGAAGTGATTGCCGCAAATCCCCAGTCGGTGCAGGATTACCGAAACGGCAAGGAAAAGGCCATTGGATTTTTGGTGGGGCAGACCATGAAGGCCATGAAGGGTAAGGCAGACCCCGGCATGGTGAACAAGCTTTTAAAAGAATTATTATAGCGAGCATGGTAAATAAGTTTTTAAAGGCATTATTATAACGAAAAATAGAAAGGAACGGCGGAAAATGAAGTCGCACTTAAAAATAAAAACCCGCCCGGCGGCGAAGCCGGAAAACATCATTCAGGGAGAGCGTTATCGCGTTACGGTTTTGACGGATAGTCTGGTGCGTTTGGAGTACAGCCCGGAAGGATATTTTGTGGACGAGGCCACTCAAATAGTTTTAAACAGGGATTTTCCACAGGTTCATTTTACCCTTAAGGAGACGGAGGAAGAGCTGGAAATACGCACGGATTGTTTTCAGTTAAATTATGATAAAAAGGAGTTCAGCGGGCGGGGGCTTTCCTGTATCTGCACCAATATGGGCGGCGATGGAATGGCGGGCCTTTACAGCAAACCATGGCATTATGGTGAAAAAAGCGGCAACCTAAAGGGCACCACCAGAACATTGGACGAGGTAAACGGGGCCTGCGAGCTGGAGGACGGCTTGATGTCCTTCTGGTGCGGCGTGGCGATGCTGGACGATTCCCATAGCCTGCTTCTTGGCGAGGACGGCTGGGTGGAGACGAGAAAGCATTGGGAGCTGAAGCAGAGAGAAGAGCAGAGACAAAAGCAAGAGCGGGAGCTGAAGCAGGGAGAAGAGCAGAGACAAAAGCAAGAGCGAGAGCTGAAGCAGGGAGAAGAACAGGAGCAAAAACACGAGCAAGAGCAAAAACAAGAGCTAAAGCAGGCGGAAGTAAATTCTGCGGAGCGGCTTTTTGGGGAACTGCCATTTAAAAAGGAGGCTGCAGGCGGGCAGTCCGGCAAAGCTATGGATATTTACATTTTCGCTTATGGGCATCGCTATCGGGAAGCGTTGAAGGCTTTCAACTATCTTTGCGGAAAGACGCCCATGCTGCCCCGGTTTGCTCTGGGAAACTGGTGGAGCAGGTATTATAAATATACGGAAGATTCCTACATGGAGCTGATGCACCGTTTTGACGAGGAGGAAGTTCCTTTTTCCGTGGCGGTAATCGATATGGATTGGCATTTAGTGGATATCGACCAAAAATACGGAAGCGGCTGGACGGGTTATACGTGGAACAGGGAATTGTTTCCAGACCCGGAGCGTTTTCTTAAAAAGCTCCATGAAAGAGGAATGAAAATTACCCTAAACGTGCATCCGGCGGATGGAATCCGGGCTTATGAAGAGTGTTATTCTCGGACGGCGCAGGCGATGGGAGTGGATGCGTCGAAGGAGGAGGCCGTTAAGTTTGATATTGCCGATTCAAAATTTTTGGAGGTTTACTTTGACGAGGTACACCACCCCTTGGAGGCTCAGGGAGTGGATTTTTGGTGGCTGGACTGGCAGCAGGGAACCAACACAAAAGTGGAAGGGCTGGACCCGCTGTGGATGCTCAATCACTATCATTTTTTGGACAGCGGAAGGGACGGAAAGCGCCCCATGACCTTTTCCCGATACGCAGGGCCGGGTTCCCACAGATACCCCGTGGGCTTTTCGGGGGATACGGTGATTACTTGGGAATCACTGGATTTTCAGCCCTATTTTACAAATACCGCCTCCAATATCGGCTACGGCTGGTGGAGCCATGATATCGGCGGCCACATGATGGGCTATAAAAACGACGAGCTGGAGGCAAGGTGGTATCAATACGGCGTATTTTCACCGATAAACCGGCTTCACAGCACCTGCAATCCCTTTAATGGAAAAGAGCCGTGGAGATTTAAGCGGGAAGTTCATGATACGATGAATGATTTTCTGCGCCTCCGCCATAAGCTGATACCTTATCTTTACACCATGAATTACCGTGCATGGAGCGAGGATATACCCCTTTGCCAGCCGCTGTATTATGAATATCCGGCGGCGGGGGAGGCTTACCGATATAGGAATCAATATCTGTTTGGGAGCGAGCTGATGGCTGCCCCGATTACCTCTCAGCGGATTGAAGGACTAAATGTGGCGGAGGTAAAGGCGTGGCTTCCCAAAGGGCTTTGGTTTGACTTTTTTACGAACATGGCCTACGAGGGCGATAGGAGCCTTTGCATGTATCGGGGAATCGACAAGATGCCCGTCCTTGCAAAAGCGGGAGCAATCATCCCCATGACGGAAAAAATTTCCGCCCACGAGGCGGCGGAGAATCCAAGCGAATTGACTGTAAGGGTCTATCCCGGAGCGGACAATTGCTTTATTCTCTACGAGGACGACAATGTATCTCCGGCTTATCAGAAAAATGCCTGCGTTAAGACGGAATTAAATCTTGACTGGAATAGTCGATGCTTTTCCATTGAACCGGCTGTTGGGGAAACTTCCCTGATTCCCAAGGAGCGCGCATGGAAAATTGAATTGCATAAAATTACATGCGACGAGGCTTGTGTGCTTGTAAATGGAAAAGAGAGGGAGGCGGTCTGCACGTATAAGGACGCAGTTCTCACTGTTATAATAGAGCAGGTTCGGCCGGAGGATAGGGTTGAAATTGTGTTTCCAAAGGAGACGGAAATTGCGGAGAATCCTGTTTTGGAGATGATTCACGACTTTTTAAATCAGGCAGAGATTTCCTTTAGAATGAAGGATGAGATTTACAAGGCGGCAAAGAAAAATGCGGGGAATCCGGCGGCGCTGATTGGGGAGCTTCAGGCTATGGGAGTTCCAGAAACGCTGCAAAAGGTGATTTTGGAGCTGGCGGCTTAGCGGGAAAGACTGTCGCTAGATTACTGGCAACTGTTGTTGTGATAGCTGTGGGCTTTATGGCAAGCTTGATGTTGACCTGTTGCTTGTCGGAATAGACGGATAAAAGAAAATTGCTTTGGCCCGTTGCCTATCGAAATAGACGGATAAGGAAACTACCGATGGAACATATGCTATTTATATTGGATATGATAGGGACGGTTGCATTCGCCCTGTCGGGGGCTATGACGGCCATCAAAAAGAAAATGGACATCTTAGGCGTTATGATACTTGGAATGGTGACGGCTGTAGGGGGAGGCATGATAAGGGATATTATCCTTGGGATTGTGCCTCCTCAGGCATTTAGGGAACCTCTTTATGCCGTGACCGCGTTATTAACTTCTATAGTCATTTTTACATTCATTTATTTTAGGGTGAAGGGTTATCAAGAAATATCGGGCCATCGTTTCGCCCTATCGCTGCTGTTGGCGGATACGCTGGGACTTGGAGTTTTTACCGTGGTGGGCGTGAAGGCGGCTTTTGACAATCAGATGGATATGAATTATTTTCTCCCGGTTTTTTTGGGAACCATTACCGGCGTGGGCGGCGGCCTTCTCCGGGATATGATGGCGGGGGACCAGCCGTACATATTTGTAAAGCATGTGTATGCCTGCGCTTCCATTGCGGGGGCTTTTGTCTGCGCCTTTTTGTGGGATAAGGCAGGGGAAGAGGCCGCCATGATTTCCGGCGCGGCCTGCGTGATTATCATGCGCTGTCTCGCAATCAAATTTAAATGGAATCTGCCGAGAATAAATGATGCAAAAATGTTGCAAAAATGATGAAAATTTGATGCATGGTTCGGATAATATTTTTTTTGGAAACAATAAGTACAAAAGAAAGGATTGGAAAACCATGACGACGTTTTATATTGATGGAGAAGGAAACAGGGAAAAAAGGCCCTTGCTGAAAGCGGGGGAAATTATTTTGTGGGCGTTGATGATTGGCGTGTCCGTATTTCTCGCCTCCCGGTCTTTGATAATGTAGACGGTGCTGGAAGGATAGGCGGGAGTTGACAAATGAAGAAAAAACGGATAGTGGCTATTTTTCTGTTGGCGGCGCTGCTGACAGGATGCGGAAACAAAAACGAATCAAGAGAAGCAAAAAATGAATCAGGAGAAACAAAAAACGCGGAGATAACGGCGGGAGCTGCGGAAAGCTTTATTGTGAAGGAGCCGGAATGGGAGGCCGTGGGAGAGGAAAAGCAAAGGGATTTGCAAGAAGCGCAGGAGAGCGGCGTCGCGCAGGCGGATGCGATGCAAAATGGAAATGCGCAGGATGCTGCATTGCAGAAGGATGGAGCGCAAGGCGGCGTGCAAAATGGCGCGGCGCAAATTGAGACGGCCTCCTTGTTTGGCAATCCCCAGACAATGGATAATAATGTAAACGGCCGGGAGCTTCCCATTTACTGTGTGGACACGGAGGAAAAGAAGGTTGCCCTCAGCTTTGACGCCGGTTGGGGAAATGAGGATACAGCGGAACTTCTTGAAATTTTAAAGAATCACAATCTTCATGTAACTTTTTTCATGACGGGGGATTGGGTGTCAAATTATCCCGACGATGTGAAAGCAATTTTGGAGGCAGGCCACGACTTGGGGAATCACAGTGAAAACCATAAGAACATGAGCCAGCTTACCGACGCGGAGAAAAAAGAGGAATTGATGAAGGTTCACGACAGGGTGAAGGAGCTTACCGGTTATGAGATGTTTCTGTTCCGCCCGCCCTATGGAGATTATGACAACGCGGTCGTTGATGTTGCAAAAGACTGTAAATACTATACGATTCAATGGGATGTGGACAGCTTGGATTGGCAGAATAAGGGAGTGGAATCGGTAATTAACACCGTGATGGAGCACAAAAATTTGGGGAACGGAAGCATTATTTTGTGCCATAACGGAGCGGAGTATACGGCGCAGGCGTTGGACACTTTGATTACAAGGCTGGAGGAGGCAGGCTACGGGATTGTTCCCATTTCGGAGCTTATTTATAAGGAAGATTTTCACATGGATTTTGTCGGCAGGCAAATAAAAAATTAAAAAACGCGGCATAGCTTGAAATACCGTTGAAAAACAGTATAATTTGAGACAGGGAAAAAATTTGCGCTCTGTTTCAAATTATATTTTTTTGCAGGAGAGATTATGGGACGAAAGGCTTTGCGGAATTTAAGGGCGGTATTGCTGCTCTTGACGGTTTTTGGGGTTTTCTTTTTATCCGGGTGCGGACAAAAAGAGGATACGGCAGTCGGCGGCGTTTCTGACGGGACAGATTCCACAGCGGAAGGCCCGCGGGTGAAGGTGACTTTTCTTGACGTGGGAAAAGGGGATGCCATTTTTATTGAAACCGCGGAGCATACTGTGCTGATTGATTCCGGTTATGACGACACGTCGGGCGTTCTTTTAAATTATATGAGAAATCAGGATATTTACTATTTGGACTATTTGATAATTACGCATTTTGACAAGGACCATGTGGGCGGCGCCGATTGGGTTCTGAGGGAAGTGGAGACGGGGACGGTTTTGCAGCCCGATTATACCTCTGACAGCAATCAATATGGGGAGTATGTGGAAGCTATGGAGGCGAAAGGATTGTCGCCTGTTCTGGTGACGGAGACCATGGAGCTGTCCTTGGACGGGGTGGAGTTTTTGATTTACCCTCCCCAGCAGAAAAGCTATGAGGAGGAGGACAACGATTTTTCCCTCGTCACAAGCATGGTCTGCGGGAAAGCGCGTTTTCTCTTTGCAGGGGACTGCGAGAGGGAGCGGTTGAAAGAGCTTTTGGCCCAAAAGGAATTTGCCCTTTCCCACGATGTGCTAAAGGTTCCCCACCATGGAAAAAAAGAAAAAAATTCGGAGGAATTTTTAAAGGCGGTTGCGCCTAAAATGGCGGTGATTACCAGCTCAGAGGAAAAACCGGCGGACGATAAGATTTGCCGGACATTGGAGGAAATGGGGACGGAGGTTTACTTTACGGAAAACGGCGCGGTTACGTGCCTGTGCGACGGGAAAAGCGTGCAGGTGCGGCAGGAGTAGGGAAGGCGCAGGCGCGCCGAAAGTAGAGAATGGCGCGGGCGGGGAATGTGTAGATGAATCGAGAGCAGAGGATGTGCGGTTGAGGAAGGGGCAGGAGCGTGCAGATGAATCGGGAGGAAGAGGACGCGCAGGCGGATTAAGAGCAGAGAACGTGTAGACGAAGCAGGAATAGAGGGGGCGTGCGGTATGCAGAAAGTGGAAATATGGTATTATCCCAGTAAAATAAAAACGGCTATTGAAATAGATAAGGTTAATATATATGGCAAACCAAACAATTACGAACGATTTATAAATATTCTGGAAATGAATGTGCCGCTGCGGGAGTGGGCGGGGACTATTTCCGACAGATGGAAAGGGCTTGTCAATGAGCTGCGGGAAGATAATAACGGCTTTGAAGTTATAAATATTTCTTTTCATGGGAAAAAAGCGGATTTTGAGGACTTGAGGCAAATTTGCGAAGCGGAGAATGAAAAGCGGAAAGAAAAATTGGAAATTAATTTTCTGCATGAGACGGAAGCGCTTGATGAAAGAGTATGCCAGAATATTCACAAGATTATGAAGCTATTGTGCTCGGAAAAATTTGTAAGGATACTACTGGAAGAGGAAAAGGCGCAGGCCAAAGAGACAAGCGGGGAGGAAAGAACGGCTGGAGAAGCGGAAGGGAAAGAAACGCAGGCTGAAGAGATATCGATTGCCGAAGCTTACCGGGAACTAAAGGATAAGTATGCTAAAGAGCAGGCCGGACCTTTTTTGACGAGGGATTTTAAGAACAGCTTTGACAAGTTTGCGGGCGAGGTGAAGCGGCTTACAGAGAAGGAAGGGCGGCTGCTTCGCCAGAAAGAAAAAGAACTGCAGGAAGAAAAAAGCGAAAATGTGATGGTGATGCTGGGAAAAAGCATGAGGAAAATAAGAATAAAAGAATTACAGGATTTGAAACGGGAGGCAGAGGAGCAGGAAAAAATTGCCGGCGGGAGCTGCGCCGACAGCAGGGAGATACAGAAAATAGAAGAGGAAATTTTGACGAAGGAGCGGGAAATTCATAAGCTGGAAAAATTGATTGATAAGCGCGGGGATAGAATTAGAAAATTACTAGGGGAGGCGGAAAGCATAAGGGAAAAGCTGCTGCTGCTGCTAAGGCTAAAAGCGGGCATGGAGCAGGCGGAAAATCCAAAATGGCCGAAAAAGGACAGGGGAATTCCTTTATTTGACCGAAAGTTTTCTCCAAAATATGCGAATTCAAGGGGGATTGATTTAAGTGGAAACGGAGGAAGATACGGTGGACGAAAGAGAAAAACGAGAGCTGCGGGAAGTGAAAGGAAATAGAAAAAGCAAACTTACTTTACATAAAGCCTTGGAAAACGCGGATATTATTCTTCTAAAAAAATATTTGAATAAGCTGGACAAGCTGCAGGTGGTGAAAGCGGACAGGAAAATCACGGATATAGAAATAGGCGCCAACATTTGCCTATATCATTTGGATAAAATTGTCTATGACAGAGAGGAAAATATCCATGATAAGCTGACGACGGTTTATATGTCCATGTTTTCCAATAAGGAAGCGGCCTTAACTTTGATTGTCAGAGGATTTAAAGATAAGGCTGATTTATACATTGGAGCGGTAAGCAGGGATTTAACTAAAGAGGGAAGGGTGTTAGCCAAAACCTTGGACAATACTGGGAACGTTCTGGAAAATATGCTAAAAGGAAATTTTCCCGGCACAGAATTACACAGGGTGGATATTGATAAGAAAAAAGATGAAGAAAACGAGTATGTGAAAGCTGTAATTAACGGCTGCTTTTCAGAAATATCGACGATTGCGGCGGTAAGCGGGGTGGCGGCGCTGCGAAATCCAAACGAGAACGCCGGCAATGGGTTTGTTCAGGGGATGGAAAAGCTTATTGACTCCATGAGGGGACGGGAATATACGGCGGTTTATCTTGCCGATGTGATGGATAGAAGCATCGTCGAGGAGCTTTGTTCCGATTATGAGAATATTTATTCCGAGCTTTCCATTTTTGGACAGTGGATATACAACGTGAATCAAAATCGCTCCAAAACAGATACTACAGGCGTGGTGGAGGGAGCGGTAGATACCATCAATACAAGTACCGCAAACGCTGTGACCCACGGAAAGACCAGCAGCGTCACCAGCACAAAAGGCAAAGGAGCAGGCGGGAGTATTCAGCTTGGAAAAAAATCATGGCCTGTTCAATTGGGAGTATCCGGAAATTTTAACGTTTCGGAAGCGGAGCAGAAAGGGATAAACAACGCGGAGACGGATACCATAACGCAGGGGGAGGCGCGCGCGAAGTCGAAGCAGAAATCGAAAGCAAAGGCGGTTACTTTCGGCACAGGGATGTCCATGCAGTTTACTAAAGATAACAAGGCGGTAGAGATATTGCTGGAGCGGATTGACGGCCAGCTTAAAAGGCTCAGAAGCTGCGAGGATTTTGGCCTGTTTGATAGCTGCGTTTATTTTCTTTCCAACAGATATGAAAACGCGGTAGCGGCGGCCAGCGCGTACAGCTCTTTGATTCGCGGGGAAAATTCTTCCGCGGAGGCGTCGGCAATCAACATTTGGACCCGCGAAAGAGGCGGGAACAGCAAAAAGGAAAAAAATTCCAAGGCTGGCGAAAGCGCAGATAAGGTTGAACTGCTTTCTGAATATTTAAAGAGGTTTTATCACCCCATGTTTGCGCTGGAAGTAAATAATAAAATCGGGACAGGCGATGCTTTAGGGCGTTTATATGTGACGCCTGCGCTTATGGTAAGCGGCAGGGAGTTAGCTTTTTCGTTTTCTCTGCCAAAAAAGTCTGTCAGCGGCCTCCCGGTACTGGAATGTGCGGAGTTTGGCAGAAACGTAATGTCCATGGACGGCATTGCCGACGGCGGTTTGGAAATAGGCAGCGTTTATCACATGCGCAGGAAAGAGGAGACGAAGGTTTTGCTGGCGGCGCAGGATTTAACCTCCCACACCTTTATCACCGGTTCCACAGGAGCGGGGAAATCCAACGCCGTTTATCAAGTGCTGTCGGAACTGGTAAAAATCCGTTACCCGGAAGGTTGTGATGAGGAGCCGGTAAAAATCCGCTGCCCGGAAGGTTGTGATGAGGAGCCGGTAAAAATCTACTGCCCGGAAGATTGTGATGAGGAGATTATAAAAAAGCGCAACGTTACATTCTTGGTTGTGGAGCCCAAAAAAGGAGAATACAAGGATATTTTTGGCTGCGACGGGGAGATAAAAGCGGATGTGTATGGGACAAATCCGCTGACAACGCCGCTTCTCCGCATTAATCCTTTCCGTTTTCCGGCATCCACGCACATTTATGAGCATATGGACAGGCTGACGGAGCTGTTTAACGTGTGCTGGCCCATGTACGCGGCAATGCCGGCGGTGTTAAAGGCGGCCTTGGAGAACGCTTACGTTGCGGCAGGGTGGAATCTGGAAAAATCGGAGAATGAAACGGGGGTAAATATTTATCCTTCCTTTGCGTCGTTGGCGCGGGAGGTAAAAAAATACATAGACGTCTCGGAGTATTCCGCGGAAAACAAGGGAAATTACAAAGGGGCCCTGTTGACGCGTTTGGAGTCTTTGGCAAACGGAATTAACGGGATGATTTTTACCGCGGACGACTTGTCCGACGAGGATTTATTTGACAAAAATGTGATTGTGGATTTGAGCAAGGTCGGCTCCACGGAGACAAAGTCGTTGATTATGGGGCTTCTTGTGATGAAGCTTCAGGAGTACCGCATGGGAACTTCCGTAAAAAACAGCAGGCTGAAACATGCGACCGTCTTGGAGGAGGCGCACTGTCTTTTAAAGAGAACCTCCGCGGAGCAGAGCGCGGAGAGTGCAAACCTATTGGGGAAATCTGTGGAAATGATCTCCGATTCTATTGCGGAGATGAGGACCTATGGGGAGGCCTTTATCATTGCCGACCAAGCGCCCGGATTGTTAGATATGTCCGTTATTAGAAATACCAACACCAAAATCATTTTCAGGCTGCCGGATTATTCGGACAGGGAATTGGCAGGCAGGGCGGCAAATTTAAACGATAAACAGATTGAGGAGCTTGCCAGATTGAAAAGGGGCGTGGCGGCCGTATATCAAAATAACTGGATAGAGCCGGTTCTGTGCGAGTTTGAAAAATTTGAAGCTGGTGAAAACGTATATATAAATCCGGAAAAACGTAAAAGTATTTCCATGGACGGGCAGCAGGCTATGGATATCCTCATGAGAGCGGATACGTGGAAAAGAATGGGGAATCCAGAGGAGAGGAAAAAGCTTATCCGCCGCATAGCCGTGTCAAAAATACCTGACGACTTGAAGGTACGGATATTAAAATATTTGATGTCGGAAAAGAAGGAATTAAGCGAGGAAGAATTTGCGAAGATTGTCCGCGAATATTATCAATATCAGGGTTAGACGCTTGAAAAATATTTTGGGGATTGGTTTGCTGAAGCGGTGTCGCAGAAATGGTATTGCAAAATGGCATTGCCGGTGTGGCGCGTTGCAAGAATAGCATTGCAAAAGTAGAGTTTCAAAGCGGCGGATTGGAAAACAGCATTGTATAGTGTTGCAAAAACAGTATTGCAAAGCGGAATTGCAAAAACGGCGGAGAGGCAAGGTGAGCGGGAAGGAGATGCAAATGGTTAAATTTGAGAGCGAGACGATAAAAGGAGGGCGCGCCGGAGAGGTACCGGAGATTCCCGAAAAAGTTAAAAGCTGGCTGGACGGTATGAGTGGGAGCGAGGCGGGAGACATAGCAGGGAATAAGACTGAAAGTATAGATTTAAAGGGGGCAGATAAAGCTTTTGCCGTGGAGGCAGACGGAGCGGGGGAGAATATTGAGAATGAAAATGACGGGAAAGAGGAAGAACGAGATATAGGAGAAAATATAGAGGAGCAGGAAGAACCGGATATAGGAGAAAATATAGAGGAGCAAGAGGAACCGGATATAGCGGAAGATTCAGAGAAACAGGAAGAACTTGATATCGCGGAGCTTTTGGATAAAATTTACAACTGCGACGAGGAGGACTTTTCCTTTGAGGACTTTGATTTTGAGGATGAAAGGCTGGAAAAAATTTTGAAATATTTTCAGCCTGAAATTTGGAATAAATTTGATTTTTTGGAAAAAAACAGGGTTATCAGAACCTTTGCAGGATATCTGTTTACAAAGCTGGATATTCAAAAAGCGCCAAGTATTGATTATTGTCAGTTTAGATTGAGCATGTGCGGTTGTTATATCCCCAATACCAATGAGATAAAGATTAATTTTAATTGGCTGAATGATGGGAAGGAAATGTTAAACACAATTGCTCATGAAGTGCGGCATGCCTACCAGAACGAGAGGGCGGAAAAGCTGGAGACCGAAATGGATAAAATGTATCGCTTTAATTTGGATAATTACGTCAGAGCAGAAATTGTTGACGGAAAATATGTAAATTTTGACGCCTATGAAGGACAACTGGTGGAGGCGGAAGCCAGAGCGTTTGCAGATAAATTTGTAGAAAAGGCAGGTGAAAGGTCATGAATGTGATTCGAGAGTATTTGGAAAGGACAAAATTGCCGACGGTTTTGCTGAATAAAAAAATGGCGATGTATGAAAGGCATCCCGATATTGCGGAGGAGTTTAAACGCTGGATTCAAACGGGAGAGTATTTGGAAAACGGCGTGTCGGTAGAAAATTACACGGCGGAAAAGATAGCGGAGCTTTCCGAGCTGATGGACGGGGAGGGCGCCTTTACTATGCTGATTCAATTGCGGGAGACGCCGGATAAGGCTTTGAGGAGAATTGAAAGGGGATTTAAGATGCGGTAAGGGATATTTTAAGGAATTTCTTTGTGGAACAAAAATCGGAGGTGATAGCCATGTCGATTTATGAGTATAACGAGGAATATGTGCGAAAGACTCTTTTTGAGGACGGCTGGGAAGAAGGACAAAAAGAAGGTATCAAAGAAGGCGAAAGAAAAAGCAGAATTTTTATTGCCCGTCAAATGTTAAAGGAAGGAATGGAGAAGGAAACGGTGATAAGGCTCACCCGGTGTTCGGAGGAAGAGGGGAGTATCCTAAAGTTTGTGTAAACCTCCAAA
>JAMPGS010000093.1 GCA_023663815.1 Clostridium sp.
GAGAAAGCGCCGCCGCCGTGACGGGCATACCCGCCGTAAGTATCCACGATAATTTTACGTCCCGTAAGTCCTGCGTCGCCGTGAGGCCCGCCGATTACAAAACGTCCCGTGGGATTAATGAAATATTTTGTATTGTCGTCCAAAAGCTCCTTGGGAAGAATCGGGTCAAAGACATATTTCTTAATGTCCTCGTGAATCTGCTCCTGCGTCACATCGGGGTCATGCTGGGTGGAGAGAACCACCGCTTCAAGACGGATGGGCTTGCCAGCCTCGTCATACTCCACGGAAACCTGACTTTTGCCGTCGGGCCTTAAATAAGGAAGGGTTCCGTCCTTGCGCACCTTTGTGAGCTGAAGGGCCAGCTTATGTGCAAGGGAAATAGAGTAGGGCATGTACTCCTCTGTCTCGTTGGTTGCATAGCCAAACATCATTCCTTGGTCGCCCGCGCCGATAGCCTCAATCTCATCCTCGGACATATCCGCCTCGGCAGCCTTTTTCTGCTTTGCCTCCAAAGCCTTGTCAACGCCCATTGCAATATCCGACGACTGTTCGTCAATGGCAACTAATACCGCGCAGGTATTGCCGTCAAATCCATATTCGGATTTGGTATAGCCGATTTCCTTCACCGTGTCGCGCACTATCTTTTGCATGTCCACGTATGCCTTTGTGGTAATCTCGCCTGTTACCAGCACAAAGCCCGTGCAGGCAGCCGTCTCACACGCCACACGGCTCATAGGGTCCTGCTCCATACATGCGTCCAAAATCGCGTCGGAAATGGCGTCGCACACTTTGTCGGGATGTCCTTCGGTTACTGATTCCGAAGTAAATAAATGTTTTTCCATCTTGTCTCCTCCTGTTTATATATATTGTATTGGGCAGCGCAATTTTTCCTGCCCCTGCCTGTTGGCAAATCGGGAAGAGGAGCCTTTTCCTCTTCGCGCGCGCGAAGTGCGTGCCGCACAGCGGCAAATTTCCTCTCGCACCTCTGCGCATACGCTCGGCTCACGCCTCGCTGTCGCGGCAGTCGCCAACTGTGAACGCAAGCGTTCCCGTTTGGCTTGTTGCTCACGCAAAAAATCCGCTCACAAGAAGCGGACCTGATACCAAATCCTCTTATTGTTCGACTTGCCGTTTGGCTGATTACTCGCTCAGGTAGGCACCTTCCGTCTCCGGGGTTGCCGTGGCTTCTCAGGTCCTCTGTACCTCCACCACTCTGAATAAGAGATTCTACTCTATTTATTTGTCTGCATATAGACTACACTATACATAGGCGTTTGTCAACGCCTTTTTACAATTATCCCGTTTTTAACCGAAATTTCTTTTGCTCCCGCTCCGACGCAACCTTTTCTATCTGCGCGCCGAGGTTTTTCAATTTAATATGAAAATCCTCATAACCCCTCTCAATATATTGAATATCGTCAACCGTCGTCACGCCCTCCGCCGCCAAACCGGCAATCACAAGAGCGGCTCCCGCCCGCAAATCCGGCGCGCTGATGCTGGCTCCCGTGTATTTTTGCACGCCGTCAATGATGGCCGTGTTGCTCTCCACCTTGATGTTTGCGCCCATTCTCGTGAGCTCATCCACATACTTAAAGCGATTTTCAAAGATACTTTCCGTCACAATGCTGGTGCCCTTGGAAAGCCCTAAAGCCACCGTAATCTGAGGCTGCATATCCGTGGGAAAACCGGGGTAAGGCAGGGTTTTTACATGGGTATGGGAAAGAGGCTTGGCCGCCACCACACGCACGGCGTCGTCGGATTCCTCCACCTCGCAGCCAATCTCAATGAGCTTTGCGCTGATGGATTCCAAATGCTTGGGAATCACGTTTTTGACCGTCACATCCCCTTTTGTCACCGCCGCGGCAAACATAAACGTGCCCGCTTCAATCTGGTCGGGAATAATCACATACTCCGTCCCGTGAAGCTTTGAAACGCCCTTGATTCTGATAACGTCGGTGCCCGCTCCCTTAATCACCGCGCCCATGCTGTTTAAAAAGTTGGCTACGTCCACCACATGAGGCTCCTTGGCCGCGTTTTCAATAATGGTCTGGCCCTCCGCCATAACCGCCGCCATCATGATATCGATGGTCGCCCCCACTGTGACGACGTCCAGATAAATATGACTTCCGCGGAGGTGCTCCGCCTCGGCGATAATTAAGCCGTGCTCAATCCGCACGTCCGCCCCAAGGGCCCGAAACCCCTTGATATGCTGGTCAATGGGCCGCAGTCCAATATTGCAGCCTCCCGGCAGGGTCACCTGCGCCCTTTTATATTTCCCTAGAAGCGCTCCTAAAAGATAGTAGGAAGCGCGTATTTTCTTGATAAAACCGTCCTCTATAATTACATCGTTAATCGTCCGTCCGGACATTCTCACCGTATGCCTGTCAATATTTTCAGCAATGCCTCCAATACTCTCAATCGCCTGCATCATCACGTTTGTATCGCGGACGTCCGGTACGTTCTCTATCACCACAGTCTCGTCCGTCATGATGGAAGCCGCTAAAATCCCCAGAGCCGCGTTCTTGGCTCCGCCTATTTCAACCTCTCCCACCAGCGGATTACCACCCTTTATTGCATACTGTTCCATCATATACCTCTATATAAAAGTCGAATTCTTTCAATCAATAACCCCGCCGCAGGCAGCGAGCGCGAACCGTAATACTTGCACGTTGCAGCCGTCAAAAACTGCAAAAACCTTTTGGCCTGCCGCTGCGGGAACCAAAAAACATACGCTGTTTTTATCTTAAACCATAGACCTAATCCGGTCTTTTTCTTCAGAACACTTTCATAATTATAGCATATTATGAACATTTGTAAATATCAAACATCAGTTCAGATAGCTGAGGGGATTGACCTGCGTGCCGTTAATCAAAATCTCAAAATGCAAATGAGGCCCGGTGCTGACGCCCGTATTTCCGCTTAAGGCAATCTTTTGTCCCTGAGAAACCGTCTGTCCGGCGGACACTAAAACCTTGCTTAAATGACCGTACCGCGTCTGCCTTCCATCGGGATGGTTAATGTAAACCACATACCCGTATCCGCTTCCCCATCCGGCCCTTGCCACCGTGCCGCCGCAGGAGGCGTAAACCGCCGTTCCCGTGGGGGTTGCCCAGTCAATGCCCTTGTGGTAGGTGCTGGCTCCCTTGGTGGGCCTGTTCCTGCGCCCAAAGCCGGAGGAAAGCCTTCCGCCTGAGATGGGCTTGATATAGGTAGGCGGAATTTTCGTCCCCCGCTCCACAATCTTGGGAACTGCCTGATAGGTTACCTCTTCCTTGATGATATCCTTCGCCACTTCCTTATCGTTTTCAAAGGTCACTACCGCGATAACTTTCCGGTGTCCGGCGGAAGGCTCCTGAAGAGTCTTTGTCTCCGTCGTGTACCAGTCGTCGTTATCTACATAAATAATGTCCTCCTCATAATCCTCCTCGTAGTACATTTCTTCCTGCCGCACCACCGCCAGCTTGGGTCTTGGCACGGTGATAATCAGCTCTTCCCCGGCCTTTATCATGGAATTTTCGTCCTCAAGGGAATCGTTCATCTCAATCAGCTTGTCCATGGGAATGTTGGTTTTTATGGCAATCTCGGAGAGGGTATCCCCGGAAACCACCTCGTACACATCATTTTTTTCTTCGTCCTGCGTCACCTCATGGACGGCCGTCTCCAAATCGGTCAGCTCGTCCTCCCCCAGATAAGCTTCCACCACCTCGATAGCGTCCCCGTATTCCATGGAGATAAGCCCTAACTCGTAATCCCCAAAATCCTTTTCCTCCGCCGGTTCCACTTCCTCAAAGACGGAGGTAAGCTCCGCATGGATGCCCGCTTCCAAATTTATTACTTCTCTGGCTTCCTCCCTGCTCTCCTCGGCGGTTAAAATTTGCGTCGTCAGGGCGGACAGCTCTCTGGAATGTTCCTGCACAAGCTCCACCTGATACCGCTTCCCGCCGCCGTTGTACTTATCCAGCGCCGCCTGAAGAAGTTTTGTCACGTCGCTTTGGCTGGCAAGGTTAATCATATATTCGTTGATTTTCACCACATAGGACCTCTGCAGGGTTTCCCGCACGTCGGATTTCAGCACCTCCGCCATGTTTTCAATCACCTGCCCGGCCTCGTCCACTTTGCCCCAAAGGACCTCGCTTCCGACTACCTGAAGATTGCTTTCCACCAGCACCAGCTCGCCGCTTCCCTCGGCAATCTGCCGCCTTGCCTCTAAAACATATTCTTCTGCTTCCTCCGGTGCGGAAACCACCCCCACGTCTTTATTATTTAAAATAACCGTAAAGATATTATTACCCATTTTTTCAAAGGGTACAAAGGTTGGAAGAAAAAATATACTGACAATAATTGCCAATACCGCAATTTTCAAATTTGCCGTTTTTAACCGCATATAATGACAGGTAAAATGTCTCATTTATGTTAAACTCCGTGATTTTTTGGTTTTTTTGTAATAAAATTTTAACGAATTTATTCTATCAGTTATTAATTTGCTTGTAAAGATATGTTAATTTAAAAAAATCTGGTAAAATACTATAAATAACATCATAAGCAATGTCATGGCAACATCATAGGCGAAACCATAGAAAATGTCATAGGCAAAGCCATAGAAAATGCCCATGCATTACCATAAAAAAGTTTGACAGCGAAAGCAGGGACGACGATGGAACAAATTGTTTTTCACATTGATGTAAATTCGGCATATCTTAGCTGGAGCGCGCAGAAACGGCTGGCGCAGGGCGACAGCTTAGACCTGCGCGTCATTCCCTCCATTGTGGGCGGCGATATAGACCGCCGCCATGGCGTTGTTCTCGCCAAATCTATTCCTGCCAAAAAATACGGCGTCGTCACAGGCGAGCCGGTGGTGAACGCCCTCCGTAAATGCCCCCAGCTTATTATAGAATCCCCCGACCACGCCCTTTATAATCAAAAAAGCCGGGAACTTATGAAATTTTTGGCAGACATATGCCCCGATATCGAGCAGCTCAGCGTGGACGAGTGCTTTATGGACTTTGCCCCCGTAAAAAACCGTTTTCCCTCCCCCGAGGAGGCCGCCGCTTCTATAAAGAATCAAATCCGGGAAAAATTTGGCTTCACCGTAAACATCGGAATCTCCGACAAAAAAATACTTGCCAAGATGGCCTCCGACTTTAAAAAGCCCGATAGGGTGCATACCCTTTACTCATGGGAAATAGAAAAAAAGATGTGGCCCCTGCCTGTTTCTTCCTTATATATGTGCGGAAAATCCAGCACGGAAACCTTAAAAAAGCTGGAGATTAAAACCATCGGAGACCTTGCGCGGACAGACGTGAGAAATCTCACTGCCCATTTAAAAAGCCACGGGCGGATGCTCTGGGAATACGCCAACGGCATGGACGATTCCTCCGTCGCCTCCACCCCCGCGGAGGCCAAGTGCATCGGCAATTCCATTACCCTGCCCAAAGACGTCACGGAGAGGCCGGAAGCCTTTCATTATCTCCTATCCCTCTCCGACAGCGTGGCCGAACGTCTGCGGAAAGCCGGGCAGCTTGCCGGTATGATAAGCGTGGAGATTAAATACAGTAATTTCCAGAGGGTAACACACCAAATGCTGCTGCCCTCCTCCTCCAACACCTCCCAGATAATTTACAACGCCGCATGTCGGCTCTTTGACGAGCTGTGGAGCGGCTCTCCTATCCGGCTTTTAGGGGTACACTCCTCCCGGCTTGCGGACTTGTCCCAGCCCTCCCAGCTTTCCTTATTTGATTATGCGGGGGCGGCCTCGCAAGAACTTGCGGTTTACAACGGCGCAAATGGAAGGACAAGCGATTCTCAAGGACTTTCAACTTACAATAGCGCAAATGACAGAGCAGGCGGCGAAGCTGACAACCCTCAAGGGTTTTCAATCCACAGCGGCGCAAACGGCGAAACAAGCAGCCCGCAAAAACCTGCTGCCTACAGCATCGCAAACGACAACATTAATGGCTCTCAGGGACTTTCGCCTTACAACAGCACAAGCGGCAAAGCTAACGTCTCTCAAGAGGACAGCTCTCATGCAGACGGCCTAATATCTGCGAAAGGCTTCCCGGCCTTCTCCTCTAAGGACGCAAAAAACAGCCGCATTTTTCCCTCGCAGGAAAAACTGGCCGCTCTTGACAAAACCATTGACGCCATACGCCAAAAATATGGAAGCTCCGCCATAGTCCGGGGAAGCTTTTTAAAAGACAATTCCAAGGATTAAGATTTTTTTACGCTGTAGCCGAAGGTTCCCAGCTTTTTCCCAAGCAGGTAATAGCCCCCGTGGGAGTAGGCAATGGGCTCCGCCTTGTCCAAGGAAAAGCGGCCCTTCCCGTCCATGTACCGCTCGTCCGCATGTACCGCCAAGACCTGCGCCAAATACATGTCATGGCTGCCCAGACGGAGGGTCTGCTTCACGCGGCACTCGATGTTGACGGGGCTCTCCCCCAAAAGCGGCGCGGCCACCTTTTACCCCGGCAGGAGGGTAAGCTGCATATCCTGAAATTTATCCGTATCCCTTCCGCTTTTTACCCCGCAGTAATCTGTGGCAAGAGCCAGCTTCCGGGTCGTTAAGTTGAGCACAAACTCCCCGGTTTTCTCAATGATTCCATGGGAAAATCTCTCCGGCTTCACGGAAAGGGATACCATGGGCGGGTCGCTGCACACGGTTCCCGTCCACGCCGCCGTAAAAATATTGGGTTTGCCGCTTTCGTCCGCCACCGTAACCAAAACTACCGGCAGGGGATACAGCATATTTCCCGGTTTCCAACTCTGCCTGCCCATCATAAAACTCCTCTAAAATAATCCTAAAATCCGGGCCAGCGTAACCGCAATGTTCGTCACGGTCAATACCATAGTGATAATCACGCAGATAAACGTGGCGTGGCCTTTTCTGGAAACGCGCTCCTGCCCGTCCTGCAAAAGAGCCGTCTGCTTATCCAGCTCCTCCACCATGGAAGCCTGCACGTTGCGGTAAACCTTTACGTTGTCCGTGTGCAGATAGTCCTCCAGATTCCGAAACAGTTCTTCCAGCTTCGCCTGAACGTCGGCCAAATCCCTGGTGATTTTTTCTATATTCTTGGGGTCGTCCTTAATTTCGGAAATTTTTGCCAACCCCTGATTCAAGGCCTGATTGATACCGGCTATGGAAACGTCGGAGGTTTCCTTAATCTTTGACACGGACACGGTTCCCACCGTCTCCACCGCTTTGTCAACCGTCGCCACCGTCTTATCCAGCTTTTCAACCGTCTTATCCAGCTTTTCATTTGCCTTAGCCGTCAAGTCCTGCACGCCCTGCGCGCTCTCAATATTTTTTAAATTCAGCTTACGAATTTCCTGCAGACAATCGTCGTACCTCTGCATCTGTTCCTTAAACAGCGTCAACTGTTTTTCCAAATTCTCAAGCGCTGCCGCATCCGCCGCCGCATTCGCCCGAATGATTTCCTGTGAATTTAACTTTTGCGAAATTTTGTCCATAAAATTGTCCATTGTTTTCCTCATTTCTGCGCTGTCTTTATAGTTCAGCTTTGCTGAACTAAGCGCATGAATGGAGTTTGCGTCTGCAACGCAGGCACAAACTCTTCGGAGTGAAAGATTTATCTTTCACTCGTTCCTCCGGGTGCATGGTATTTCTTTCTTATACATCATATCACTTTCGCCAGATTTTTACAAATAAGATATAAACTATAAGGTGACAAAAATAATATTTTAACTATAATCGAATCTCATCCCCGCTGTGCACGTACACGAGCCGCTCCCCCATGCACTCCTTCAACACCTGAAAGGGGAGCTCCCCGGTACAGTGCCCCGTGTAAAAAATCGTGTTTTTCTTTTTCAGCTCCCGCCCCGTCGCCCTTATCAGCTCCAAGTCCTCCTCCGTGTACCCGGACTTTTTCTGCATGTGAAAGCCGCTGATTACCGCGTCGGGCTCCGAACCAAAAAGCTCCTGATACCTGTCCAAAATATTCAAAATGCCGTTGTGAGCGCAGCCCGACATCAAAACCCGCTTTTTTCCTTCCTCCAAGACTAAATACTGTTCATGTAAAAATTCGTCCTGCCTGTAAACGTCTCCGCTTTTTACCTTCAGCTCCCTGTTTCCTAAAGGCCACAGCCGCCGCCCGCTGACGCCGCTAAAAAGAAACACTTCATCGTCGATTTTTTTGTCCCCGTCTATCAGCTCCGCCTGAGGCAGTTCCGTAATCCGCGCATCCATCCCGATATATTTCAGCCTGCCGTCTTTTTCATGAAAATAAGGTTCCCCCGCCAAACGCTGCATAAAAATGCGGGCCTTGGGATTCTTTTTGGCAAAGGCCAAAATCCCCCCAGCGTGGTCGTAGTGCCCATGACTTAAAACCATCATATCCGCCTGCCCCAAGTCCACCCCCAGCCTTTCGGCATTTTGAAGAAAAGCGTCGCTGCTCCCCGCGTCCGCCAGTATCTTGTGCTTTTTTGTCTCCACATAAAAGCTTAGGCCGTGCTCAAACAGGCAGTCCCGGCTGCCCTTTGTATTTTCTACCAAATTAGTAATTTTCATAATTTCCCCTGTTTCCACATTTCTGTATAATTCTGCTTTGCTGAACCTATGCGCGCCAATTCTTTGGAATGAAAGCTTTATCTCCTGCTCTTTTCCGCCGTTCTTTTCTGTCAACAGCTTAACGCGCCGCCTGTCCGCTCATTTCCGCTTACTCTTCCCGTCTTTTTTACTCTTCCCGTCCTTCAGCCTGCGGATGCAATAGTAATAGCTTGCCGCCAAAACAAAATCCGCCCCCAGCCACGCCGCAATCTCCGCATAAAAAATCCCCTGCTGCCCCATCAATCTAGGCAAAAGCAGCGCGGACATTGTCCGCATACAAAATTCCGCCAGCCCGGAAAGCATGGGCAGCACCGTATTTCCCATCCCCTGAATACAGGAGCGGGTCACATGCAGATAGTACAAAACCGGTAGACACACGCTCATGATAAACAAATAGTGGTAGGCTATGGCAAGGGTATTTTCCACCGTCGCCGCCTCCCCGGAAATAAAACAAAGCAGGATTGCCCTTCCGCACACCACCATCACGGCGGCGATGACAACGGAGGTCGCCATGGCAATCCCCATGGCCGAGCGGTAGCCTTTCCGCACCCGCTCCGTCTCCCCTGCTCCTAAATTCTGCCCCGTGTAGGTTGTCATGGCAAAGCCGTAGGAGGTTGCCGCTACCTCCAACATTCCGTACAGCTTGTTGGTGGCGGTAAAACCGGCAATAAACTCCACGCCGAACCCGTTAATCACAAACTGGACAATCATGCCGCCCACGGAGATTACCGCGTTTTGAAAGGCCATCGGCATCCCCAGATTCATAAGGCGCAATTGTAAGCCTGCGGATAAAACGCAGTCCTCCTTTTCAAACTTCAATATCTCAATCCTGATTATCTTAAAAAAGCAGAACAGCCCGGAGCAGAGCTGCGCGATAACCGTAGCCGCGGCCGCCCCAAAGACGCCCATTTTTAAGACCGGGACAAACAGCAAATCCAACGCCACATTTAATATAGAAGCAAAAACCATCGCGTACAGCGGCGTCTTTCCGTCCCCCAGCGAGCGGAGCACCCCGGCAAAAAGATTGTACGCCATCACCACCGGTATCCCCCAGAACATCGTCCGTATGTAAAGGGATGCGTCGGCAAAAACCGTATCCGGCGTGTGCAGAACTCCAAGAAGCCAATTTGCCAATAGCTGGCCGGACAAGAGCAGAGCCGCCGCGCTTGCGGCTGCAAGAAACGCCGAATTCACGATAACGTTTTTAAGCTTTTTGTAATCCTTCGCCCCGAATTCATGGGCCATTTGAATAGAAAACCCTTGCGTAAAGCCCTGAATAATTCCCTGAACCATCCAGATAATCCACTCCGCCGCGCCCACGGCGGCAATGGCCGAGACGCCCAGCACCTGCCCCACAATCGCCGCGTCTGCAATCGTGTAAAACTGCTGAAATAAGTTCCCTATCATCAAGGGCAATGCAAAAGAAATAATCAATTTTCCCGGCGAACCGGATGTCATACTGCGCACTGACGCCATTGCCAAAACCTCCCAAATATTTTATGCGGAGCTTCCCGTATTTTTTGAAGCTCTTCTCACTTTTCCTGAAAACTTCACATCTTTTTTTGAAAAACTCTGTGCCTTTTTTGAGAAGCTTCACGCTTTTTGGAATCCCTCCGCACCTTCTCTACCGCATTATAGAAGATTTTCTTTTATCTTACAATACGCTGAATTTTCTTTATGCATTTTGTATAATTTTCCCATTATTTATTTTTAGTCATTGTAATAATTAACGATATCTTTACATCGTGTTCATAATTTATTCATATTTATGTTGTACACTATATTTAAATCAAAACAAGAGATTACATGATGTTTTTCATAACACGCATAGATAAATTTTTTCATAATAGCCCAAGCGCAGCGATGTGCTTGGGCACTCCTCATTTTATGGGGAGTGCGAAGTATACAAGCTAGGCTTTTAGCATTAGTAAAGTAGGGGGCTATCTCTATTGTGTACTCTTGCCAAAATACAAATTTTTTTGTCTACACTTTTTACTAAACGCACATTTTTCTGTCTACAGCGCGCATTTTTCTCTGCCTTGCAGGCTCTTGGCAAAACAAACATTTTCATGTAAGATACTATTGTGACAAGATGAAAGATTATTGTAAAACACCGCTGTTCTCCGCAGCTTTTTCACATACGGAACGCGGCGCAAAAACGAGGCAACCATGGGCAAAATGACCGTATATCACGGAAGTTACACCTCAGTAAAAACTCCAAAGCTGATAAATGGGAAAAACACCAAAGACTTCGGCCCCGGCTTTTATTGCACCGTTATCCGGGAACAGGCGGAGCGGTGGGCGAAAAGATACGACACCCCCACTCTCTGCACTTACACCGTCCGGCTGAACGAAAATCTGAACATAAAGGAATTCCGGGAAATGTCGGAGGAGTGGCTTGACTTTATCATTTCCTGCCGCTACGGCAAGCCGCACGACTATGATATTGTAATTGGAGCCATGGCAAACGACCAGATTTACAATTTTATAGCCGATTACATGGACGGCATTATCACCAGAGAGCAGTTCTGGGTAATGGCAAAATTTAAATATCCGACGCACCAGATTAATTTTTGTTCCGAAAACGCTTTGAAATGTCTGGAATTTGTGTCAAGCGAGGAAATCAAATCATGACCGGACGCGAAAACCCAAAAGAAAACGACCTCTTTTTTACCTGCAGTTTAATCGAATACATTGCCCGGAAAACCAAGAACCGCAGGGCCGACGTCGCCAATGCGCTGGGCAAAACCCTTATTACAAAAATATATGATTTAGCCGACGTCTATCACAGCGACAATATAGACCGCGTAAGCGATGACTTTATCCGAGCCGCCAAAATTACTCCCGGAACCTTCGACAATGTTTCTAAAGCCAAATACGCAGTCCCCAGCCATTGGGATATAGGCAAGGTGTATAAACGGCTGGTTCTCGGCATTGCCCGCGAAAGGAAGTGCGGCGTCCCTGACGCCCTGCTTGCGGCCTACAATTCCTTTGTGAGCGATAAAATTGACGATTACAACAGCAGCTTTTACTATGACGCTCCGCAAAATATTTTAAACGCGTTTCTTGACGGGAAAATTGAAACGGAAATCGAGTAGGAAAACTTTTTCTGAAAGCTTTTTCTGCTTGTTACCCTTTTCTTCTTGCTTGCGGCGCGCCGCTCAATTCGCACGCCGCTTTTGCGGCATATTCCTCCCCGCAGGTCTGTGTATAAAAAACAAAAATAGCCGACGTCCGCCGACTATTTTTTGTTCTTACTGATGCTCAGCACCTCTTCGTTTAACGACAACATTTTTACATCCAACTCGGACACCATCTTCGCGCACTCGATTAGCTCTTTCTCAATATGCGCCGGAACCATTCCCTCAAACTTGTAATTAATTTTATGCTCCAGACTGGCCCAAAAATCCATGGCGACCGTGCGTATCTGTATCTCTACCTTCGTCTCCTCAATTCTATCGGATAAATATACGGGCACCTTCACAAGCATATGGTAGCTTTTATACCCGCTGTCCTTGGGATTGGTGATATAATCCTTCACCCCAATCACCTTGATATCATCCTGATTTGTAATCATTTCCGCAATACGGTAAATATCCGATGTAAAAGAACAGATTACCCTGACGCCGGCAATGTCGTTCACATACCGGACCATATTTTGAATAGTGGACTCGTAGCCATGTTTTTTTAATTTCTTGACAATGCTCTCAGAGGTTTTGAGCCGGGATTTAATATGCTCGATGGGATTGTATCTATGTACATGCTGAAATTCGTCGTTCAATATTTCCAGCTTCGTCAAAATCTGCTTGAGCGCAGACCGATAAATTAAAATGACCTCCTCCCAACTTCCCACGTCGCCGTCCCGTTCATCGCATAATTCCATTTCATCACCGCCTTGCCGCGTCCAGTATATTTTTTATCCGCTTATTATGGCTTTGTATCTTGCCTTATATACTCACAAACTTGCGCCATCGTACTTTCTGCCGATTTTATTGGAAGTTTGTCTTTTCCGCAGTGCATACTTAAAAATCCTGCGGCTTTTTTATCCGCAGTGCGTCGCTCGAAAAACCGCAGGTTTTCCTCGCTCGCGGGCTTCGCCCTATGCTTCCATCGGCATAGGCGCTTTAGCGTGCTTGCACGTCACGCTCCTATGCCGATGGATGCGCACTGCTCATTGCCATCGCGTACATTATACCATACTTTTGAATAAAAATGTATATTATTCACAAAATATTTTATATTTTTTTAGTTTTATTCATAATTTTTATCAAAACGGCCTTTAATAGTCTATGAAAGATAACTGATTTTATTACTGTTTTTTTATTCTCCTTATGATATGATAAGAGCACAAAGCAGGACACGCCTCTTCCGCTATACCTTTGGTATGTCTTTGGTAATGCCTTTGACTATTCCTCTGTCTATGATTTTGGTCGAAGGGCGGCTGCAAAAAGGGGGTAATTTTTATGTTTAGAATGTGGGGAAAAATTTTCAAGGATAATCGCTTGCTTAAGGATACCGTTATCTGCAACGGCGATGAGGACACCCGCACCCATAAAATTTTTCAGGCCTTGGACGAGATATGTCATGAATTTGACCTTGAAAAGCCAATTTGGCTGGACGCCACCATCGCGGATTTTAAGCGGCACAATAAGGTGCGGTTTACTCAGGATAATTTTATTGAATCCATTGATTTTGATTATCTGGAAATTCACGTAATCGAGGAGGACTGAGTTATAGCTTTTTTTATGGCCGCCAAGTTCTCCAAACCAAAACGCGGCGGTTAATTGCCTGAACAAATATCAGACAATTATTTAACTCCCTTTCCGGGATTGTGTCCCGCTAAAAGTGGGTTATAATTGTATTTACAAATTGGGATCTTTGAGGGAAATTGTTGTGAATAAGTATGTGATGATGAAAATAGCATTTGAAAGAAACGCAGATGTGGAAAATGCTGCTAAAATGTCAAAATATATGAGAAATATGTTTGATTTTTATGGACTTCCAACTCCAAAAAGAAAAGAAGTTTATAGCAAACATGAATACTTAGGTCATACGGTCAATTTCAAAACACGCAAGCATTTCAAGGACAAAAAGAGCCATTATGTGGACAAAGACCAGTGGT
>JAMPGS010000094.1 GCA_023663815.1 Clostridium sp.
TCAGATAAATCTGCTGGAATACAAATCCGCACTCTTTCCGCCGAAATACAGCCAGCTTGTCGTTGTTTAGCTTCGTAATGTCCGTCCCGTCAAAGCAAATCTCCCCGCCGTCCGGCTTATCCATACCGGAGAGGGAATACATCAATGTAGATTTGCCCGCCCCCGACGAGCCCATAATAACGGTAAAATCCCCTTTGTAAATATCAATATTCAAATCTGAATAAATGGTTTGAATATTTTCGCCTTTGCCAAAAGCCTTTTTCAAATGCTTTGCTGATATGACTATTTGCTTATCCATAACATAACCGCCTTTCTTGACTACATGTTATACGATAAAGAAAAAGCCTGCGCTATGCCACCAACAGTTGTATACATTTGATTTTTTTATGCTACTTTCCGTTTCATGTTCAAGTAGCATTTTTTTAGCGGGTTATTCTAATTGTATTTTCAGAAAAATCAAGAAAGCATTTCAATCAGTTCTTTTTGCGGGGGTTGTTTTGTGTTTGCACTATAATGAATGATACCTTAGCATGGGATATATCTGGAAACAGAGATAATACTATGTGCGTCGATATTGACCCGGATATGTTGTACGGGTTGGATGCGGTAAAAGAAAAGATGTATTAAAGCATTAAATGTACTAAATTAAAAACATGGGTTGACAAATCTTTTTTTGAAGCGCATAATGCAAATCGTGAAAGACAAAGGCGTCTTTGGGCTGTGGCTCAGAGACGTTTTTTTATGCGCACGGGTATCAAAAGGAATATGTCAGCTAAGCTGACGGATGCCCGGCGTACGAGCCGGGAAGAAAGACGTTTCCCTCCTCGATTCGCAGGGCTGCGAAAGAAAGTAAAAAACAACAAACCAATCATTGCAGGAGACAAGGGCGTCTTTCGTGTGTTTTCACGGGAAGGGCGTCTTTATTTTTTGCAGAAATAAAAAAGGAGGATGATTATGGAAAAAGTATCTGATTATTTTGGATGTCTGGTGTTTGACGACAGGGTGATGAAAGCCAGTCTGACGGCAAAGGTGTACAATTCCCTGAAAAAAACCATCGACGAGGGGGCGAAGCTTGATATCAGCGTGGCAAACGCAGTAGCCTCCGCAATGAAGGACTGGGCCGTCGCTCACGGCGCAACCCACTATACCCATTGGTTCCAGCCCTTGACAGGCATCACGGCGGAAAAGCACGACAGCTTTATTTCTCCCTCGCCGGATGGCGGCGTTATTATGGAATTTTCCGGCAAGGAGCTGATTAAGGGTGAGCCGGACGCTTCCTCGTTCCCCTCCGGAGGCCTTCGGGCAACCTTTGAGGCGAGAGGCTATACCGCATGGGATCCTACCTCCTACGCGTTTATCAAGGGAAAAACCTTGTGTATTCCCACCGCTTTCTGCTCCTATGGCGGCGAGGCGCTGGATAAGAAAACGCCGCTGCTCCGTTCCATGGAAGCTTTGAACAAGCAGGCGATGAGAATCTTAAAGCTGTTTGGCAACGATACGGTGAAATGTGTCCGCACTTCGGTAGGGCCGGAGCAGGAATACTTCCTTATTACAAAGGAAATGTACGACCAGCGGCCGGATCTCCGCTTCACGGGAAGAACCTTATTTGGGGCGAAGTCTCCCAAGGGGCAGGAGATGGACGACCATTACTTTGGCGTGATTAAGCCCAGAGTGGCGGCTTACATGGAAGAATTAAACGAGGAGCTTTGGAAGCTGGGGATTCTTGCAAAGACGGAGCACAATGAGGTTGCCCCCGCCCAGCATGAGCTGGCTCCCATTTATACCACTACCAATATTGCAACCGACCACAACCAGCTGATGATGGAAATTATGCAGAAGGTGGCGGCAAAGCACGGCCTTGTTTGCCTGCTCCATGAAAAGCCTTTTGCGGGGGTGAACGGCAGCGGCAAGCACAATAACTGGTCGCTTACCACGGATACCGGCGTAAATCTTTTATCTCCCGGCGAAACGCCCTATGAAAACGCTCAATTTTTGCTTTTCCTGTGCGCGGTCATTAAAGCTGTGGACGATTATCAGGATTTGCTCCGCCTTTCCGTCGCGACGGCTGGAAACGACCATCGTCTTGGAGCTAACGAGGCGCCTCCCGCGGTAGTGTCCATGTTTTTAGGGGACGAACTGAACGCCGTTTTGGAGGCCATTGAGAGCGGAACGCCTTACGCGGGCGCGGAAAAAACGCAGATGAAGCTGGGCGTGAACGTATTGCCCAAATTTAACAGGGATACCACGGATAGAAACCGTACTTCGCCCTTTGCTTTTACGGGCAACAAGTTTGAGTTCCGTATGCTGGGTTCCTCCAACAGCATTGCCTGCGCCAACATGATGCTCAACAGCGCGGTTGCGGAGAGCCTTAAGATTTACGCGGACCGTCTGGAAGGGGTGGAGGATTTTGAGAACACCCTTCACGAGATGATTCGCAAAACCATAAAAGACCACAAGAAGATTATTTTTAACGGAAACGGCTACGACGACGAGTGGATTAAGGAAGCCACGGAAAAGAGAGGGCTTCTCAACTACCGCACAACGCCCGACTGTATGCCGCATCTTTTGGATAAGAAAAACGTGGATATGCTCACAAGGCACAAGGTATTTTCCGAGGTGGAATTAAAGTCCAGATGCGAGATTATGCTGGATAATTATTGCAAGTCCGTGATAATCGAGGCCAATACTATGGTGGATATGGCGAAAACCCAGATTGCTTCGGCGGTGGAAGCCTACACGTTAAAAGTTGCCCAGACCGCCGCGGCTAAGAAAGCGGTTGACGCAGGTCTTGCCTGCAAATATGAAAGCGAGCTTGTGAAAAAACTTTCCGGCTTGACCGACCAAATCTGGGCGGGAGCTGCGGAACTGGAAAAGGCGGTTGCTGCGCTTGACGAGGCGGAGGATATTATCGCGCAGTCCTATGAAATCCGCGACAATGTTCTTTCAAAGATGGGCGAGCTGAGAGCTGCCTGCGACGAGGCGGAGACGATTACCGATAAGAGCTATTGGCCTTTCCCTACTTATGGAGATTTGCTTTTCGGGGTGAGGTAATATTTAGCGGGGTTTAAACGGCAGGCAGGCGAAAATGCGCGGAGGAAGGAGCGGGCGCATAGGCGTTTGAGAATTCTTCCAGAAAATTGTGTGTGGAAGCCTGCTTGCAAAGCTTTTTATTGAGGAGAGGAAAAAATTATGTCTGAGGAGATTATGAAAATTGTGACGGAAAACGTCACCAGCGAGGTGTTCGGCGTCTGGTTCTTGATTGGAGCGGCGTTGGTGTTTTTTATGCAGGCGGGCTTTGCCATGGTGGAGACGGGCTTCACCAGAGCAAAAAACGCGGGCAATATCATCATGAAAAATTTAATGGATTTTTGTATCGGCACAGTGATGTTTGTTTTACTTGGATTTAGCTTGATGATGGCCGAGGATTATGTCTTTGGGTTTATCGGGATTCCAAATTTAAATATCTTTACGGATTTTAACGGCTTTATTCAGGGAAACGCATCCAGCTTTGTATTTAATCTGGTGTTCTGTGCCACGGCGGCAACCATTGTTTCGGGAGCCATGGCGGAGAGGACGAAATTTGTTTCTTACTGCATTTATTCAGGGGTTATTTCTCTGTTTGTATATCCGGTGGAGGCCGGATGGGTCTGGAACTCTCAGGGCTGGCTCGCCCAGATGGGCTTTCATGATTTTGCCGGTTCCGCGGCAATCCATTCCGTAGGCGGCATCACCGCGTTGATTGGGGCTATGATGGAGGGCCCCCGCCTTGGCAAGTACATAAAGGATAAGGCGGGAAAGGTAAAAAAGGTGAACGCCATTCCCGGACATTCCATCACGTTAGGAGCTCTTGGCTGTTTTATTCTTTGGTTTGGCTGGTATGGATTTAACGGCGCGGCGGCTTGGAGCGGAAGCTCTCTTGCATCGATTTTCCTAACGACTACCATTGCGCCGGCGGTGGCTACCTGCACTACCATGATTTATACGTGGGTAAAAAACGGCAAGCCTGATGTTTCTATGTGCCTTAACGCGTCTTTGGCCGGATTGGTGGGTATCACCGCAGGGTGCGACGCGTTGGATGCCTTTGGTTCGATTGTGGTAGGGATTGTTGCCGGTATCCTTGTGGTGGTTGTGGTGGAGTTCCTTGATTTGAAGCTTCACATTGACGACCCGGTGGGAGCGGTGGGCGTCCACTTTGCAAACGGCGTCTGGGGTACTTTGGCGGTAGGCCTTTTTGCAAACCCGGAGGCGCCTGCAGGACTGGAAGGACTGTTCTACACGGGCAGCGCAAAGCTCTTTGGAATACAGCTTCTTGGCATTGCAGCGATTCTCGTTTGGACTGGAGTTCTTATGACGGCTGTGTTTTACATTATTAATAAGACGGTAGGGCTCCGGGTTTCGGAGGAGGAGGAAATCAAGGGTCTTGACAGCACTGAGCATGGACTGCCCAGCGCTTATGCGGATTTTGCGCCGGCGGTGGAAAGCCTCAATTACGACTTTGCGGAGGCAGAGCTGCCTGCGGATGCTAATGGAACAGCGGAAGATACGCCGGTTGTGCAGATGGTTGCGGGCGACGTACCGGCGGCCGAGGCAGTTCCGGTGAAGAAGGTGCTTTCTTTTGCGGAAGGAACGCCGAAATTTACAAAGATTGAGATTGTCTGCAAGGAATCCAGATTTGAAAGGCTGAAAACGGCTTTGATGAACATTGGCATTACGGGAATGACGGTTTCCCACGTGTTAGGATGCGGTCTTCAGAAAGGAAAGCCGGAATATTACCGCGGCGTTCAGGTGGAGGCCAATCTTCTGCCGAAGATTCAGGTGGATATTGTAGTCAGCAAAGTACCCGTACAGCATGTGATTGACGCGGCGAAGCGGGCTCTTTACACCGGCCATATTGGAGACGGAAAAATTTTCGTCTATGATGTAGAAAATGTTGTGAAGGTGCGTACCGGCGAGGAAGGGTACGACGCATTGCAGGATGTAGAGTAGCATAAAAAAGCTCTCCCCCAAATTAAATATCCCATTGCAAGCTTGTTTCCCGCAGGCGGCGGATAAGCTGCTGCGGAGCTAATTGCAGTTTGCTGTCCGTGGATAGAAAAGGCTAGGGCGTCTGGAGGAGAGCTTCATCCATAAGCCGTAAAGGCAGTATAATTGTTACCCTTGTTCCAATCCCCGGCGCGCTGTCATATTGCAGCCCATAAGGCGCGCCGTAGGTAAGTTTAATTCTTTCATGAATATTCCAGACGCCGTAGCCGTGACCGCTGGAGTGGTTTCTCTTGTTAAAAATATGGAGAAGCCGCTCCTTTGTCATGCCCACGCCGTCGTCGGTGACGGTGATGTGAGATTTTCCCCTTCCTTGGCGGCGTCAAGCTGAATGGTTCCGCTTTCCGATTCCTTTTCCCGTTGAGACTGACCGGATGTACGATTATAATTATTCTATTTGTAATTATCATTTTAATCAAAAAGCGGGTTTAATTTCCCGCAGCTTGCCGCGTAATAAACTTTATTATTATAGCACTTCATTGTTTCAGGACAAATTTTTGGCAAGCGTGACTATTGGCGCGGCGAAAGGATAGGTGTATAATGGAGAAGAAAAAAGAAGGGGAAATGGAATAGATAGTAGACGGCTGTGTGGAGAGATACCCGGAGACCGATGAAAAAAACGGCAAGGTTGAAGGCAGCGGAAAACGTAAATATTTATCACACAACAATTTGTGCCGGAGCGTCACAAATTGCATTGATGGCAGACATAAATTTGAGATTTGCGTTGCTTCGCCGCGTAAACAATGATATGGAATGGAGAATATGATGTATCAGGCAAACGAAGAACGTTATGAAACTATGCAGTATGTGAGGTGCGGCAGGAGCGGCGTGCTGATTCCCAGAATTGCTCTAGGCTTTTGGCACAATTTTGGCTCTGTTGATAACTTCGAAAATCAGAAGGCCATGGTGCGCAAAGCCTTTGATTTGGGAATCACCCATTTTGATTTGGCGAACAACTACGGCCCCGTTTACGGCTCGGCGGAGGAAAACTTTGGCAGGATTATGGATACCGACATGCGCCCTTACAGGGACGAGATGCTGATTGCCACAAAAGCGGGCTATGACATGTGGAAGGGTCCTTACGGAGACGGCGGGAGCAGGAAGTATTTGATGGCAAGCTTAGACCAAAGTCTTAAGAGGATGCGCCTTGACTATGTGGATATTTTTTACCATCACAGGCCCGACCCGGAAACGCCTTTGGAGGAAACTATGGAGGCGCTGTCCGATATCGTGCGTCAGGGCAAGGCTTTGTATGTGGGCGTTTCCAATTACAGCGCGGAGCAGACAAGAAAGGCCGCCAAGATTCTGGCAGAGAACCATACGCCGCTTCTCATTCATCAGTTCCGCTACAATATGATGGACAGAAGATACGAGACGGAGGGCTTAAAGGATACTTTGAAAGAAACCGGCGTCGGCAGTATTTCCTTTTCACCGCTGGCGCAGGGGATTTTGACGGACCGCTATCTTCACGGGATTCCAGAGGGCAGCAGGGCGACGAGAAATCATTTCCTGAAGGAAAAGGATATTCAGCCCGCGTTGGTGGAGAAGGTGCAAAAGCTGAACGAGATGGCGGGGGAGAGGGGACAAACCCTTGCGGAGATGGCTCTTTGCTGGAATTTGCGGGGCGACAATCTGAACACCGTTTTAATCGGCGCAAGCAGGCCGGAGCAGATTGAAAACAACGTGAAGATTTTGGAGAGCGCGGAGTTTAAGGAGGAGGAGCTGAAGAGAATAGACGGGATATTGTAGAAGAAATGGTAAGGAAAAGGATGAACCATGTTAAGGAAATTTGCAATCAAGGACGAGAGCTATAGTCGTGCGGAAGAGTGCGCGGTTTTAAGCTATGA
The DNA here is from genome assembly GCA_023663815.1 of Clostridium sp. Taxonomy (GTDB): domain Bacteria; phylum Bacillota; class Clostridia; order Lachnospirales; family Lachnospiraceae; genus Suilimivivens. Next base: position 6,888 of record JAMPGS010000094.1, read on the forward strand.
AGAGGATACCGACCAGTACGCGATTGAGATATCGGAAGCGGTAAACCCGGATAGGCTTCCGGCAATCCCGGCTATTCTAGCCCGGAAGGGTATCCGCTCTATTGGCGATAAGTGGGCAAGACAGTTTGTGAAGGAGCGGGTGGTTCCGGCGGAGCGGCAGAATATTGGGCAAATTATGCGGCAGGTGGGAATGGCCTACTACAGTGAATTTCCCTTATTGCTTTATTGCAGCGGCAGGTGCTGTATGGACGATTTTTGGCTGGAAGAGATAACCGGCGAGCAGAATTCAGCGGAAATTTAAAATGAAGTGAAGCTTCTGCGCAATTTTTAATAGCGGAAGTTCAAGAGCATAAATTGCAAGCAATTACAAGCGCAATTGAGAATTGTTCCAGATAAAATGTGCAAATGTTCCAGATAAAGTATGCCGAGAGGCTTTGATAAAATATAAAGAAGATAGGAGGAAACCATGCAAATCTACGACACAAAAGTAAATCATTTAACAAACCCCTTGGGTTTTCGTATGCCGCGGACGGTATTTTCATGGAAAGTAAAGGACGCGGAGGGAAAATGCCAGAGGGCGGCCCGTATTAAGGTGGCGGGGGATGCCCAAATGACGGAACTTCTATTTGATTCCGGTTATGACGAAGGGGCGGATTCCCTTGCCTATAGCGTGCCGCTGGAGCTTGCACCGAGAACGCGCTACTACTGGACGGTGGCGGTGCAGAGTAATAAGGGCGAGGAAGCGGTCAGCGAAACCGCGTGGTTTGAGACGGGCAAAAGGGACGAGGGCTGGGCGGGGAAGTGGATTACCTGCGACAGTACCAAGGAGCGTCATCCGTACTTTGAAAAGGAAATTGCGCCTGCATCTGGGAAAAAGGTGGTAAGAGCAAGGCTGTACATCTGCGGGCTGGGCCTTTATGAAGCTTTTTACAATGGGGAGAGAATTGGGGAGGAGTACCTTGCCCCTTACAGCAACAATTATAAGGAGTGGGTGCAATATCAGACCTACGATGTAACAAAGCAGCTTCAAAAGGCGGGAAAACTGTCGGTGCTGTTGGGAAACGGCTGGTACAAGGGGCGTTTTGGCTTTCTCCAGAAAGAAAATATCGGCTTTTTTGGAAATGAGTGGAAATTAATTGCGGAAGTCCATTTGGATTACCAGGACGGCGGGCACGAGGTTATTGGGACCGACGAGAGCTGGAAGGTGAGAAGAAGCAAGATTACTTTCTCTAACCTATACGACGGGGAGCACAGGGATGACACGCTGCCGGAGGCGCCGGAGGAAAAAGCATTTTTCTGCGAGGCTCCAAAGGGCGAATTGACAGAACGCATGAGCCTGCCCGTTACCGTTCATGAAATTTTCAGTCCGGTAGAGCTGATTCAAACGCCTGCCGGGGAGCAGGTTTTTGATTTGGGACAGGAGTTTGCGGGGCTTTTTTCTCTTCGGGTGAAGGAGAGCGCGGGCACGAAAATTCATATTCAAACGGGCGAAATTCTTCAGGGCGGCAATTTTTATAATGAAAATTTGAGAAGCGCAAAGTCGGAGTACATTTATATTTCCGACGGGACGGAGCAGGTTTTGATTCCCCATTTTACCTATTACGGGTATCGCTATGTAAAGGTGAGCGGCGTTACAAATCTGAAAAAGGAAGATTTGAAGGGGCTGGCCTTGTACAGTAATATTGCGCGGGCAGGGGAGCTAAAGACTGGAAACGCGCTGCTGAACCGTTTCGTGGAAAATGTGCGGTGGGGGCTTAAGAGCAATTTTATCGACGTGCCCACGGATTGCCCTCAGCGGGATGAGAGAATGGGCTGGACGGGGGACGCGCAGGTGTTCTCGGCGACGGCTACCTATTTGAAGGATACTTACGCTTTTTACGCGAAATATTTATACGATATGGCGAAGGAGCAAAAGGTTCTTGGCGGGCTGGTTCCGAATGTGGTTCCCTCTTGCGGTTTGGAGGAGACGGCGACGGTTTGGGGGGATGCTGCCTGCATTATTCCGTGGAATCTATACCTGTTTTACGGGGATAAAAGTATTTTGGAGGATCAGTTTGAAAGCATGAAAAGCTGGGTGGATTATATCCGCAGGGTGGATGGAGACAATCACGGCTGGCGGTATGTGTTCCACTTTGGGGACTGGCTGGCGTTGGATAATCCTGTTGGCGGCAACGAGCAGGTTTTCGGCGCGACGGACGAGGAATTTATTGCAAACTTATATTACGCGGTAAGCGCCGGACTGGTGGCCGAGGCGGCGGCTGTGCTTGGGCGGCGGAAGGAAGAGGAGGAGTATCGGGCGCTGTCGAAGGAGCAGTTTGATATTGTGAAAACGGAGTATTACAGCGCGACCGGGCGGTGCTGCATCAAGACGCAGACGGCGCTGCTTCTCACCTTAAAGTATCACTTGTCCGACAATACAGAGCTGACGAAAAAGCAGCTTTTGAAATTGTTTGAGGACAGCGGCGGAAAGCTGAAAACCGGATTTGTGGGCACTCCGCTAATGTGCAATATTTTATCGGACAACGGCATGGATAAATTGGCTTATGAATTGCTGTTAAACGAGGATTATCCCGGCTGGCTTCACGAGGTAAAGCTGGGTGCAACCACCGTCTGGGAGCGTTGGAACAGCCTTCTCGACGACGGAACTATTTCGGGAATCAGCATGAATAGCATGAACCATTATTCTTACGGTTCCGTGGTGGAATGGATGTTCCGTCACGGGGCGGGAATGGATTTTGGGGAGGACGCGCCGGGCTGCAGATGCGCGCATTTTTCTCCGACGCTGAACTTTGAGCTGGGAAAAATGGAGGCTTCTTATGATTCCCCGTCGGGAATGTATAAAATCGGCTGGGAAATGACTGATGAAAGCCATGTGACGATAAAGGCGGCGGTTCCTTTCGGCGGCAGGGCAAGGCTCAGGCTCCCGCTTGCGCCGGAGGAGGTTTACGGGGATAAAGAAAATCCCATGTTTGCGGACGTGAGGGAGGGAAGCTGTTTCCTTGCGGCGGGGGATTACGCGGTTTCCTATGAGATAGTCCGGGCGCAGGACGTGTAAAAAATTGCGGGAGATTGGCGCATGATATGCGGGCAGGAAAAAGAAATTTTCCCTGCCCGATTTTTCTGTGTGTAATGAATAAGCAACGGTTTGACGCCGCACATTTTACGCCCCCCCGCCCTCCGGCCCGTCCTTGGTTGTCCCCCCGTATGCATAGGAGACGGGCAGGCAGACAAGGGGCGGCTTGGAAGGCATATTTTCTTGAATGAGAAGTTCCACACACATCTCGGCGATTTCCGACACCGGCTGCACGATGGTGGAACATGTGTAGGTTTTGTTTCCAAAATGCCTTGTGCCGTCGAAGCCGATTACCTGAACGTCGTCGGGAACCTTTTGATTCAATTCCTTTAAGGTTTTTAAAATATCGTAGGCAAGGCTGTCCGTGACGCAAAAAATGCCGTCGAAGGTTAATTTTCCGTTTTCAATATGCCCTGCAAGAAAATCTTCAAATTCCGCATAGGGCTCCCCGTCGTTGATAATTTTCATTTCATATTTTAATCTCCTTGCAAGGCAGCCGTTTTCAAAGCCGGCTTTTCTTTTGTTGGGCTCGTTGGACAAGGAGGAGCCGTGCCGCAGAAAGGCAACGTTCCGGCATCCGCAGTCGGCTAACTTTTCGGCGGCTAACTGCCCGCCTGCAAAGTTGTCGCTGGCAACACAGGGAATTTTAGGGCCCATGGAGCGGTCGATTGCAACAAAGGGGGTGGTTTCCTCAATCATTAAATTGGGATTGTAGGTCAGGCCGATGATGCCGTCCACCTTGTTTTGCTGGGCCATCGCCACATATTCCTGCTCTAAGCCGGAATCATAGTCCGTGGAGCAGAGAAGCATCCGGTATTTCCGCTTTAGGAGGGAAAGGTTAATATAATAGACAAGGGAGGCGTAATAGGGCTCAAGGGTGTTGGGGACGAGAAGGGCTGCCGTGTGGGTTCTGCTTGCCTTAAGCCCCTGCGCGTAGCTGTTGACCTGATAGTTTAATTTTCTGATGGCCTCCTCCACGCGGATCCGGTAGATATCCCCTACCGGAAGGCCGTTTACGACTTTGGAGACGGTCCCAAGGGCAACTCCTGCCTCTCTGGCGACGTCTTTCATTGTGGGCGCGGAACTTGCTTTTTTCATTGGAACCTCGCTTCTGTAGTAAAAGTAAAATATTTCCTGATTTTTTATAAGTCTATTATAATGCAGTAAATTCGTTTTGTAAAGAAATGTCCGCATAAATTTCATGAAATGTTTCATGAAAATAATAAGTTAATTTCACCAAAAATAAATGATGAAATTTGTGTAAAAACACTAAATTACAAAAAATAAAGACAAAATGTGAATAATTATATTGATTTTATAAAGAGAAAGTGATATTTTTATTAACAACAGATAAAAAACGTTTCATGAAAAGCGCGCTTCATGAAACGGAACGTCAGTGAGATTTCGTTTCCATCTTAAATCTTAATTGTCTGACAGGAAAGGAGAACAATATGAGCAAGAGCAAGTCGGCTGCCGCAAATCCGGCAGTAATGGTGAAAAGGCCATTGAAAAAACGAATATTGGATAACTGGCAGTTATACGCCATGTTGCTGGTTCCGGTAGTATTGACAATTATTTATAAGTACATACCCATGTACGGCATACAGATTGCTTTTAGAGATTACAAAGCAAGCCGTGGATTTTCCGGCAGCGAATGGGTTGGACTGGAGTGGTTTCAGAGATTTTTCAGTGCGCCGACCTTTGGCAGAATGATTAAAAATACCGTGCTGTTAAGCCTTTTCAGCCTGCTGTGGAGTTTCCCGATTCCCATTATCCTAGCGCTAATGCTGAATCAGATGAGATTCCACCGCTTTAAGAGAATCACTCAGACGGTACTTTACGCGCCGCACTTTATTTCAACCATGGTTATCTGCGGTATGATTCGTATTTTTTTAAGTCCTTCAGGCGGGCTTATCAACCTGATTGCAGGGACGTCCATTGATTTCTTGACAGAATCGACGGCTTTTCGGACAATTTATATCGCGTCGGGAATTTGGCAGGACGCAGGCTGGGGAATTATCGTTTACATGGCGACGTTGTCAGGTATTGACACCTCGCTTTACGAGGCGGCAAAGGTGGACGGAGCTTCCCTGTTCCAGAGAATTCTTCACATCGATATACCGGGGCTGCGGTCCATCATGGTGCTGAACCTGATTATGAGCGCCGGTAATTTGATGAACGTTGGTTTTGAGAAGGTTTGGCTGCTGCAGACGGATTTAAATAAGGCTACAAGCGACGTTATTTCCGTTTATGTTTACCAGCAAGGTATTGAAAACGCCAAATACAGTTATTCAACCGCAGTTGGTTTGTTTAACACAGTGATAAACATTATTCTGTTGATTGTGGTGAATAAGCTGGCAAGTAAAATATCCGATGATACGAGCTTTATATAGGAGGTGCAGTATGAAAGCAAACGCAAAAGCAGGAAAGCTTACAGGACTTTCCGAGAAAAGCAGCGATATAATTTTGGTTGTTATCTGTGCCATCATTTTGTTTATCGTTGCCTATCCGTTATATTATGTATTGATTGCATCGGTATCAAATCCATATGATGTGTATGCAGGAAAAACGTTTCTTCTTCCAAGCCAGTTTACTTTGGAGGGCTACAAGGCGGTATTTTCTGACGCCAGCGTGCTGAAAGGACTTATCAACAGCTTTAAGTATACGATAATCGGAACGGTATTTTCAGTGGTAGTGCTTTATTTGGCGGCTTATCCGCTGAGCGTAAAGGATTTGCCCGGCAGGAAATTCTTCAGCATTTTCTTTATCATTACCATGTACTTTGGCGGCGGTATGGTTCCCACCTACTTGGTTGTAAAGCAAACGGGGCTGATTAACAACATGTGGGCGCTGTTCCTTCCCGGAGGCGTTGCTGTGGGCAATATGATTATCGTTAGGAATTTCTTTGAAAACAGTATTCCAAAGGAAATGATTGAGGCGGCCGAGATAGACGGCGCGTCCAAGTGGACGACCTTTATCCGCATTGTAGTGCCCCTTTCCCGCTCCATCATGGCGGTTATGGTGGTGTTCAGCATGGTAGCTTACTGGAACGACTGGTTTACATCGATGATTTACCTGCCGTCGCCCGACAAAGCGCCTCTGCCGCTGGTTCTCAGAAATATTTTGATTAAGAGCTCAGCCAGCGCCAGCCAAGCCAGCACCATATCCGGCGGTTTTGCCGAGCTGAATAAAATGACGGAAATGATTAAGTTTTCATCCATTATTATAGCGGCAGTTCCTATGCTTGTAATTTATCCGTTTGTACAGAAATATTTTGAAAAAGGCTTT
>JAMPGS010000095.1 GCA_023663815.1 Clostridium sp.
CTATTACCAATCAGTCCGCCTTTATTCAGACGGCTAATCTGCCCGATGCAAGGGTGCGTCAGGCCCTTTTGTACGCCATTGACAGGCAGCAGCTTGTAGACCAATTGTTAAAGGGCCACGGCGAGGTGGTGGACGGCTTTGTCTCATCGGCAAGCCCATTTTTCGACGAGGGCGTAACGCCTATTTCCTATGACCCTGAAAAGGCAAAGGAGCTTCTTGCGGAGGCAGGCTGGGACGGCTCCCAGACCCTGCGCTTTTACGTAAATTCCGGCGACAGTACCTTTGTGAACGGTGCGCAGGTGCTTGTGGCTCAGTGGGCGGCGGTAGGAATCAACGTTGAGGTACAGACAGTTGACTTGGCTACGCTTATGACGATTGCAGGCTCCACGGATTATGATATTCTGGCGGTACAGTATACTTACGCGCCGGTTGACCCTTATCCGGACGTGGATTGGCTTCTTAGCGGCGAGGGAAGCTGGACCGGTTATTTTAGCGAGGAAATCAGCGACGCATTGGTGAAAACCCAGCAGACCAGTAATGTGGAGGAAATCAAGGCGCTATACTCTATTGTAGATAAAAAGGTTCAGGAGGACGTTCCCATGTTCTCTGCGTATATCATCAGCGCGCAGGGAGCGGTCAGCAGCCGTTTAAGCGGCGCGGAGCCCAGCGCGTACGGATTCTTTAACGACGTGCAGAATTGGGATGTTGCGGAGTAATTGCGCGCGGTTAAGAGAATACTTGTTTTTTGAAACAGAAACAAAAAGAAACGCTCCGCTTTTTTGCAGCGGGGCTTGACTGAAAATGCGCCGGAACAGCCGGGCATGTGTAAGTGAGGAAAAGCAATGTCACATTTATTGGAAGTAGAAGGCCTGACGACCGCCTTTAAAGGTGACTATGGAAAGACCATCAGCGTGGACCATATTCATTTCCATGTGGACCAGGGAGAGGTTGTCTGCATTGTGGGGGAGTCAGGGTGTGGAAAAAGCGTGACCTCACTGTCAATTATGGGATTATTAGGAAGGGGCGGAGCTGTCACTGACGGCTCTGTCCTGTTTGACAGTAGGAACCTTCTTTCCATGACAGAAAAGGAGCTTGATAAAATCCGCGGAAACGAAATCACTATGATTTTTCAGGATCCGCTTACGTCCTTAAATCCTGTTTTTACAGTGGGAAATCAGATTACGGAGAGCATCAGAACGCATATGCATTTGTCCAAGGAGGAAGCGGCAAAGCGGGCGGAATCCCTGCTTGAGAGGGTGGGGATGCCGGACGCTCATGGGACTATGAAAAAATACCCTCACACGCTCTCCGGGGGGATGCGGCAGCGGGTGATGATTGCAATGGCCTTGTCCTGCAACCCGCGGCTTTTAATTGCGGACGAGCCTACCACGGCGCTGGACGTGACGATTCAGGCGCAGATTATGAAGCTTTTGGGGGAACTGCAGAAGGAAACGGGAATGTCCATGATATTAATTACTCATGATATCGGCCTGGTTGCCAATACGGCGGACCGGGTTCTTGTCATGTATGCGGGGCAGATTATAGAGGAAGCGCCGGTGAAGGAGCTTTTTGAGAACCCAATGCATCCCTACACAATGGCTCTTTTGGACACGGTTCCCACCATAAGGGACGGCGCGGACAGGCAGCTTTTTGCCATACCGGGGATTGTGCCGGAAAGCTACGACGATATCAAAGGGTGCCGTTTTGCCCAGCGGTGCAGGTATCGAAGGCCTGAGTGTGAAAACCCCCAGCAGGATTATGAATTTGGACCCCATCACGTGGCTAAATGCGTGGTGATGAAGGAGGGAGGGATAGGGCATGAGCGATAAAACCAATACCCCCCTTATTCAAGCGGAAAATTTAAAGGTGTATTATCCCATAAAAGGCGGAATTATCAGCCATACAACGGGATTTGTGAAGGCTGTGGACGGGGTAAGCTTTTCCATTATGAAAGGCGAGACTTTAGGGCTGGTGGGGGAATCCGGATGCGGCAAGTCCACCATTGGCAGGCAGCTTGTGGGCCTTGAGAATCCCACAAAGGGCAGTATTTACTACAAGGGAACAAACCTTGCGGGGCTGAAAAAAAGCGAAATGCAAAAGATACGGACCCGGCTTCAAATGGTATTTCAAGACCCGTATTCTTCCCTAAACCCCAGAAAGCATATTTTTGAGATTTTGGCCCAGCCCATGCTGTACCATGGGATATCCACAAAAGAAACGGTGGAAAAGGATATCCTAAAGATTTTGGATATGGTGGGGCTTTCAAGGAATATTTTGGGAAGGTATCCTCACGAATTTTCAGGGGGGCAAAGACAGAGAATCGGCATTGCAAAGGCCTTGTCCTTAAATCCTGAATTTATTGTCTGCGACGAGCCGGTAAGCGCGCTTGACGTTTCCATACAGGCGCAGATTTTAAATCTGCTCAAAAGCCTGCAGAAAGAGCTGCGCTTAACGCTGCTCTTTGTGGGGCACGGGCTTGGGGCGGTAAATTATGTCAGCGACAGGATTGCCGTGATGTATTTGGGCAAAATTGTGGAGATGGGGGAAACGAAAGAAATTTTTAATCATCCGGTACATCCCTATACGAAAGCCCTCTTAAACGCGGTGCCGGTGCCCGACCCGAAGGAAAAAGAAAAGGAGCGCAGGCTTTTGGAGGGAGAAATTGGGGATAGCACGAATCCGCCGTCCGGATGCCGTTTCCACCCAAGATGTCCCTATGCCACGAAAATATGCGGTCAGAAGGAGCCGAAGCTGCAGGAGGTTCGGGCGGGCTTTGGACACGAGGCCGCATGCCCCATTGTGGAAGGAACAGAAGCGGCGGCGGAGGGGCCGTTATCCGGTGCAGGCAAGGAGGGTAAAGAAATTGGGTAAGTACATTGTTAAGAGAATTTTAATTGCCATTCCTGTGCTGATTGGAATTACCATTATAGACTACGCCATTATGTGCATGGCGGGGAGCCCTTTGGAAATGCTTCAGGGGCCAAGAGTGTCCGAGGCGGCCGTGGAGGCAAAGAAAATTGCGCTGGGGTTGGACAAGCCCTTTTATATACAGTATTTTGTGTGGCTGGGGCAGCTCCTTCACGGAAATATGGGCTACTCTATAAAGTCCTATCAGTCGGTCAGCGCCATGATTGGAAGCCATTTAGGGCCGACCCTGCTTTTGATGGGAGTATCCCTTTTGGTGAGTTTGCTGATGGCGGTTCCCGCGGGAATTTACAGCGCCATTCACCAGTATTCCAAAGGAGATTACGCGGTGGTGACCTTTTCCTTTCTGGGAAGCAGCATACCGGGCTTTTTCTTATCGCTGCTCTTGATTTATATTTTTACGGTAAAGCTGGGCTGGCTTCCCTCCAGCGGCATGACGACGCTGGGAACGGAAGGGGGCTTTTTGGACGTGGCGAAGCATATGGTGATGCCGGTGATTGTGCTGGCGTTTTCCATGGCAGGGAGCAATATCAGATATATCAGAAGCGCGGTTTTGGAGATTCTCCAGCAGGATTATCTGCGCACGGCCCGCGCGAAGGGAATCGGGCGATTTAAGGTGATTAACAAACATGCCCTTCGCAATGCGCTGGTGCCCATTGTGACGGTGATTGGTATGGAGATTCCCGTGCTGTTTGGCGGCGCGGTGATTATCGAGCAGGTATTCTCGTGGCCGGGGCTTGGCCTTATGACGATGAGCGCGATTACCGGCCGGGACTATCCCGTAATTATGGGGGTGTGCCTTTTGTCCGCCGTGGTGGTGTTAGTGGCGAATCTGGTAACGGATATTTTGTACGCGCTGGTGGACCCCACGATTCAGCTTGATTAGGAGGGGCGGTGGCGAGTGTGCGGTGCAAATTCAAGGTTTGCGCTGCCTTATCGCATGAACGCTCTGGAAAATGGAGATGAGATGAAACATAATTTTGCTTCAAAGAAAAAGCAGGAGATTAAGAAGATTTCAGATTTTGATGCAGAGGCCGAAAAGAAAGATATTGCCAACGAGAGCTATCTGCAAACGGTGTTCCGGCGTTTCCGCCGTCATCATCTGGCGGTGGTGAGCCTGCTTGTGCTGGCGATTCTTGGCGGCGCAGCTCTTTTTGCGCCGATAATTGCGCCCTATGAGCCGGACGAGCTTGTAGGGACTTTCAGCGGCGCGCCCAGCCGGGAATTCTGGCTGGGAACCGACCAGATAGGGAGGGATGTGTTCAGCCGGCTTTTGTACGCCATGCGGATTTCTCTTCTGGTGGGGATTATGGCGACCTTGATTTCGACGGTGGTGGGAGTGATTCTCGGCTTGATTGCCGGTTATTTTGGCGGCGCGGCGGACATGGTTATCATGCGCTTTACGGACATGGTGATGTCCTTTCCCTATATCCTTTTGGTTCTGGTGGCGGCGGCTATTTTCAAGCCGGGGCTGTGGAATATTATATTGATTCTTGGATTTGTGGACTGGCCGGGCATTGCAAGACTGGTGAGAGGGAACGTGCTAAATCTTCGGGAGACAAACTTTATAAAGGGAAATATTGTAGCGGGGATGCCCCTTCGGCATATTTTGTTTTCGGAAATTTTACCCAACACGGTGGCTCCAATTTTGGTGTACGCTACCTCGGTGCTGGCTCTTTCCATGCTGGACGAGGCGGCGCTGAGCTTTTTGGGGCAGGGGGTGCAGCCTCCCACGCCCAGCCTCGGCAATATGTTGAACGGGGCCCAGTCGCTGACGGTGCTCACCAAGCAGCCGTGGCTTTGGATACCGGCAGGGCTTCTCATTGTGGCGTTGGTGATGGCGATTAATTTTATCGGGGACGCGCTGCGGGACGCCCTTGATCCCAATGGCGGGAGGTAAGCGTGAAACAGGGAAATAAAATGCAAAAGTATAACAATTTGGAAGAAAAGTTAATTACATGGTTTGAGTGGTTTCACAGCCACCCGGAGCTGTCCTATGAGGAGTACGCAACCACCGATAAAATTCGGGAAATTCTTGCGGAGGAGGGCGTGAAGCTTTTGCCCTGCCGGTTGGAGACTGGATTAGCGGCAATTATAAGGGGAGCAAAAAAGGGGCCTGTAGTTGCCCTGCGGTGCGATATCGACGCGCTTCCCATTAAGGAGGAGACAGGGCTTTCCTACGCTTCACTGTATGAGGGGAAAATGCATGCCTGCGGCCATGATTTTCATATTGCGGCGGGCATCGGGTGCGCCCTTTTGTTAAATGCGGGCAAAGAAGAGCTTGCAGGAACGGTGAAAATTCTTTTTCAGCCGGGGGAGGAGAGCTCTCTAGGCGCGCTGAAAATATTGGAAACCGATGTAATGGCCGGCGTGGAGCGGATTTGGGGAATTCATGCGGACCCTACCAACGAGACGGGCGTTCTTGGCATCAGAGAGGGCTATGTGACCGCGGCGGTGGACAGGTTTGTCATCACCGTAAAGGGCGCGGGCTGCCACGGGGCCCATCCCGACGACGGAATAGACCCGATACCAGTAGCGGCGGCGATCGTTCAGGCCTTGCAGACAGTCGTCAGCAGGAACATCAACGCTTTTCATCCGGCCCTTGTGAGCGTTACAAGACTTCAGGCGGGAAATACGTGGAATGTGATACCTGAGGAGGCGGTGCTGGAGGGAACTGTCCGCACTATGGATAGGGAGGACAGGATTTTGTTTCAAAGCCGCATGGAGGAAATTACAAAGAATATCGCTTTCGCCTATGGGGCCAAGGCGGAGATGGAATGGATTGCGGGCCCGCCCGCCGTCTATAACGATAAGGCCATGGCGGAAAAAAGCATTTTGCTTGCCGAAAGGCAAGGATTTATCGTTGTGCCGGAGGAAAGCTCCTTAGGCGGGGACGATTTTTCTTTTTTGGAGGAAAAGATTCCCGGCTGCTATATCAAGATAGGCACCGGGAAGGGACAGGCAATCCACCAGCCGGGGTTTATGGTGGACGAGAGGGCGCTGCTGCCCGCGGCGGAGTATTTGGCGGAGCTTATGACGATGATATAAACAGATAAAAGCAAATAAGAATAGATACGAACAGACAGAAGTAGATACATCAGACAAAAATAGAACCCGGTGGTACAGAGGAATCATTATGCTCAATCAAAAGATGATAAGGAAGCTTACAAACGCAGCCGTTTTTAATAGGGGAATTGACCTGCATTATTTGAACAAGGTACGCAGCTTTTCTGTGGAAAAGGATAAGGACGGCAATATTGTGATAATGGGGTCAGTGAAGGGCAGCGGAAATAAGATTTACGGCGTGGAGATAGTTTATGACCCGCTGTTTGACGAGGTGATTGAAAGCTTTTGCGAATGTCCCGCCTACTACAGTTACAGCGGGATTTGCAAGCATTGCGTCGCTGTTCTTTTGGAATTTTTGGAGTATCAGCCGGAGCAGTCTGCCATACTTGACTATATGGAGCAGGACGGCGGGGAACAGTATTTGAGCGATGACACGCGCCGGGGAAAAGGCGGGAAGCTGTATCCGAGCTTTAGGGAAAAGGAGCGGCCTAGGGAGACAACGCCGCTGGTGAAAGAGCTTTTGCAGCGTCAGACGGACAAGGCGACGCTGCCCCTTTTAAAAGACAATATTTACGGGAACGTGGAGCTAGAGCCTTTTTTGGAATGTACCTCAGAATATATTGCGGTGGAATTTAAGGTTGGCGCAGGGAAAAATAAGTATGTGCTGAAAGATGTTTTTGAGTTCGTCAAAAATGTGGAAAAAGGGCAGACTTATTCCTATGGGAAAAAGCTGGAATTTCAGCACTTAATGGAAGCCTTTGAACCAGTCGCCCAGAGACTGGTTACTTTTTTAAGGACGTGGGTTCGGGAAAACGGGAGCCGCTATGCCCAATATTCTTACGGGCGTTACGGCTACGGAGGTTACGGCTATGAGACTTATTATTCCAAGCTGAGAAGAATTTCCCTATCCGGCAGTGAGTTGGAAGAATTTCTGGACGCGGCGAGAGGGCGGCCCATAACGGCCAACGTGAATATGACCGGCGAGCGTTTGTGGGAACAGACGGACGAGCCGCCGGTTCGGGAGATGACGATTACCGGACAGAAAGGAGGCGTCGAAGTGGAGGTGAGGCCGCTGTTTGGCTATTATGGCGCGAGAAATATTCTCACCTTCAAGGACGGCCTTATTTACAGGGAAAAGATTGAGGATATGGTGGGAATCGGCGATTTTATGGACTGTATGACGCAGATTCCCGAAAAGAAATTTTATGTGGAAAAAAAGGACGTGCCTGCGTTTTGCCGGGAGCTTTTACCGGCTTTGGAGAAACATTATCAGTGCGAGAAGAAAAATTTCAACGAGGCGGATTACGGTGTGGAGCCGGTTTCCTTTGAAATTTATTTGGACGCCCCCCAGAAAGATTTTGTGACCTGCAAGGTGTACGCCCTGTATGGAGAAAAAAAGTACGAGGTTTATGGGAAAGGCGGCGCGGATATAGGCAGGGACACGGTGCGGGAAGCGCAGGCGGCAAGCCTGGTTTCCTCTTACTGCAACGCCTTTGACGAGCAGGAAAAGGCTATGGTAATTTCCGGCGACGAGGACAAGCTTTATGAGCTTTTGACGGAGGGGATTCCCAGATTTCAGCAGCTAGGGGAGGTGTATGTCTCGGATGTCTTAAAAAAAATCCATGTAACGTCCAGCGGCAGGGTGGAGGTGGGCGTGTCCCTTTCGGGGAATCTGCTTGAGCTAACCATGGAAGCCGACCAAATGTCAAGGGAAGAGCTGATGGAGATTCTGTCCAAATACGACAGAAAGAAAAAATATTTCCGGTTAAAAAGCGGCGATTTTATCAACATGGAGGGCGAGGGAATACAGACGCTTCTTGAGCTGAAACAGAACTTAAACCTGACGGACAGCCAGTTGAAAAAAGGAAATTTGACGGTACCCAAGTATAGGGCGCTGTATCTGGACGGCGAATTGAAGGAGAGGCGCAGTCTTTCGGTGGAAAAGGGCGGAACCTTCCGGGCATTGGTAAGGGATATGAAAACGGCGGAGGAAAACGATTTTGAGATTCCGGCCAGCCTTGAGGACATTCTCCGAAAATACCAGCGGACAGGATTTTTGTGGCTGAAAACCCTTTGCCATAGCGGGTTTGGCGGAATTTTAGCGGACGATATGGGACTTGGAAAGACGGTTCAGGTGATTGCTTTTTTGCTGTCGGAATTTTTGGAGGCAAAGGCGGAGGACAATCGGAAGTGCCTAATCGTTACCCCCGCATCCTTGGTGTTTAACTGGAACAGCGAGTTTATGCGTTTTGCCCCCAGTATTCCGGTAAAAATGGTGACGGGCGCCGCCCCGGAGCGCAGGGAAATCATACGCAGCGCGCAGAGCCGGGACGTGTTGATTACCTCCTACGAGCTGTTAAAGAGGGATTTAGCGGAGTACGAGGACAGCCGGTTTTTCTGCCAAATTATCGACGAGGCTCAGTACATTAAAAACCACAATACCCAATCCTCAAGGGCGGTAAAAGCGATAGAGGCGGACTGCCGTTTTGCCTTGACGGGAACCCCTATAGAAAACAGGCTAAGCGAGCTGTGGAGCATTTTTGATTATTTGATGCCGGGCTTTCTGTACGGCTATCAGCGCTTCCGGGCGGAGATAGAAGTTCCCGTGGTGCAGAATCAGGATGAAAGGGCTATGAGCAGGCTTCAGAAGATGGCGCGCCCGTTTATTCTCCGCAGGCTGAAAAAGGATGTTTTAACCGATTTGCCGGATAAGCTTGAGGAGTGCGTGTACGCCAGTATGGAGGGCGAGCAGAGGAAGCTGTATTCCGCCCATGTGCAGCGGATTCAAATGATGCTTGATAAGCAGTCGGAGGAGGAATTTAAGAGCGCGAAGATACAGATTTTGTCGGAGCTTACGAAGCTACGGCAGCTTTGTTGCGACCCGGCGTTGATTTATGAAAATTATGCCAGCCCCTCGGCCAAGACGGCCATGTGTCTGGATTTAATTAAAAACGCCATCGAGGGCGGGCACAAGGTGCTTTTGTTCTCGCAGTTCACCTCCATGCTTGCCAATTTACAGGAAAAACTGCGGGAGGAGCATATTTCCTATTACACCTTAACGGGCTCCACCCCCAAGGAAAAGCGGCTTTCTATGGTGGAGAGCTTTAACGGCGACGAGACCAGCGTGTTCTGCATCTCGTTGAAAGCCGGCGGAACGGGCTTAAATTTAACCTCGGCGGACATTGTGATTCATTACGATCCATGGTGGAATCTGGCGGTCCAGAACCAAGCCACGGACAGGGCCCACCGCATTGGACAGAAAAATACCGTCAGCGTGTACAAGCTGATTATGAAGGATACCATAGAAGAAAATATTGTAAAGCTTCAGGACAGAAAAAAGGAGCTGGCAGAGCAGGTGCTCTCCGGCGAAAATGTGGGGAATGGGAGCTTTACAAGGGAGGAATTGATGGAACTATTGCAGGGGTAGGAGGCGAAGTTAGAAATAAGCGCAGGCAGAAAGAGATTCTCTAAACGATATAATTTTGCCTGCGCTTTTTGACTAAAAATAATCCGAAAAATAAGCCTTCTCCACCGGAATCAGCCGCTCAAGCCATGTGAGCATGTAATATTCGGTCTTAATTTTTTCATGCTCGTAGAGGTAGGAAGGGCGTTTGTAGCCCATAAGCATGGCGGTTAAGGTGTTGACGTCAAGCTCCACCACATTGATGGATTGATTGTCCTCCACCCGTTCGCAGAAAGCCTCCCCCTCGTGCCATGACACCAGAAAGTCCCCTTCATTCCAAGAGGCCATCCCGTCGTGAACCTTAAAGTGGATTTTAAAGTCCTCAGGCTGTATTTGATAGGGGTAGTATTCCAGAAAATCCCGCACGTTTACGATTCTCGCCATGATGTAGGGGGATATTTTTTCGGTGATTTCGCTGTCCTCAAACAAATAGGCCATGGGCTCGCCGGAGTAGTTGTCGCCCTGAACCTGCTCTATCATGGAAAAGTGGGCGCTGATATAATTCCAAAGCCCATAGTTGGCTTCAATGTTTAAGTACACCATTTCTTTAATATGAAAAATGTCGTTGGCAATATAGTAAACCACATAGCCCAGCGGCCTGTGTTCCTTATTATAATAGACGGCGGCAATCATGTCGTCGTTGTCCCACCGCCAGTACTCCTCCCATGCAAGATTGTCGCGTATCAGGCAGCCGTGGCGCTGCAGAGCAAAATAGGAATGTACGTTATGATAATCCGCGGAATCAAGGCTGACGCGTTCCACCATGCCGTCCACAGGACGGGCTTTGGGAAGCTGGGTATCCTTTACGGTAAAGGAAAGCTTGTCCGAAACAATTTCCCATCCTATTTTTCGATAGAAGGGAATGGAGTAGGGATACAAAAAAGAAATTGGCATTTTCTGTTGGTGCATGTAGTCAAGGACGTGCCGCATAAGAGAGTGAATCAGTCCTTTCCCGGTGTATTCGGGATAGGTGGCGACGCCGGTAATGCCGCCCATGTCCATAATCTCGTCGTGGACGTTTACTTTCATGGAGTAAACCACAATCATGGAGGCAAGTTTGTCGCGGTAAAACCAGCCGAGCACAAAAGCTTCCTCTAAAATAGGACGTTTGGCGTATTTAATCTCGTCCTGTTCCCAGCCGGTTTGGAATAAATCATAGGAGGTCACTTGAAAAGCGTATTGAAGCAGAGCATTGAACTGTTCAAGGTCATTTTTATCAAGCTCGCGCATTCGGTAGTCGCCGTTGACCTCTAAATAAGTATGTTCTTCTTTTCCGTCTTTCATAAAATGTAAGCCTTTCTGATGCAGAAGGAAAACCTTTAAGCCTGTCATCGGTTTTATTTTACACCACGAAAAAGCCCGCGTCCACGAAATTTTTTCCAGCTTTGGCGCAAAATTGTTTTTCTGGGCGCGGGGACTTGACAAAATGCGTGTAAATGGCGTACTTTTTATTAATAGCAGGAATGAGAAAGGATGACGGTTATGTATCAAAAAGTGTCTACAGATTTGAATTTTGTACAGCGCGAAAAAGAGGTTGAGAAGTTTTGGCGTGAAAATGATATTTTTAGGAAAAGCATGGAGAATCGGAAAGGAAATCCCACCTACACCTTTTACGACGGGCCCCCGACGGCAAACGGCCAGCCCCATATCGGCCATGTGCTGACAAGGGTTATCAAGGATATTATCCCCAGATACCGCACCATGAAGGGCTGTATGGTGCCAAGAAAAGCGGGCTGGGACACCCACGGGCTTCCGGTGGAGCTGGAGGTGGAAAGAGAGCTTGGTCTGGACGGCAAGGAGCAGATTGAGGAATACGGGTTAGACCCTTTTATCAGAAAATGTAAGGAGAGCGTTTGGAAATATAAAGGCATGTGGGAGGACTTTTCCGCCACGGTAGGCTTTTGGGCGGATATGGACGCCCCTTATGTGACTTATCATGACGATTATATCGAGTCCGAGTGGTGGGCGCTTAAGCAAATCTGGGACAAGGGCCTTTTGTACAAGGGCTTTAAGATTGTGCCTTACTGCCCAAGATGCGGAACGCCCCTTTCTTCCCACGAGGTGGCGCAGGGATATAAGGCGGTAAAGGAACGCTCCGCGGTGGTGCGCTTTAAGGCGGTGGGCGAGGATGCTTATTTTCTTGCATGGACAACCACCCCGTGGACCCTTCCTTCCAATGTGGGTCTTTGCGTTCATCCTGAGGAGACCTACGCCAAGGTAAAGGCGGCGGACGGCCGCACCTATTATATGGCAAAAGCGCTTTTGGATACCGTGTTAGGAAAGCTGGCAGAGGAAGGACAGCCGGCTTACGAGATACTGGAAACCTATACGGGGAAAGAGCTGGAATATAAAGAGTATGAACCGCTGTTTGCCTGCGCGGGGGAAGCGGCCGCAAAGCAGCGCAAAAAAGGACATTTTGTCACCTGCGACGAGTACGTCACCATGACGGACGGAACGGGAATCGTCCATATTGCCCCGGCCTTTGGCGAGGACGACGCCCAAGTGGGGCGCAAGTACGATTTGCCCTTCGTTCAGTTTGTGGACGGCAAGGGAAATATGACGGAGGAGACGCCCTATGGGGGAAAATTTGTGAAGGACGCCGACAAGGATATTTTAGTGGATTTAGACAAGGAAGGGAAGCTTTTCGACGCGCCGAAATTTGAGCACGACTATCCCTTCTGCTGGCGGTGCGACACGCCTCTTATTTATTACGCGCGGGAGTCGTGGTTTATTAAAATGACGGCGGTGCGGGACGATTTGGTTCGCAATAACAAGACGGTAAACTGGTTCCCTCCCTCAATCGGGGAAGGGCGTTTCGGCAACTGGCTGGAAAATATTCAAGACTGGGGCGTTTCCCGCAACCGTTATTGGGGAACACCTTTAAATATCTGGGAGTGCGAAGGCTGCGGCTATCAGGAGGCCGTCGGCTCAAGAGAGGACTTGGAAAAGCTGACCGGCAATCCTGAAGCAAAAACCGTGGAGCTTCACAGACCCTATGTGGACGAAATCACAGGCCTTTGCCCTAAGTGCGGCAAGACCATGAAAAGAGTGCCGGAGGTAATTGACTGCTGGTTTGATTCGGGGGCCATGCCCTTTGCGCAGCACCATTATCCCTTTGAAAATAAAGAATTGTTTGAGGCCCAGTTCCCGGCGCAGTTTATTTCTGAGGCGGTGGACCAAACCCGCGGCTGGTTTTATTCCCTGATGGCAGAGTCCACGCTGCTCTTTAACTGCTCCCCCTATGAGAACGTTATTGTTATGGGGCATGTTCAGGATGAAAACGGACAGAAAATGAGCAAGTCAAAGGGAAATTCTGTGAGCCCCTTCGACGCACTTGCCACCCATGGAGCGGACGCTCTTCGTTGGTATTTCAGCATCAATTCCGCCCCTTGGCTGCCCAACAGATTCCACGGGAAAGCGGTGACCGAGGTGCAGCGCAAGTTCTTGGGAACCCTCTGGAACACCTACGCGTTTTTCATTCTTTACGCAAATATTGACGGTTTTGACGCCACCAAGTATACGCTGGAATACGACAAGCTTCCCGTCATGGACAAGTGGCTTTTATCCCGGCTGAACACGGCCATCCGCGACGTGGATAACCATATGGACAACTATCAGATTACGGAGACGGCGAGAGTTCTCGACAAATTTGTGGACGAGCTCAGCAACTGGTATGTGCGCCGCTGCCGCGAGCGTTTTTGGGCAAA
>JAMPGS010000096.1 GCA_023663815.1 Clostridium sp.
GGATATGTCGGAATATATGGAGGGTCATTCCGTCTCCAAGATGATAGGTTCCCCGCCGGGGTACGTGGGCTTTGAGGAGGGCGGGCAGCTCAGCGAAAAGATAAGGAAAAACCCCTATTCCGTGGTGCTGTTCGACGAGATAGAAAAGGCCCATCCCGACGTGTTTAACGTACTGCTTCAGGTGCTGGACGACGGCCATATCACCGACTCCAAGGGGCGTAAGGTAAGCTTTAAAAATACGATTTTAATAATGACCTCAAACGCCGGCGCGCAGCGGATTGTGGCTCCAAAAAACCTTGGGTTTTTTACGGAAACCACCAAGGAGCAGGACTATGAGAAGATGAAAGCCGGAGTGATGGAGGAGGTTAAAAAGCTCTTTAAGCCTGAATTTATCAACCGGATTGACGAGATTATGGTGTTTCAGCCCCTTGACAAAAAGGAAATGCACGAGATTATCAATCTTCTCGGCAGCAATTTGGCGAAACGATGCAAGGAGCAGATGCAGCTTAAGCTTTCCCTAAGCGGCGCTTTAAAGGAGCATATTTTGACAAAATACTCCGACGACAAGATGGGGGCAAGGCCCTTAAAGAGAGCAATCCAGAACGTAGTCGAGGATAAGCTGGCGGAGGAGATATTAAGCGGCAGAATCAAGACGGGCGATGCGGTGACGGCGGGCTTCCGCAAAGGGCAGGTAGTCTTTGACGTGAAGGCGGCTCAGGCGGGAGAAGCGTAAGAGTTCATGGCGGATTTTTAGCAGAAATCAAAAAAATTTCTGGTAGATATAAATGCAAAAATATATTATACTGACATTAACCGTTAGAAAATGTTTGGGTTACAGGAGGACATAAGAAAATGGCAGTAGTAGAGGAATTATTAAGGTCGGAAGCGGACGGAACAATCAGCTTTGGAAATCACATGCTGGAGGGCAAAGCAAAGCTGGAGGATTTTGAGCATTGCGGGGATTTGTACAAGGTTAAAACCTATAAGACAATGACAAAGCTGGAAAAAAATGGAATGTTCGCCTATGAGTCCGTTCCGGGAACAAGCGTCTTGAATTTTTCGGAGACGGCGGAACAGATTTGTTTTACGGTGGACGGAAACGAGGACGCGCAGATTACGCTGGGGCTGAACGAGGACACGGAGTACGAGGTCTTTGTGGACGAAAAGAGTATCGGCAAAATGAAAACAAATTTAGGCGGAAAGCTGAACCTAAGCGTAGCCCTTGCGGAGCAGGGAGAAGTGAGCGTCAAGATAACCAGATAATGTCAGCCGCCCTTTGCGGGTTGGCCGATTCATGAAAAATTAAAAAAAGGGCTGCTGCAAAAAAGAAAATTTATTTTGCGGCAGCCTTTGTTGATGGAGAGTATTTTTAATGGCAAAAGGAAAGAATACAACTATATTCTTCTGTCAAAACTGCGGCTATGAATCCAGTAAATGGATGGGCCAGTGTCCGGGCTGCAGACAGTGGAATACCTTTGTGGAAGAAATGGCGGCGACAGGAAGCCGCGAAAAAAATATAAAAGGGGTCAGGGGCGAAAGGCGTATCCCCACGTCCATGTCCGATATTTCATTGGAGGAAGAGGATAGAATGGCTACCGGTATGCAGGAGCTTGACAGGGTGCTTGGAGGCGGCCTTGTGCGGGGCTCCCTTACGCTGGTGGGCGGAGACCCCGGAATCGGCAAATCCACGCTTCTCTTGCAGGTGTGCAGGAATCTTGCGCTGGAAAAGAGGGAAGTGCTTTATGTGTCCGGGGAGGAATCCCTAAAACAGATTAAAATACGGGCCAACCGTATCGGGGAGTTTAACGAGTATTTAAAGCTGCTCTGCGAAAACGGGCTGGGGGTTATCGAGGAGACGATTAGGCAGATGAAGCCCGACGTGGTGGTGATTGATTCCATTCAAACGATGTTTCATGAGGATATTTCCTCCGCGCCGGGAAGCGTTTCCCAGGTTCGGGAGGCTACCAACGTCCTTTTGCAGCTTGCAAAGGGGTTAAATATTGCCGTTTTTATTGTGGGACACGTGACGAAGGAAGGAACGGTGGCGGGGCCAAGGGTTTTGGAGCACATGGTGGATACGGTGCTTTATTTCGAGGGGGACAGGCACGCCTCCTATCGGATTCTGCGGGGGGTAAAAAACCGCTTCGGCTCCACCAATGAGATTGGCGTTTTTGAGATGGAAGCCAGCGGGCTTACGGAGGTTTTAAATCCGTCGGAGTTTATGCTCAGCGGAAAGCCGGAGGGAGCAAGCGGCTCCATTGTGGTGTGCTCCATGGAGGGAACCCGGCCCATGCTGATTGAGATACAGGCTCTTGTGACCCGCACAAGCTTTGGAATTCCCAGACGCCAGACTATAGGGACCGATTTTAACAGGGTGAACCTTCTCATGGCGGTTTTGGAAAAACGCCTGGGGCTTTCCCTTGGGAACTGCGACGCTTACGTGAATATCGCCGGCGGGATTAAAATATTGGAGCCCGCCATCGACTTGGGGATTGCCATGGCGGTGGTGTCCAGCTTTCAAAATAAGGTGATTGACAACGGGCTGATTGCCGTGGGGGAGGTGGGCCTTAGCGGCGAGGTGCGGGCTGTAAGCATGATACAAGCCAGAGTGCAGGAGGCAAAAAAGCTTGGCTTTACCGCCTGCGTCGTCCCCTATGTAAGTCTAGGAAGCCTAAAGGAAATTTCGGGGATTAAGGTAATTGGCGTGCGGACTGTGGCGGACGCTGTAAATATACTGCAATAGGTGCAATGCAATGGTATTTTGGGGGTAAAGTGTGCGGCGCGGTGCGTTCCCATGCGGGAAGGATTACAGGTTTTTTGTGACAGAAATATGACAAATTTGACAAAAATTTAAAATATAGTGTTCAAAATGGCCGGATTGTGGTAAGATAAATCAGAATTTCATGCATGAGAACTACAAAAGGAGTTAGGAATGGATAAGAAAAAATGGGTTAAGCATATCCCATTGTTTATTTTAGAGGCTGTCGTTCTTGTGGCGGCTGTGGGATTTTTATATATTACGCTGCGCGCCACCGACAGCGAAACCGGCGCGGAGAAGGATATCATTCAAGAGGAAAATATTGCGGTGAATCCTGAGGTAAAGGAAAAAATCATCGAGGAGACGGAACAGCCCAAGGAGGAGAGGAAGTACACGGGAATTTACAATATAGCGTTTTTCGGCGTGGATGCCAGAGACGGAAGCCTTGGAAAAGGGAACAGAAGCGACACGATTATGATTTGCTCCATCGACATGGATAAGCATGAGGTCCGTCTCGTATCCATCTATAGAGACACTTATTTGAACCTTGGAAACGATACTTATAAAAAATGCAACACCGCCTATGCCCTTGGAGGCCCGGAGCAGGCAATCGGTATGATTAACACCAACACGGATTTGTATTTGACAGACTATATTACGGTGGGATTTGAAGGATTGATGAAGGCGGTGGACGCCTTGGGCGGCATTGAGATAGATGTTACCGAGGTGGAGATTTCCCATTTAAACAATTATCAAAGCACTATGGCGCAGGAGATGGACATTGAGTATACGCCTGTGACCGCGGCGGGAAGACAGACCTTAAACGGCCTGCAGGCTACCGCTTACTGCCGCATCCGCTATGGGGGCGGGGACGATTTTAAGCGCACCCAGAGGCAGCGGGACGTGCTGGTGGCCATGATGGAAAAGGGAAAAAAATCCTCCATAAGCGCGCTGACGGAGGCGGTGTACGGGGTATTGCCCAGCGTCCGCACCTCCTTGGACGTGAAGGACATTATTCCCGTGCTCAGCATGATTGGAGACTATGAGGTAACGGTGAGCGACGGATTTCCTTTTGAGGGAATGAGAAACGGCGGCGTTATCGGCTCCAAGGGGAATTGCGTGGTGCCTATCAATTTGGAAGAAAATGTAATCAAGCTTCATGAGCTGCTTTACAGCGAAGAAAGCTACGAGCCCTCCAAGGAAGTCAAGGAATTTAGCCGAATTATCGAGGAGGACACGAAAGACCATTTGATGTATTGAGGCGGAGGCGGCTTATTTCATGTCGGGCGTCCGCCCTATAAAATTGATGCGAAACATTGAATGAAAAATGATTCAGGTTGTTGACAAGGGACAGTTTGATAAGGTATAATAAACAAGTGTGTTGAAGAGCGCACCGCAAAAAATACCATCGGCAGACAAAAATTGCCGGAATAGGGGCATAGTTCAAAGGTAGAACAGCGGTCTCCAAAACCGTCGATGTGGGTTCGATTCCTACTGCCCCTGCTGAAGAAAGTGTTAAGAAACTTGATTGCGCAGGTTTTTTAGCGCTTTTGTTTTATAGAAAATTCCATAGGACTTTTCTATAAAACAAAGCGCTCCGCGCAGGATGCGCAGGGCCACCCAAGGAAAATTGTCAGCAAAGCTGACAGGTGGCCCGCGCGGCGAGTAGGGAAATTTCCCTACTCGATTAAATATTATGAAAGCTCGTCCAGCGGTAGCTCGGACTGCGAATGTCGGCGGTGAGTGCGGGAGTGCGAAGCACGGAGCACTCAGCTTTCATATGTTATATGTAAATAATAGGAGACCCTCCATGCACATTATTTTGCTATCCGGCGGTTCGGGAAAGCGGCTTTGGCCCCTTTCCAACGATATCCGCTCCAAACAATTTATAAAAATTTTCAGGACAAAAGAAGGCGGCTACGAGTCCATGGTACAGCGGGTGTATCACCAGATACGGGAGGCGGACGAAAACGCCACGGTTACCATAGCAACCTCCAAGACGCAGGCATCCTCCATTCACAATCAATTGGGCGAGGAGGTTTCCATCTGCGTGGAGCCCTGCAGGCGAGACACTTTCCCGGCCATTGCGCTGGTTGCGGCCTTCCTTCGCGACGAGAAGGGCATTTCCGGGGAGGAGCCGGTTATCGTCTGCCCTGTTGACCCTTACGTGGAGAGCGATTATTTTGAGGCCCTTAAGGAGCTGGAAGCCATTGCCCGGAAAGGGGAGGCCAATCTTGCCCTTATGGGAATCGAGCCCACATACCCCAGCGAGAAGTACGGCTATGTGATTCCTATGGAAAAAGGGCCGGTGAGCCGGGTAAAAACCTTTAAGGAAAAGCCCGACGTAAAAACTGCGGAGGAGTATATCAGGCAGGGGGCCTTGTGGAACGGGGGCGTGTTTGCCTATAAGCTTCAGTACGTGCTGGATAAAGTCAAGGAGCTGACGGGCTATACCAGCTATGAGGAGCTGCTTGCGGGATATGAAAAGCTGGATAAAATCAGCTTTGACTATGCGGTGGTTGAGAAGGAAGCCGACATTAAGGTGATGCGTTTTCAGGGGCAGTGGAAGGATTTGGGCACATGGAATACACTGTCGGAGGCTATGGAGGAGCCCTGCGTGGGGGACGCTATTTTAAATGAAACCTGCGAAAACGTTCATGTGCTGAACGAGCTGGACGTGCCGGTTTTGTGCATGGGGCTGAAAAATATGGTGGTTTCCGCAAGCCCGGAGGGAATTCTTGTTTCCGACAAGGAGCAGTCCAGCTATATCAAGCCTTTTGTGGATAAAATAGACCAGCAGATTATGTTTGCGGAAAAATCATGGGGGGACTTCCTAGTGCTGGACGTCACCAGGGAAAGCCGCACCAGCAAGGTAACGCTAAAGCCGGGCCATGGGATGAACTATCACAGCCACGCAAGGCGGGACGAGATTTGGAACATTATTTCCGGAAAGGGCAGATGCATCATCGACGGCGAGAGCCGGGAGGTAAAGGCCGGAGACGTCTTTCAAATGAAAGCCGGGTGCCGTCATACGATTATTGCGGACACGGAGCTGAAAATCATTGAAATACAGCTTGGAGAGGAAATCAGCGTTCACGACAAGCAGAAATTTGAGTTGGAAATAGACGGGGAAGCGGTAGAGGAGTGAGAATTTTATGAATGTCGAGGAAAAAAAGGAAAATAGAAAGCAGATAATCATATTTTTGGCGGTTACCTTCCTTTTAACCTATGGAATGGAAATTTTTGTGATTATGCCTATGGTGGGAAGCAGTGATGTAAGCCGGGCCTATGCCGCCCAATCCATGATAAGCGGCATGATGGCCTTTCCGGCAATCGGGGTGCTGATTACGCTTTTAATCACCAAAGACAGACTTTTCCGCAATCTCAGAATATCCTTTAATTTAAAGGGAAATTTAAAGTATTACGGTCTAGTTTGGTTTGGCTTTGCGCTGTTGATTTTTCTTGGAATGGCGCTTTACTTTGTGATTTTTCCCCGGCAGTTTGACGGAGAGCTGGGGTATGTGAAGGTGGTCCTAGCGGCGCAGGCGGAGATTGCGGGCGCGGAGGATACGACTGTCACTACCGGGCAGGCGAGAAGCTTAATGGCAAACCAAATCGTGATGGGCGTTTTGCTGTCTCCGCTTTTAAATTTGCTGCCATGTCTTGGGGAAGAGTGGGGCTGGAGAGGCTACCTGCTTCCAAGGCTGATGAAGCAGTTTAAGGTGGTTCCCGCTCTTTTAATAAACGGCGTTATCTGGGGCTTGTGGCATGCGCCGCTGACGGTGATGGGGCACAATTACGGGGTGGGCTATTTAGGTTATCCTGTGACGGGAATTTTAGCTATGTGCGCTTTCTGTACGGTGATTGGGATTATTTTATCCTATGTGACAATCAAGGTAAAAAGCTGCCTGCCTGCGGTGGTGGGACACGGGATGCTAAACGGTTTGGGTTCCGTGGGGATTTATTTTACTTCTCTGCAGAATCCCTACAATATCTTTTTAGGCCCCGCCTGCGTGGGACTGATTGGAGGAGCGGGCTTTATTGCGCTGGCGGCCGTACTCCTTTACCGTTTGTATAAGGAGGAAAAGGAAGGCGGCGCGGAGGGCGCGCACGTTGTGGAGGAGATGCAGCAGTTCGGCCAAGGCTGAGCTGCGGGAGAAGCGGCGGCCTGCCGCAAAAGTCTTGCCATAAAAGGCGTAAAATTGCGGAAAAACCTATTGCAATTTCTATAACAGGGTGCTACAATACAAGAGAATTAAAGAAACTTACTGATTTAGAGTGGACTTTGCGGTCCACTCTTTTTTGGGGATAGAGGTGAATGAATGTCAAAAAGAGAGAATTACGAGCTCAAAACGGAGGCGATTCTTAAGCCCATAGCCGGGGCGAATCATGTGGACATTTATGATATCGAATATGTGAAGGAAGGGAGCGACTGGTATCTTCGGTGTTATATCGACAAGGAGGGCGGCGTTTCCATCGACGACTGCGAGGCGGTCAGCCGGGCACTTTCGGACGCCCTTGACGCGGAAGATTTTATCGACGACGCTTATATCTTGGAGGTGAGCTCTCCGGGCCTTGGGAGGACGTTGAAAAAGGATAAACATTTATCGGCAAGCATCGGGGAGGAGGTTGAAATAAAGACCTACAAACCCATAGACGGCGCGAAGGAATTTACGGGAATCCTAAAAGCTTTTGATGAGAATACAATCACGCTTACCGACGTTTCTTCCGATAAAGGGGAAAAGGAAGAGGCCGCATTTAACAGGAAAGAAATTGCAGTCGTTAAGCTGACATTAGATTTTTAGCCCATAGGAGGACGAGGGCGGAAAGGGATAAGGAAAATGAATAAGGAATTAATGGAAGCATTGGATATGTTGGAGAAGGAGAAAGAAATCAGCAAGGAAACGCTTTTTGAGGCGATTGAAAATTCTCTGATTACGGCATGTAAAAATCATTTTGGAAAATCTGACAATGTAAAGGTTGAGATTAACAGGGAGACCTGCGATTTTCTTTGCTACGCGGAAAAGGAAGTAGTGGAGGAGGTGGAGGACGACTGCCTTCAGATTACCTTGGAGGCCGCAAGGGAAATCAAGTCCGATGCGGAGCTGGGGGACATTATCCATGTGGAGATTAAGTCTAAGGAATTCGGGCGCATTGCCACCCAAAATGCCAAGAACGTCATTTTGCAGAAAATACGCGAGGAAGAAAGAACCGTTATTTATAATCAGTATTTTGAGAAGGAAAAGGATATCGTAACGGGAATTGTGCAGCGTTATATAGGGAGAAATATTAGCATTAATCTTGGCAAGGCCGACGGTATTTTAAATGACAGCGAGCAGGTAAGGAGCGAGGTATTCAAGCCCACGGAGAGAATTAAGGTGTATATTTTGGAGGTTAAAAATACGCCGAAGGGGCCAAGGATACTGGTGAGCCGCACCCACCCTGAGCTGGTAAAGCGTCTTTTTGAGGCGGAAGTGACGGAGATACGGGACGGCACCGTGGAGATTATGAGTATCGCAAGGGAAGCGGGAAGCAGGACCAAGATGGCGGTGAAATCCAACAATCCCAACGTGGACGCTGTAGGAGCCTGTGTGGGCTTAAACGGCGCAAGAGTGAATTCCATTGTGGAGGAGCTTCGGGGAGAAAAAATCGACATTATCAATTGGGACGACAATCCCGGCAACTTGATTCAAAACGCCCTTTCACCGGCAAAAATCGTGGCGGTGTTCGCCGACCCCGACGAAAAGACGGCCAAGGTGGTGGTTCCCGATTACCAACTTTCTCTTGCAATCGGCAAGGAAGGACAGAACGCAAGGCTGGCGGCAAGACTTACCGGCTATAAAATCGATATCAAGAGCGAGACGCAGGCCAAGGACGCTTACGGCTTCCGCTACGAGGATTATCTGGACGAATACGACGAGTATGACGAGGATTACGAGGGCGAAGGCTACGAGGAAGAATATATAGAGGGCTCCGACGGAGAATATTTGGAGGAGGAAGGTTATATAGAGGAAGATTCCGACGGAGAATATTCGGAGGAAGGCGACTATGCGGAGGAAGATTCCGGTGAAGAGTATTTGGAAGAGGAGGGCTCCGAAGATGACTATGCGGAGGACGGCTCTGGCGAAGAATATTCGGGAGAAGATTTTGCAGAGGAGGGCTCCGATGGAGAATATTCAGAGGAAGACGACTATGTAGCGGAAGATTCCGACGAAGAATACTTGGGAGAAGAAAGCTCTGTAGAAGAGAATTCTGATGAGGAATACTCTGGTGAAGAATATTCGGAGGAGAATTCCGGCGAAGGGGATTCTGAAGAAGATGATTTAGAAGAAGAAAGCTCTGCAGAAGAATATTTAGAAGACGGTTCCGATGAGGATGCGGAGGACGAAGTTAAGGACGGATACGCGGGAGCAGACGGCGGGGAAGCCGCTGCAGGCGCGATTGAATAGGGGGGATTTGATGGCAAAAAAAATCCCCATGCGGCAATGTATCGGATGCGGAGAAATGAAGAGCAAGAAGGAAATGATGCGCATTTTGAGAACGCCCGAAGAGGAAATAGTGTTGGACGTAACCGGAAAGAAAAATGGAAGGGGCGCGTATCTTTGCAAGGAAAGAGAGTGTCTTTTGAGAGCACGGAAGAATAAGGGATTGGAGCGGTCTTTCAAGATGAGTATTCCAAACGAGATTTACGACAATCTGGAAAAGGAGTTTGATGCTGCGTATGAATGACAGAGTATTATCGCTTTTGGGATTGGCGGCCAAAGGGAGAAATTTAGTGAGCGGCGAGTTCGCCGTGGAAAAGGCGGTCAAGGAAGGAAAAGCGGCGGTAGTGCTGGTTGGGGACGACGCCTCCGACAATACGAAAAAGAAATTTACCAATATGTGCGCTTTCTACGAAACGCCGATTTATTTTTATTCTAATAAGGATTTACTTGGAAGGGCAATCGGCAGGGAAATGAGAGCGTCTGTAGCCGTTACGGACAGGGGACTGGCGGCAAGTATCATCAAACGTTTGGAAGAATCATAGGAATGAGACGGAGGTAGTGGAATGGCCAAAATAAAGGTGCATGAGATAGCAAAGGAAATGGAGAAGCAAAGCAAAGAAATTATTGCTTTTCTGCAAGATAAAGGAATTGAAGTAAAGGCGGCGCAGAGTTCTCTTGAGGAGGAAGCGGCAGAGCTGGTACGAAAGGCCTTCGGCAAGAAGAAGGAAGCGGCAAAGGAAAACGGCTCCAAGTCCGGCGGAGAGGAAAAGGCTGCCAAGACGGAGGGGAAAGCTTCCGCAAAAGCGGAGGGTGCGGGGAAAGCAGAAGTGAAGTCTGAAGGAAAAACAGAAGCAAAGGCCGAAAGTACCGCTCCGGCGAAGTCTGAAAGCAGGGTGGAGGCGAAAAGCGAAGGCACGGCTACAGGAAAGTCCGAAAATAAAACGGAGATGAAAAATGAGAGCGCGGTTGCGTTAAAGTCCGAAAGTAAGACGGAGGTAAAAAGTGCGGGCATGACTGCAGGAAAAACAGAAGCAAAGGCTGAAAGTACCGCTCCGGCGAAGTCTGAAAGCAGGGCGGAAGCAAAAGCCGAGGGCGTAGCTGCAGGGAAAGCAGAAGCAAAGTCCGAAGGAAAAATGGAAGCAAAAACCGAAAGCGTCGCGCCCGCAAAGCATGAAAATAAACAGGAAACAAGACCCGGAGGCAGTGCCTCCACAAAATCCGAAGGGCAGGCCCCGGCGCGTGCAGAAGGCCCATCAGGCGAGCAGCCCAGAAAGAAAAAGAAAATCATCGTGGTGAGCAATCCCCGCAACAGCAATATTCCAGGACAGCGTCCGCAGAGAGATAGGAGACCGGCGCAGGGGCAGAATCAGGGAAACCGTCAAGGAAACAGAGCTTCCGGCAGGCAGGGTATGTCGCAGGGGCAAGGGAATCGCAGGCAGGAAGCGCCCCACAAGATTATCCGTCCGCTGACGGCTCCTTCTATGCCGGAAAGCACGCAGTCGGATTTTAAGCAGAACGCGCGAAGGATGGAATTGGAGCGTCAGGCGCGAAACGCTCAGGCGGCGCGGGCCGAGAGAGAGGCTAAGGAAAGAGAAGCTCAGGCCCAAAGACAGGCTCAGGCGGCCGAGGCTGAGAGAACGGCCAGAGCGGAAGAGGCTGCCCGCACAGAGCGCGCGGCTCAGATGGCAGGCGCAGCCCACGGCGAACAGGCGCAGCAGGCCGGAGGCCGGGCAGAGGGCATGTCGCGGAGTGGAAACGCAGCGCGCACGGAGAGAAATACAAGGCCGGAGGGCACGCGGGATTACCGGAACGGCCAATCCCAAGGACAATCAGGGAGAGCGGCTTCTTCCGATCGGGAGGGCGCGGCAAGACCGGAGAGGTATCAGAGAAATGAGAGAACGCAGCAGAACGTCGGGAGAAATCAAGGCGAAAGAAATAATAACAGAGGTATGGGACGCAGGCCCGATAGCGTTAATCGTCCGGGGAATCAAAGCGGCAAAGGTGATTTCCGCCGGGATGGCTCTGAAAGGAATAATAATAGGGCTGGCGGAAATAATAACCGCAGTGAAAGAGGCGGCCAAGGGCAGGACAATCGATTTAGAAGGCCTGAAAAGCCGGGCAAGGGCTTTGCGGTTGACGCCCCGGTTAAGGACGAAAAACGCCGCGATGAGGAGAAGCGCAGAATCAGTCAGGAGAGAGATAAGAAGTCTAAGAAGGACTTTATCTACGAAGAAGAAGATACGGCGGTAAAGAACAAAAACAAGGCCGGGAGATTTATTAAGCCCGAAAAGAAAGCGGCCGAGGTGGTGGAGGAACAGATTAAGGTCATCACCATTCCTGAAAGCCTTACCCTCAAGGAGCTTGCCGATAAAATGAAGCTTCAGCCCTCCGTCATTATCAAGAAGCTTTTCCTTAAAGGGCAGATTGTTACCGTGAACTCCGATATATCCTTTGAGGATGCGGAGAACATTGCCATTGAGTATGACATTATCTGTGAAAAAGAGGAAAAAGTTGACGTAATAGAGGAGCTGCTCAAGGAGGACGAGGAGCAGGAGGAGGCTTTGGAGAACAGGCCCCCCGTTATCTGCGTTATGGGCCACGTTGACCATGGTAAAACTTCCCTTTTGGATGCAATACGGAAAACAAATGTGACGGATAAGGAGGCCGGAGGCATTACGCAGCACATAGGCGCGTATACTGTAAATATTAACGGCCAGTCCATTACTTTCTTGGATACGCCGGGGCACGAGGCTTTCACGGCGATGCGTATGAGAGGCGCCAACTCCACAGATATTGCCATTTTGGTGGTGGCGGCGGACGACGGCGTTATGCCTCAGACCGTGGAGGCAATCAACCACGCCAAAGCGGCGGGCATTGAAATTATTGTGGCTGTGAATAAGATTGATAAGCCCGGCGCAAACATTGATAGGGTAAAACAGGAAATGACAGAGTACGAGCTGATTCCCGTGGATTGGGGCGGAAGCACTGAATTTGTTCCGGTATCCGCCAAGACGGGAGAGGGGCTTGAGACATTGCTTGAAACGATTTTGCTTACAGCGGAAATTTTAGAGCTGAAGGCCAATCCCAACAGACGCGCCAGAGGCCTTGTGATTGAGGCCGAGCTCGACAAGGGGCGCGGCCCGGTGGCTACCGTGCTGGTGCAGAAGGGCACCCTCCACGTGGGAGACTTTATTTCTGCGGGAGCCAGCCATGGCAAGGTCAGAGCAATGATTGACGACAAAGGCAGAAGGGTAAAGGAAGCAACCCCTTCCACCCCTGTGGAAATTTTGGGGCTTTCCGATGTGCCCAGCGCCGGCGAGGTGTTTATCGCCCACGAAAACGACAAGACGGCCAAGTCCTATGCGGAGACTTACCTTGCCCAGAATAAGGAAAAGATGCTTGAGGAAACCAAGGCAAAGATGTCCTTAGACGACCTCTTTAACCAGATTCAAGCGGGCAATTTGAAGGAATTAAATATTATTGTAAAAGCGGATGTGCAGGGAAGCGTGGAGGCTGTGAAGCAAAGCCTTATGAAGCTTTCCAATGAAGAAATTGTGGTGAAGTGTATTCACGGCGGCGTAGGGGCCATCAATGAATCCGACGTATCCCTTGCCTCCGCGTCATCGGCGATTATCATCGGCTTTAACGTCCGTCCCGACGCCATGGCAAAGGCCATTGCGGAGCGCGAGGGCGTGGACATTAAGCTTTACAAGGTTATTTATCAGGCGATTGATGATATTGAAGCGGCCATGAAGGGTATGTTGGATCCGATTTTCGAGGAAAAGGTCATCGGCCA
>JAMPGS010000097.1 GCA_023663815.1 Clostridium sp.
AGGATGAGGATCAGGATGATGATCCACCAGCAGCCCCCGCCAAAACCGCTTCATTAACCCTTGGCATATTCTATATCCACACTTTCCTGCTTGCGTCCGTGAGTGTAGCTGGTAAGCTCGTCTATTTCCTTGGCTTCCCTCGCGTTCTCCTCCCGCATAAACTCCTCAAAAGCTTTTTCCCTCAGCCTCTCCTGAGTCTTGCTCTCCTGCATGGCGTTCTGGAGCTTCTGCCTTGCGTCCTCTAGCTGCTTCTCGGCTATGTACACCTTTTCCCTTTGGTTTAAGATATATTCGTCCATGATTCCCATAGCGTCACGGTTTTCCATAATATCCATTACCTTAAGGGCGTTCTGCCGAAGCGTTCTACCCTGCTCCTCATAGGCCTCTCTTCTTTCTATCAAAGCCTGCAATTTCAGTTCTTCTTCGTCCAGACGCATCCTTGCGGCGGCAAACTCCATCTTTGCCTGCTCTTCCATCTTTTCCTTGATGTTCAAAATGCTCTGCATACGATATATAAATCTAGCCATCTGCTTCTCCCGCCGCGGAATTCCTTAATCCGTTTTTACTGGGCTCCTCCGCCCTCAAAGATAGCTTTCATCAAATTGACGGATTCGTCAAAGGTAAACTTCTCGTCTACCTCCTGCATCAAAAAGCCGTTGACTTCCTCGATTTTTTGAATGGCGTAGTCGATTCCCGGATTGCTTCCCGACTTGTATGCGCCTATGTTAATTAAATCCTCCGCCTCGTTGTAGGTGGCAAGCACATTTTTTAACCTGCCCGCGCAGGACTTGTGGTCCCGCTGGGCTATCTGGCTCATGCACCTTGAAATGCTCTGCAAAATATCGATTGCGGGGTAATGATTCTTGTGCGCCAGCTTCCTATCCAGCATGATATGGCCGTCTAGTATGCTTCGGGCCGTATCAGTGATAGGCTCGTTAAAATCGTCGCCGTCCACCAGCACGGTATACAGGCCGGTAATGGAGCCTTTATCCGAGCGTCCCGCCCGCTCTAGGAGCTTGGGCATCTCGGAATACACGCTTGGCGGATACCCCCTTGAAACGGGAGGCTCCCCGCTGGCAAGGCCGATTTCCCGCTGGGCCATGGAAAACCGGGTAAGAGAGTCCATCATAAGAAGCACGTCCTTGCCCCTGTCCCGGAAATACTCCGCAATGGCCGTGGCCGTCTGGGCGGCCTTCTTGCGCTCCAACGCCGGTTTATCCGAGGTGGAAACCACCACCACGGAACGCTTCATTCCCTCCGGCCCTAAATCCCTTTCAATGAATTCCCGAACCTCTCTGCCGCGCTCTCCAATCAGCGCAATCACATTGATATCCGCTTTTGTATTTCTGGCAAACATGCCCATCAGAGTAGATTTGCCCACGCCTGAACCGGCAAAAATCCCAATTCTCTGTCCTTTTCCCACAGTAATAAGTCCGTCCACGGCTTTTACGCCAAGAGGAAGGACTTCATCTATAATTTTTCTGCTCATGGGGTCGGGCGGCGGCGCTTCCACGGCGTACTCCACGCCTGCAGCCATTTCCTGCCCGTCGATTCTCCCAAGTCCGTCTAATGTGTGTCCAAGAAGCCCGTCGTCAACCCTGATTTTTAAGGGCGCGCCCGTGTTTTCCACGCTGCTCCCCGGTCCAATCCCTTCCACGTTCTGATAGGGCATCAGAAGGATTTTTCCTTCCTTAAAGCCCACCACCTCGGCCAAGGCGGGCCGGGCGTTCTCCTCCGTCACGGGATAAACCCGGCAGATATCTCCCAGCTTCGCGGCCGGGCCTGCGGATTCAATGGTAAGGCCAACTACATTTACCACCTTTCCGCTGACCTTAAAAAGACTTTCCCCTTTTACGTTTATGTATTTTGAAAAATGAATATTCGGCGCCAGCAATGAGTATTTCACCTTCGTTCCTGTTACTGTTTACTATAAGAAAGAATTTTTAGCTTTCTTCCCAATTCTTCCAGCTCCGTACCGAGCGAGCAGTCATAAATACCATTTTCTGTCTCTATCATACACTGGGAGACGGCAAGGGTCATATCGGATATGATTTCCAGCCTTTCCGGCAATGTGCCCGTCCCCTCAAGAATTCTGTCCTTCTGCTTCATTACCTGAGGGTAATCCTCCTTTGAAACATGGACGATATAGTTGGACGCGTTTCCCGCCTTCAGCATGGCGTTCGTCACCAAATTTGTGACAATTCCCTCGTAAGAACTTAAATCCACTTTAAATATATTCTCATAGATATCCGTCAGCACTTCCACAAAGTCGGGCTCTAGCATTTCCACCTGCTGCTGGTACTCCGCCTCAAGCTGCGCCATCTTGGCGTTTAGCTCGTTCTTCATGGCCTGAACCTCGGCCATGCCTCGCTCGTGGCCTTCCTGATATCCCTGCGCCTCCGCTTCCCTAAGGGCCGACATGCGCATACTTTCTATCTGGTTCTCGGCGTCCGCAAGGAGCCTGCCCGCCTCCATTCTGGTCTGCTCCAGCTCAGCCTTTGCCTCCTCAAGCTGCCTGTAAATCTCTTCCTGCTCCTGCTTGGATATATTCTTAAGGAGCACGCCCTCGCTGTCCGGGTCAAGGAGCGCGTCTATTTCCGCCGCCTGCAAGCCCGCCGTAAACTCCTCCGCATTTTCTAAATCGCCCTCCCCATAGGAGGCCCGCTCTGCGGCGGCTTCCTTAATCACGGCTTTCATACGCTCGTTGGAATCTATCAATCGGGCGTCGCCGTCCATCACAAACCAGCCCGCCTTATATAAATTTCTATACAACGATCTCGTCACCTCCGCCTCTGGAAATAACAATTTCGCCTGTTTCTTCCAGCTTCCGGATGATACTTACAACCTTCTGCTGCGCTTCCTCCACGTCCTTCATACGCACAGGACCCATAAATTCCATGTCCTCTTTAATCATAACCGCAAGACGCTTGGACAGGTTGTTGAAGATAGCGTTCTGTACCTGTTCGTTGGCTCCCTTAAGCGCAAGCCCAAGGTCGCTGTTCTCAACGTCACGTAGCACTCTTTGTATCGCGCGGTCGTCCAAAAGAAGAATATCCTCGAACACGAACATTTTCTTTCTGATTTCGTCCGCCAATTCCGGCTCTTCCACTTCCAGCGTTTCCATAATATGTTTTTCCGTACTGCGGTCCACCGTATTCAAGATATCCACAACCGCGTCCACACCGCCGATAATGGTGTAATCCTGATTTACCAGCGACGCCAGCTTTGATTCCAACACCTTTTCCACTTCCTTCACCACGTCGGGGCTTGTTCTGTCCATCACGGCGATTCTCTTTGCCACGTCCGCCTGCCTTTCCGGCGGAAGGGCGGAGACAATCATAGCCGCCTGCTGGGGCGATAAATAGGATAGTATCAGGGCGATTGTCTGCGGGTGCTCATCCTGTATAAAGTTGAGCAACTGCGAAGCGTCCGTCTTTCGCACAAACTCGAAAGGCTTCACCTGCAGGGAGGCCGTCAGCTTGCCGATAACGCTCATAGCCCGCTCTGAACCAAGAGCCTTTTCCAAAAGCTCTTTCGCATAGTTGATGCCGCCCTCGGCAATATACTGCTGGGCAAGGCACACCTGATAAAATTCCTCGATTATTTCTTCTTTCACCTGCGGAGTTACGCTTCTCGTATTGGCAATTTCAAGCGTAAGCTCTTCGATTTCTTCTTCCTTTAAGTGCTTAAAAATCATCGCCGACTTCTCAGGCCCTAAGGCAATCAACAAAATTGCCGCTTTTTGAACTCCGCTGATACTTTCGTCAGCACCTCTTGGCATACCCTTCACTCCTCTCACGAAGCCTCTTTGCTCTGATTATCCCCATTCCTCGTTTAACCAGTTCCGCAAAAGATTTGCCACGGCCTCAGGATTTTCGTCTACAAATTTTTCTATCATTTGTCTAGTCTCGGATATCTGCTCCATGCTCAGGTCTTCCAGCTCAGGTTCCGGCTGGGACTGCAGCAGGCTTTCCACAGACAGCTCCTCCGGCTGCTCCGGCTGCTTCTCGGAGCGCATACTCCGCAGCACCACAAAAGCCAAAAGGGCCAAAATCACCACAATCAAAACAATCTGTACAATATCCGAAGCTTCTATATTGAAGCCTTCCCTGTCAAAAAATACGTTCTCGGAATAGGCTACAATGGCTATGTTCTCCACAGGGAAACCCGTAGCCTTCGCCACAACGTCGTAAAGCTCATCCGGCACCGACACCTGTTCCTGACCGGCGTTCGCCAGCTTGTACTCGTCCCAAGTAATGCCGCCGTCCAAAAGTCCTTGGGCGCGCACATCCTCTTCCCGCACCAGATTCATGTTGGTTGCCGTCAATGAAATAGAGGAATCCGCATAATTGATAACTCCCGGCAGCGTCTCCGTGTTGGTAATTCTCTCCGAGGGCAGATAATTCCTCTCCTCCTCGCTGGTGGAGCTGTTGCTCTCGGTATTATCCTGATAAACATATTCCGGCTGCTGGCCGTTGGAATCCGTCCCCGGCACTTCCCCGCTCTCGTTAGTGGATTCAGAACTATAGGTTCTCTCCGAGGAAAGATAGCCCTGACTGTTCCCGTCCTGCACATAATAGTTGTGGTCCGTGGTGGATACGGACGAAAAATCCATATTTAAGTTGACCGCCACTTCCACCTTGTCGAACAGGTTCGTGCCCAGCATTACCTGTCTGATATCGTTCTTCACCTTGGTTTCCCACTGAGCCTTCACGCCCATCTGGGAGCTTGCGCTGCCCGCCGCGCTGTATTCCTCGCCGCCTGAAAACAAGGTGTTGCCTGCCGTATCCATAATAAAAACGTTTTCCGTGGTCTTATTGCCGATGGCGACAGCAATTCCCTTTGCCATGCCCGCGGCAACTTCCTCGCTTAACTCCTCCTCAAGCTCCAAAACTACCCATATGGTGGACTCCTGCTCCTCACGAATTAAAGTTCCGTCGTTTTGAGGTATGTATAAGTCCACAACCGCAGTTTTTACAAAGCTGAATTTCCCGATAATATCGTTCGCCAGCCTGCTCTCCAGATAAAGCTCATATTTTTTCTGCTTATCTGATTCCGTTGTGCTGAAGCTTCCGTCTGTTACATTGTCTATGGTATACGTATATGATTGAATATCATTATCGGCAAGCAGAAGACTTGCCTGCGATTGCTGCTTTTTATTAATGCTTATCTGATATGTGTCGTCCGATACTTTATAGTCGTATCCTTCCCCGTCCAGCAGCTTCGCCACCTCCGCCGCCTCCTTCGGCGTCTCGCAGTTGAGCAGCACCGTGTACTGAGGAAGCATCAACAGGGTTACCAATCCCGCAATCGCAAGAATAATTCCCGCTCCTGCCGATATAATAAATGTTTTTTGCCTTGTGGAAAATTTATTCCACCATTCAAGAACTTTATTTAAAAGTTCTTTTAATCGCTCTGCCATAGCTTAAGCCTGCCCTTCTTCCGTTCTTCCTTTTAACAGTTTAAACCTTAAAGTTTTAAACCGTCATTTGCATAATTTCTTTATATGCTTCAAGGAATTTGTCGCGCACCGCCACAGTATACTGCAAAGCCGTCGATGCCTTCTGCATCGCAATTGAAAGTTCGTGAGTACTTTCCGTCTCTCCTAAAGCCCACCGCAGCTTTTCGTTCTCCGCATCGGAAAGATAAGCGTTGGTGGTTTTCAGGCTCTCTACCGCCTTATCAAAAAAATTTTCAAAACCTGTATCGGCGTCCTTCCCCTTGGCCGCGGAAGCCTTCTCCGCCGCCTGCTCGATGACGCCCGACGAAATATTACGTAAAGCTGAGATATCCATCTATGTAATCCTCCCCTATTACTGTGCCATCTCTAGTCCCTTCATGGCTATGCTCTTGCCCGCGTTAAACGCCGTGGCATTAGCCTCGTAAGAACGGCTCGCATCAATTAAATTCGTCATTTCCGTAACAATATTTACATTAGGATAAGTAACGTACCCGTTCTCGTCCGCATCAGGATGAGACGGATCGTAAACCATATTCATCTGGGTCCAGTTGTCCTCCGTAATCTTTCCCACGCGGACGCCCTGTCCCTGAAATTTCTCTTTGGCGGAGCCCAAAAAGCTGCTGAAGGGCCTCGCCCCCTCCGTGCGCTCCTCAAAGGTCACCACCTTACGCCTGTAGGGGGTGCCGTCCTCCGTCCTTGTGGTGTTTGCGTTCGCCACATTTTCCGCAATGATATCCATGCGGTATCTCTCGGCCGTCATGCCGGAGCCGTTGATATTAAAAGAATCAAATAAGCTCATACTGTTTCCTCCCTTACGACCTCATCACAAGCTTGAGATTTGCGAATTCCTGATTAATGCTGTCGTACAAACCGTTATACTTAATCTGGTTGGACGCAATCTCTATTCCTTCCGTGTCCACGTCCACGTTATTGCCGTCAAGGCGGTAGGAAAAATTAGCGGAATCCGTGTAAACCCGGCCCTTTAAGCTGCTGTCCGCCACCCGCGCAACCTTGGTATCCACCGCTTCATATCTGGAATTTCCAAGAGCCCTGCGAAGCTGCGACTCAAAATCAATGTCCTGCCGCTTATAACCGGGCGTGTTGACGTTCGCCATGTTGTTCGCTAAAATCTCGTTCCTCTGCCACGCCGCATCCGCCGCCTTGCCGAGCACATCCACATAATCAAACGCTCCACTGTCAAACATTTTATTCTCCCCTTTCAAATAAACTTCAGTTTCTATTAAACTCCAGCTTCTATTTAAAAATAATACCTATAGTTAGCCCTATCTTATCCACCATCAACTATTATAGAAATATTTGTATAAAAATGCAAGTCTCTTAATCAAATTTTTATAACTGTTTTTCATTAACTTATGACTGAAAACATGCAAAAAGGATTCATGCCAGCCTTAACTCCATAAATCCTTTTTATCTATTCATAATCCGTTACGTTTAGATATTCGGTTTACTCTATATATTTTTTTTCAGTTTTTCCACCTCATCGAATACCATGTCGTTTAGAACCTTTATGTAAGTTCCCTTCATCCCTGAAGACCTAGATTCGATGACGCCCGCGCTCTCAAACTTCCGAAGCGCGTTTACAATGACCGAGCGGGTGATTCCCACCCTGTCCGCAATCTTGCTGGCTACCAGAATTCCCTCCATTCCGTTCAGCTCCTCGAAAATGTGCACCACCGCTTCCATCTCCGAGTAGGACAGCGTGCTGATTGCCGACCTGATAACCGCCAGCTTTCGGTTCTCCTCCGCGCTTTCCTCGTTCACCGCCCGAAGCATTTCCAGCCCTACCACGGTTGTCCCGTACTCGCATAGGATAATGTCGTCGATGTCGTATTGGCTCGCGCATTTATATATGAACAAAGTGCCCAGCCGCTCCCCGGCAATCTCAATGGGGGCTATCGTCGCTTGAAATCTCCTTACGTCCCTGTCCTCAAAGCCAAGAGTTTCAAGGTTGACATTTTCCTTGGTGGATAGAACCGCCAGCAGCCTTTCGTTCAGCATGGAATCAATAAAACCGCCCACCTGCTCCACAATAAGCTCCGTGATGGAATCCACCTCCGGGCAGTCCCCCACGCCCAGCACCTTGCCTTTCCTGCTGATTACCAGCACGTTGGAGGATAATATCTCACACAATACGGAACAGATATCATTAAAAACGACCTTGCTGGAATCATTATTATGAAGGAGCTTACCAATCTTTCTGGTTTTATCTAATAACTGTACGCTGCTCATGTGATACCTCCCAAGTTCTTCGTGCCTATTGTATCACAAGTTTTTTTTAATTTCAACAACCGTTCATGAAATTTTGTGAAATACCAAATATTTCTATGAATTTTCTGACTTTTTAAATTGTTGGAACTTTTGCGGTAATTTGGAAATAAATAAGCTTTGCGGGATTCTCTGGGGTTTTTCTGGGTTTTTCTGAAAGCCTGAAATTAAATCGTCTTTTTCGACTTC
Organism: Clostridium sp.; assembly: GCA_023663815.1. Lineage (GTDB taxonomy): Bacteria > Bacillota > Clostridia > Lachnospirales > Lachnospiraceae > Suilimivivens. Next base: position 7,937 of record JAMPGS010000097.1, read on the forward strand.
TTTGGAAATAATTTATCTTTTCCAGTATCTTAAATCGAAATTAAACATTTTTTGTTGCCTCAGGAACAAAAATCAAACACTCTTTTCCTGAACTTCGGAAACGAAATCGCAGTTATCGTTTATGCATACCAGCTTGTTCCCCTTGTACAGCAGTAGTGAGCCGCACTTCGGGCACTTCTCCGCCGAGGGCTTCTGCCACACCATAAAATCACATTCGGGATTATTGATACAGCCATAGTATTTTCTTCCCTTCCGGGTCTTTTTCAGCACGATATCCTTTCCGCATTTTGGGCAGGCCACCCCGGTCTTTTCATAATAAGGCTTCGTGTTGCGGCAATCCGGGAACCCCGGACATGCAAGGAAGCGGCCGTGAGGGCCGTACTTAATCACCATCTGCCGCCCGCACAAATCGCAGACCTCGTCGGACACTTCGTCCCGCGTTTCCACACGCTCAAGCTCTTTCTCCGCAATCTTTACCGCCTCGTCCAAATCAGGATAAAAATTGGACACAATGGTTTTCCACGCCACCGAGCCTTCCTCCACGCTGTCCAATAAATCCTCCATGTTGGCGGTAAAATTCACGTTTACAATGCTGGGAAAAGCGTCCTCCATGATATGGTTTACCACCTCGCCTAATTCGGTTATATAAATATTTTTATTTTCTTTTACGATATAATGTCTTGCAAGCAGCGTCGTGATGGTAGGCGCGTAGGTGCTCGGACGTCCTATGCCAAGCTCTTCTAGGGCCCGCACCAAGGAAGCCTCCGTATAATGGGGCACGGGCTGGGTAAAATGCTGCTTTTCCTCCAGCGCGGCAAGCGCAAGCGCCGTTCCCTCCGTTACCTTTTTTACCAAAAGATTGTTCTCCGCCTTATCCTCGTCCTGCGTATAGACGCTTGTAAAACCGTCGAACAACATTCTGGAGGCCGCCACCGTAAAGCGGTGCTCCCCCGCGTCAATCTTAATGGAGGTAGTCTCATACTTGGCCAGCTTCATTCTGCTTGCCACAAAACGTTTCCAAATGAGCTGATAAAGCCGGTACTCGTCCCGCGACAGGGAATCCTTTACCGCTGCCGGCGTTAAGCTTAAATCTGTAGGGCGGATTGCCTCATGGGCGTCCTGAATCTTCTTATCGCTTTTCGCCTTGACGGCCTCCCCGCCCACATAGGCCTCCCCGTAATTCTGGGTGATATAATCCTCGGCCATTCTCTGGGCTTCCTCGGACACTCTGGTAGAATCCGTCCTCAAATAGGTAATAAATCCCACAGTGCCATGACCCTTGACGTCGATTCCCTCATAGAGCTGCTGCGCCACCCGCATAGTTTTTTGAGTGGAAAAATTCAACGTCTTGCTGGCCTCCTGCTGCAGCGTGGAGGTGGTAAAAGGTAGGGGCGGATTCTTCGACCGCTCCCCTTTTTTCACCTCGCCAACCACAAATTCGGCTTCCTTAATTTCCGCTATAATTTTATCAAGCTCTTCACGGGAGGATATTGCCGTCTTTTTATCCCTGCGTCCAAAATATTTTGCCACAAGAAGCTTTTTTTCTCCCGGAAGCTCAAAGGAAGCGTCCAGCGTCCAGTACTCCTCCGGTATAAAACTGTCTATCTCCTTTTCCCTGTCGCAGATAATCCGCAGCGCCACGGACTGCACACGTCCCGCCGACAGGCCGCGCTTTACCTTAGCCCATAAAAGAGGGGAAATGCGATAGCCTACCATGCGGTCCAGCATACGCCTTGCCTGCTGGGCGTCCACAAGATTCATATCGATTTCCCTTGCGTTTTTCAGGGACTCCTTGACGGCCTTCTTAGTAATCTCGTTAAAAGTGATGCGGTAGGTTTTCTTTTCATCTAAATTCAAAGCCTTTTGAAGATGCCACGAAATTGCCTCCCCCTCGCGGTCAGGGTCCGTTGCCAGATAAACCTTTTTTGCCTTCTTTACTTCCTTCCGCAGTCCTGCCAGTATGTCGCCTTTTCCCCTGATTGTAATATATTTGGGCTCGTAATCATGCTCCACGTCAAAGCCAAGCTGGCTTTTCGGCATATCCCGCACATGACCGTTGCTTGCCATCACCTCGTAATCGGAGCCCAAAAACTTTTTAATCGTCTTTACCTTGGTGGGCGATTCCACTATCACCAGATTTTTCGCCATAAACTATCCCCATCCTTTACAGCTTTAATCGAATAAATTATTTAAATCGAATCAACTATACACTGTTTGCCCCACGGTTGCAAGTAAAATTTTCTTTAGATTTTTTATGAAAATTTTTATTTTTCCTCCATTACTTCATACTGCATCCACTCATATTTTAGCTTTGTCCCCTCAGCGACCTCCGGCGGGAGAAGCGCCCGCGCCACCAGCTTTAAATCCTCACTTTCAATGTCGGTCCGCTTTAGGTTTGCATAATCTCCGTCGATGCTGATTACTTCATAATAAAATGTGTTCATTTTTCCTCCTTTAAGTTAATAGCCGCGCTTAAGCAACGGGGCATAAAATTTGCAGGGTTGCAAAGAGCTTGCAATGCTGCAGAGCCACAAACATCTTACCCTCTCACTGCACGGGCGGAGTACACTGGCAATAAGTTTTTTCACATCCCGTGCATTAAAAAGGTGTAAAACCTTGTTCGATAGACTTTACACCCTGTTTTTATATTAATCGCAAGAAATCATATAATCTTGCAACCTTTCAAATTCTTCAATATTTTTTTGCATCATTTCTTTCTCGGTCATACAATCACCTGCTTTCATGCGAATAAGCTTGACTTTCACTCGTTGCTCGCGGAAATCAGATTACGCCGTTTCAAGCTGCGTTTTAACCTTGCGCATTTCCGTTTCAAGTACGCTTACACGAATAGAAAGCATCTCCTTTTCATTATCTATTTTTAACGCTTCATGCAAATTTCTCGATAAATCAAGGTGCCCTTCAGCTACCCTCTGTATATTGGGACGAATTTCATTTTCAAGCGTTAAAGTGATACTTGTTACTTTGTTTTCAAGGTCTGTTACCCTGCTTTCAATGCTTGTTACTCTCTTTTCAATTGCTACAATTTTATTTTCGACACTTGCAACCCTTTTTTCAATACTTGTAACTCTCTTTTCAATGACTGCAATTTTATTTTCAATACTTGCAACCCTATTTTCAATGTTCGTTACTCTCTTTTCAACATCCGCAACCCTTTTTTCAATATTCGTTACTCTCTTTTCAATATCTATAACTTTAGTTTCGATATTTGTAACTCTTTTTTCAATACTAATAACTTTAGTCTCAATATTTGTTGTGCGTTGCTTTTGTTCTTGTAATTCTAAAAGAATTAAATCAAGTTTTTCACTATCTGTCATATTATCACCGCCTCTTTGCGCGACTTGCATTTGCTAACTGATTATTGATTACAAGTATATCACAAGCAAGATGCAAAGTCTATTTAAGTATACATGTTATTTTTACGACTTTTCATTTTTTGTTTCTATTTTTGCTTCTATTATTTAATTGATTCTCTTTTTAATATGAAGCTTTAATATGAAATATTACTTATTACTCCTTTTTACAAAATAATTCCCTCCCACCTGTTTGGCCTTGCCCTCCATACACAGGCAAATCAGTTCGTCAAGAAGCTGCGAAAGCTCTATGCTTACGCCCGCCCTGCGCATACTCCCCAATATTTCGTCTACAGATTTTGCGTGATAGTCCAAGAAGCGCAGAATCTCTTTTTCTGTTTGATTCCTTGTTTCCGCCGAAACTCCGGCTTTCTGCAAAACCTCCATTCCTATATCTTCTTTTCCATTTTGTAAAAATTCCTCCTCCTCAACGCCAACATGTAAAGTTTCTCTTCTCCGCTGAAATTCCCTCTTTCCAACAACACCACGTAAAGGCTCTCTTTCCTGTTGAAATCCCCTTTCTCCTACACCGTCACATAAAGGCTCTCTTCCCTGCCCAAATCCTCTTTCTCCTGCAACACCATGCAAAGTCTCTTCCCCCTGCCGAGCTTTCTTCTCTCCAACATCGCCGTGCAAAACTTCTTCCCTTCGCAAGTCCTCCTTCTCCGCACCGTCGCTCCTCTTTTCCTGCATTTTCCTATTCTGCAAAAGAAGCAGTTCCGCCAGCAAATCCTCCGGGGAAAGGGCGATACCCGCGCCCTGCCGGATTAATAAATTACACCCGTCGCTTAATCTATCCGTAAGCCGTCCGGGGATTGCGTAAACATTTTTGCCCTGCTCCAAGGCCATATCCACCGTAATCCACGTGCCGCTTTTCTGCCTTGCCTCCGCCACCAGAATTAAATCGGAAAGTCCCGCCACAATACGGTTCCGTTCTGGGAACTGCTGTTTTAAGGGCTGCCTGCCCGGCGGAAACACCGATAAGATTCCGCCTCCCTTTTCCAGTATCTCCCGATAAAGCCTTTTATTGGATAAGGGATAACAGACGTCCACCCCGCAGCCCAGCACCGCATAGGTTTTTCCGCCGCTTGCGAGAGCCGCCTGCTGCCCTATGCCGTCAATGCCCCTTGCCATGCCGCTTATAATGGAAACGCCCGCCTCCGCCAATTTCCCCGCAAAGGCCTTTGCCATGCTACTCCCGTACTCCGAGCACTCCCTCGCCCCAATCACTGCCGCGGCGGGACACTCTTGCTTTGGCAGCTTTCCCAGACAGTAAATCCCATAGGGAGGCTGCGCAAGCTCCCGCAGTCTGGAGGGATATTCCCTATCTATTGCCGTGTAAAAGGAAATATTTTTGGACAGCATTTCCTCGTAACGCTTCCGCAAGGAAAAGCTTTTCTGAAATTCCGCAATAGCCTGCGTCCTTTTCTCTCCTAAAACCTCTCGGAAAGCTCCAATGCCGGCGCGGTAAATCGCCTCCTCGCTTCCAAAACGGACAAGGAGCCTTTGAATGGTTTTCTCCCCTACGCCGGGCAGATTGTGAAGCCAAAACTGGTAAAGCTTTCTCTCATTCTTTTCCATCCGCCCCGCC
>JAMPGS010000098.1 GCA_023663815.1 Clostridium sp.
ACCCTTGAAAGGCAGACAAATATTTAGACTTAAACATATATTTTGAAAAATACCATAAAAGATTATATAAAATTCAAACCTTTCCGTCAAGTAAAAAACCATAAAAATAATATGAAAAAATAAACAAAAAGCCCGAAAAAATCGTGATTTTTAACATAACTATATCTTGTTGCTATTTTCATTTTTAAACCACAAAATATAGATAAAATCAAATTATTTAATTTACATAACTGTATCCACATATTGTGGATAAATTGTGGATAACTTTCTTTTTCTCCACTTTTTGAGGGTTAATTTTATTATTTAAGCCCGTTTTACAGGTGTGCAAACTGTTCATTTCTTTTATGAAGTTATTCACAATAGAAAATTTACAATCCTTGAATTATGTAAACTAAAAATAATTTGAAATTTCAGCCCGTTTATATTAAGATATAAGAAGGTTGCTTTTCTTATTTGCGCTGTATTTAATGGAGAACATAATGGATTTTATCAGGGAAAACTGGGACTTAATAAAAGACACTATCAGAAAAGAATATGATCTATCAGACATTTCTTATAACACATGGGTAAAGCCTCTTATTTTTCACAGTGAGAAAGACAACATGGTAACTATCATGATTCCCTCCGATCAGGCCCATTCCCTCAAATACATTTCTTCCAAATATAAAAGTTATTTTCAGGTAACCATCTCTGAAATGATGGATAACACCTACGATATCTCCTTTATACTTGAAAAAGATGCGGAAGGGGAAACTCCCTCCTCCACAGTCTACAATATTAAATATGAAAACGCAAACCTCATTTCCAGATACAGGTTTGAGACCTTTGTGGTTGGAAAAAACAACAATTTTGCCCACTCCGCATCCCTTGCCGTCGCCGAATCACCCGGAAAGGCGTACAACCCTCTTTACCTATACGGAGGAGCCGGGCTCGGCAAAACCCACCTGATGCACTCCATCGGCCACTACATTTTGGACCACAATCAGGATATGAAGGTGCTTTACGTTACCTCCGAACAGTTCACCAACGAGGTAATCGAATCCGTCAGAAGCGGAAACGCCGCCAAAATAACCAAATTAAGGGAAAAATATAGGACGGTGGACGTCCTTTTAATCGACGATATACAATTTATAATAGGAAAGGAAAGCACGCAGGAAGAATTTTTCCATACCTTTAACGCGCTCCATTCCGCCGGAAAACAGATAATCCTTTCCTCCGACAAGCCGCCAAGAGAAATGGCAACCTTGGATGAAAGGTTCCGCTCCCGCTTTGAGTGGGGACTTTTAGCCGACATACAGCCTCCCGATTACGAGACCAGGATGGCGATACTTGAAAAAAATGCCGAAAATTCAAATAAACAGATAAATAAGGAAGTTTTTCAATATATCGCCACAAATATAAAATCAAACATAAGAGAACTGGAGGGGGCCTTCAACAAGGTAATTGCCTTTTCAAAATTAAATAAGGTGGAAATTACCCTTGACAATGTGGAGGAGGCCTTAAAAGACATCATAGCTCCCGGCACAAAAAGACAAATCACTCCCAAACTGATTATTGAAATTGTGGCGGAGCATTTTAACATCACCCCGGAGGATATCCTGTCAAAAAGAAGAAACTCTGAATATGTCCAGCCAAGGCAGATATGCATGTACCTCTGCCGCCATATGACGGAGGAATCTTTGCAGAATATTGGGAAAGCTCTAGGAAAAAAGGATCACACCACGGTTATCCACGGCATCGAAAAGATAACCGCCGAGCTGCAGACCAACGAGGAGTTAAAAAACAGAATCGACAATATAAAAAAGAAAATTAATTCCACATAATGCCAAGGATTTTAACCTTTGTGAATAAGTTCAAGGTTATCCCTGAAATAAAATTTACTTATCCACATGTTTTACATTTTCTTTTAACTTGAAAAATAGTATAATAAAACGGGTTATACACAAATGAACAGCCCTTATTAATACTGTTACTGAATTCTTTATATATAAATAACCATGCGCCATACAAACTTTAGCAGCCATTTTTTGTGGAGAAAGGAATTTACACACAAATGAAACTAGTATGCAGCAAAGCAAATCTCTTAAGCGGAGTACAAATTGTATCAAAAGCCGTTCCAAGCAAAACCACAATGTCTATTTTGGAGTGCATTTTAATAGACGCCACAGGGAAAGAAATTAATCTTATCGCCAACGACATGGAGCTTGGTATTCAAACCACCATTGAGGGAAGCGTTATTGAAAGAGGGCAGATTGCCCTGGATGCAAAGATATTTCTCGATATTGTGAGAAAGCTTCCCGACAATATAGTCACTATAGAAACGGATTCTTCTTTTAAGACCAATATTACCTGCGAGAAGGCGAAATTTGCCATTATCGGAAAATCAGGAGAGGATTTCTCTTATCTTCCCTCCATCGAGCGGATTGATTCTATCGTCATGTCGCAGTTTACGTTAAAGGAAATTGTGAGGCAGACAATTTTTTCCATTGCGGACAACGATAACAATAAGCTGATGACGGGGGAATTGTTTGACATCAATGGAGATACCCTTCGGGTTGCTTCCCTTGACGGGCATAGAATTTCTATCCGCAAAATAGGGTTAAAAAATATTTATCCTTCAAGGAAAGTGGTTGTTCCCGGAAAAACCTTAAATGAGGTGAGTAAGATTCTCTCCGACGACGTTGAGAAGGATGTAAATATCTTCTTCACAGGAAAACATATTGTATTTGAGTTTGACAGGACGATTGTGGTTTCAAGGCTTATCGAGGGCGAATACTTTAAGATAGACCAAATGCTGTCCAGCGATTACGAGACGAAGGTAACTGTCAATAAAAAAGAATTGCTGGAGTGCATCGACAGGGCTACCCTTCTTGTGAAGGAAGGGGACAAAAAACCAATTATCATCAATATCACCGATGAAATGATGGAATTAAAAATCAATTCCACAGTGGGGAGCATGAATGAGGATATTGACATCACCAAACAGGGGAAGGATCTTATGATTGGTTTTAATCCTAAATTTATGATAGACGCCCTTCGGGTCATTGACAGCGAGCAGATAGATATTTACCTTGTAAATCCCAAGGCCCCCTGCTTTATCAGGGACGCGGAGGCAAGCTATATTTATCTGATACTTCCGGTGAATTTCACCACAGTTTAAAAGAGGCAGAAAATGGAAATAATTAAATTGAGGGACGATTATATTAAGCTTGGACAGGCGCTCAAGGCGGCCGGATTATCCGCGTCCGGGGTGGATGCAAAGTTTGCCATTAAGGACGGGCTTGTGAAGGTGAACGGGGAAGTGGAGCTTCAAAGGGGAAAAAAGCTGCGAGAAGGAGATATCGTTGAATTTAATGGGACTCAAATTAAAATCACGGTTTAATTCAAAGAAAGGCTGTCGGGTTTAATTTTAATATGGTCATAAAATCTCTTGAACTGGCTGATTTTAGAAATTACGGGGAACTGAATATAAGCTTTGACGAGGGCACCAATATCCTATACGGCGACAATGCTCAGGGAAAGACGAATATTCTTGAGGCCATTTATATTTCAGCCACTACCAAATCTCATAAAGGGAGTAAGGATAAAGAGGTCATAAATTTTGACAGAGAAGAAGCCCATATAAGAACTTACCTCAAAAAAGAGGATACTGAATACAGAGTTGATATGCATCTCCGCAAAAATAAATCAAAGGGAATTGCAATCGACAGACAGAAAATAAAAAAAGCGGCGGAGCTCATAGGTCTTTTAAACGTGGTTTTCTTTTCACCGGAGGATTTAGCTATTATCAAAAACGGCCCTTCCGAGAGAAGAAGATTTGCAGATATGGAATTGTGCCAGCTTGATAAATTTTATCTGTACAATTTAAATCACTACAACAAGATAATTAATCAGAGAAATAAGCTTTTAAAGGATTTGTATTTTCATCCTGAGCTCAAGGAAACGCTGGATATATGGGATTCCCAGCTTGTCTCCTTTGGAAGTAAGATTATAGAGAGAAGAGAGCTTTTTTCAGGGCAGCTCTGCGATATTATAGGGGAAATACATAAAAAGCTTTCCGGCGGAAAAGAAGAATTAATCGTAAAATATGAGCCTGACGTGTCGATTGAAGCTTTTGAAGCAAAAATGAGGGAAAGCCGGGAAAAGGATATTCATTCAAAAATGACTGGCACAGGGCCCCACAGGGACGATTTTATGTTCATTGTAAACGGAATAGATATCCGCAGATTTGGTTCTCAAGGGCAGCAGAGAACGGCCGCCCTTTCCTTAAAGCTGTCGGAGATTGAGCTTGTCAAAAAAATTACGGGGGATACGCCGGTTCTTCTTTTAGACGACGTTCTCTCGGAGCTGGACAGCAGCAGGCAAAATTATCTTTTAAGCAGTATAGGGGATATACAAACCATCATTACCTGTACCGGATTGGATGAATTTATAAACAATCGATTTAAAATAAATAAGGTTTTTCAGGTGGTTCATAACAGCGTGGAGGAAATGACTAAGCTTGAAAAGGACTTTGACAAGTAATTTAAGTTTTATATTTTAAAAGAGTGATTAAAAATTATTTTTCGATAGACGTTAATGATAGCAACAGAAAGGATTGATATGAACAAAATTGAATACGGAGCTGACCAGATTCAGATATTGGAGGGACTTGAGGCGGTAAGGAAAAGACCCGGAATGTATATAGGAACTACTTCCAGCAGAGGGCTCCATCACCTTGTTTATGAGATTGTCGATAATTCTATCGACGAGGCTCTTGCGGGCGCTTGCAATAGGATTACGGTGATGATAAATAAGGACAATTCCGTTACTGTAACCGACAATGGGAGAGGGATTCCCGTTGGAATTAACCACAAGGCGGGACTTCCCGCCGTCGAGGTGGTTTTTACAGTGCTTCACGCCGGAGGAAAATTCGGCGGCGGGGGATATAAGGTATCCGGCGGCCTTCATGGGGTGGGAGCTTCCGTTGTAAACGCTTTGTCCGATTGGCTTGAGGTTGAAATTTATACGGAGGGCAAGGTTTATAAACAGAGATACGAAAAAGGGCTTGTGTGTTATCCTCTTAAGGTAGTTGGGGAGTGCGAGCTTGAAAAAACAGGCACAAAGGTAGTATTTAAGCCGGATGCAACGATTTTTCAGGAAACCATTGAATTTGAATTTGACGTTTTAAAACAAAGGCTCCGCGAAATGGCCTTTCTCACCAAAGGAGTCCATATTATCCTTATGGATATGCGGGTGGAGGAGGGAGAAAAGCCTGTCCAGCGTGAATTTCATTACGAGGGAGGAATCAAGGAATTTGTCTCTTACTTAAACAGAAGCAAGACCCCTCTCTATGATGATATTATGTATTTTGAGGGGACAAAAAACAACGTTTATGTTGAAGTTGCCATGCAGCATAACGATTCCTATACGGAAAGTACCTACAGCTTTGTAAACAATATCAATACTCCTGAGGGCGGCACTCACATGATTGGTTTTCGTAATGCAATCACAAAGACCTTTAACGATTATGCCAGAAGCAACAAATTGTTAAAGGAAAGCGAGCCGAATCTCACAGGGGAAGATATCAGGGAAGGCCTCACGGCCATTATCAGCGTAAAGATAGAGGATCCTCAATTTGAAGGGCAGACGAAGCAAAAGCTGGGAAATTCCGAGGCGAGAAACGCGGTTGACAGTACGGTCAGCGAGCTGCTCACCTATTATTTAGAGCAGAACCCTGCGGTGGCAAAGTTAATCTGTGAGAAATCAATTTTAGCCCAAAGGGCAAGAGAGGCCGCTCGAAAGGCAAGGGATTTAACCAGAAGAAAAACCGCTTTAGAGACTGCTTCCCTTCCCGGAAAGCTGGCGGACTGTTCCGACAGAAATCCTGAAAATTGTGAAATTTATATTGTGGAGGGGGATTCCGCCGGCGGAAGCGCAAAATCGGCCAGAAGCCGGGCAACCCAGGCAATCCTGCCTCTTCGCGGAAAGATTTTAAACGTGGAAAAGGCAAGGCTTGACAAGATATACGCCAATGCGGAGATAAAGGCAATGATTACGGCCTTTGGAACGGGAATCCATGAGGATTTTGATATTTCAAAGCTGAGATACCATAAAATTATTATTATGGCCGATGCGGATGTGGACGGAGCCCATATTTCTACCCTGCTCCTCACCTTTATTTATCGGTTTATGCCCAATCTTATCAAGCAGGGGTATGTGTATATGGCGCAGCCCCCTCTCTATAAGCTTGAAAAAAATAAAAGCGTTTGGTACGCCTACAGCGATGAGGAGCTGGAAAGAATCATCTCAGAGGTAGGGCGCGACCAAAATAATAAGATACAGCGTTACAAGGGACTTGGCGAGATGGACCCGGAGCAGCTTTGGGAAACCACCATGGATCCTGAAAAGAGAATTCTTCTCCGTGTGACAATGAACGAGGAAGCGGAATCTGAAATTGACCTTACCTTTACCACTCTTATGGGCGATAAGGTGGAGCCAAGACGGGAATTTATTGAAGAAAACGCTAAATTTGTTAAGAATTTGGATATTTAGTTAAGGAGTATAAATGGAAGATAATATTTTTGATAAGGTTCATGACGTAGACTTGCAGAAAACCATGGAGACTTACTATATTGATTACGCCATGAGCGTTATCGCGTCTAGGGCTCTTCCAGACGTGAGGGACGGCTTAAAGCCGGTGCAGAGAAGAGTTCTTTATTCCATGATAGAGTTAAACAACGGGCCTGACAAGCCCCACAGAAAGAGCGCGCGTATCGTCGGCGATACAATGGGTAAATATCATCCCCACGGCGACAGCTCCATTTATGGAGCTCTGGTAAACATGGCCCAGCCCTGGTCTTTTCGGTATCCCCTTGTTGACGGCCACGGAAATTTCGGATCCGTCGATGGCGACGGCGCCGCCGCTATGCGTTACACTGAGGCAAGGCTCAGCAAAATTTCCATGGAGCTTTTAGCCGATATCAATAAAGATACGGTGGATTTTGTTCCCAATTTTGATGAGACGGAAAAAGAGCCCTCCGTATTGCCGAGCCGTTACCCGAATCTTTTGGTAAACGGAACTACCGGCATTGCGGTAGGTATGGCTACCAATATTCCGCCCCACAATTTAAAAGAAGTTATCAGCGCAATCGTTAAGATTATAGACAACAGGGTGGAAAACGATAGAGAAACCCAGATAGAGGAGGTTCTCTCTATTGTGAAAGCGCCTGATTTTCCTACGGGCGGCATCATATTGGGCACAAGAGGAAGCGAGGAGGCCTACAGAACCGGCCGCGGAAAGGTAAAAGTCCGCGCGGTGACGGACGTTGAGACAATGTCCAACGGTAAAACTAGGATTGTTGTGACGGAGCTTCCTTATTTGGTAAACAAGGCAAATTTAATACAAAAAATTGCTGAGCTGGTTAAAATTAAAAAGATTGACGGGATTACCGACCTTCGGGATGAATCCGACAGGGAAGGGATGCGGATTGTAATAGAGCTTCGCCGCGACGCAAACGCAAATATTGTTCTCAATCATTTGTTTAAGCATACCCAGATGCAGGATACCTTTGGCGTTATTATGCTTGCCCTAGTAAACAACGAGCCAAAGATTTTAAATATCTTGGATATGTTGAAAGCCTACATAGCTCATCAGGAGGATGTAGTAACAAGAAGGACAAAATATGATTTAAATAAGGCGGAAGAGCGCGACCATATTTTACAGGGCTTGTTGATTGCTCTTGATAACATCGACGAGGTTATCAGGATTATAAGAAGCAGCCAGACCACCCCCGCTGCCAAGGAGCGTTTAATAGAAAGATTTGGTTTTACAGATGTTCAAGCGCAGGCTATCGTGGATATGAGGCTTCGCTCTCTTACCGGTCTGGAAAAAGAAAAGCTTGAGAACGAGCATCAGGAACTTCTTGCAAGGATTTCTTATTTAAAAGAAATTCTTGCGGATGAAAAAAAGCTTCTAGGCGTAATTAAGACGGAGATAACGGAAATTTCCGATAAATACGGGGACGAGAGAAGAAGTAAAATCGGCCATGACAGCTTTGATATTTCAAGGGAAGATATGGTTCCCAATGAAAATACAATTATTACCATGTCCAATTTAGGATATATTAAGCGCATGACAATCGATAACTTTAAGTCACAGCACAGAGGCGGAAAAGGCATCAGGGGGATGCAGGCCATAGAAGACGATTTTATCGACGATCTTCTTATGACGACTACCCATCATTATGTCATGTTTTTCACAAACTTTGGCAGGGTTTACAGGCTAAAAACCTATGAGATACCGGAGGCGGGCCGCACTTCCAGAGGAACCGCAATCGTAAATCTCCTGCAGCTTGGTCCTGAAGAAAAAATAAGTGCCATTATTCCTATCAAAGACTATGACGAAGAAAAAAATCTTTTCATGGTGACAAAAAACGGCATTGTGAAAAAGACAAGGGTTGTAGAGTTCAGCAATGTGCGTAAAAACGGGCTGACAGCAATCACCTTAAAGGAAAACGATAAGTTAATAGAAATTAAGGTTACCGATAAGGACACAGATATTTTCCTTGTGACAAAATTTGGAATGTGTATCAGGTTCAAGGAGACGGATCTGCGCGCCACAGGAAGAGCTTCTATGGGCGTTATTGGAATGAACTTAAAAGATGGCGATGAAGTTGTGGGTATGCAGCTTGACCATCAGGGGGATTCTCTTCTTATCGCATCCGAAAAGGGCATGGGAAAGCGCACTCTCCTAGAGGAGTTCAATGTGCAGAAAAGGGGAGGCAAAGGCGTAAAATGCTATAAGATTACCGATAAGACAGGATGCGTAATTGGAGTAAAGGCCGTAAACGATGAGCATGAGATTATGATGATTACTACGGAGGGAATCATCATTCAAATACCGATGGCGGACGTTTCCACTTTAGGGCGCGTGGCTTCGGGCGTGAAGCTGATTAACTTAGACGAGGGTGTAACAGTTGCCCAGATTGCCAAGGTAAGAGAAAAGATTTCCGACGGAGAGGAAGAAATTGAAGTGGAGGAAAGTGAAACAGATTTTTCAGAAGCAGGCGAGGAGAAAATTGTTTCTGAATCTGAGGAAAGCAGCTCTTCCGAAGAAAGTTAAAATTTAAAAGATAATTATAAATATAAGATTAAGAAAGGAGTTTTTATTATGAGTAAAGTGACGTTTGATTATTCCAAAGCGGCTTCATTTGTGAAAGACCATGAAGTGGAATCCATGAAAAAGCTTGCTTTGGACGCAAAGGAGCTTTTAGTTTCAAAAACGGGGGCAGGAAATGATTTTCTCGGATGGATTGATTTGCCTGTGGATTACGACAAGGAAGAGTTTGACAGAATTAAGAAAGCGGCTGAAAAAATTAAAAGCGATTCCGAGGTTCTGCTGGTTATCGGTATCGGCGGTTCTTATCTCGGCGCAAGGGCGGCCATCGAATTTTTAAGACATAGTTTTTATAATGTAGTGAGCAAGGAAATTAGAAAAACGCCTGAAATTTATTTTGTTGGAAATTCTATCAGCTCCACTTATATCAAGCATTTGATGGACGTGATTGGGGACAGGGATTTTTCTATCAATATGATTAGCAAATCCGGCACCACCACGGAGCCTGCCATTGCTTTCCGCGTATTTAAGGCAATGATGGAGAAGAAATACGGAAAAGAAGAGGCGGCAAAGAGAATTTACGCTACCACGGATAAGGCAAAGGGCTCTTTAAAAAATTTGGCTACAGAGGAAGGTTATGAGACCTTTGTTGTTCCTGATGATGTGGGGGGACGTTTCTCCGTTCTTACCGCCGTGGGGCTTCTTCCCATTGCCGTAAGCGGCGCGGATATCGATAAGCTGATGGAAGGCGCGCAGGCGGGACGCAAGGCGGCTTTGGAATCTTCCTTTGAGGAAAACGATGCCGTTAAGTATGCGGCTGTCCGCAACATTCTCCACAGAAAAGGAAAAGCAATTGAAATTCTTGCAAATTACGAGCCCAACGTTCATTATGTTTCCGAGTGGTGGAAGCAGCTTTATGGGGAGAGCGAAGGGAAGGACCAGAAGGGCATTTTCCCTGCAAGCGTTGATTTGACGACAGATTTACATTCCATGGGCCAGTTTATTCAGGACGGCTCCAGAAATATGTTTGAGACGGTCATCAACATTGAGACAAGCAGGGAAGAGATTGTTCTTGAGAAAGAGCCTGTTGATTTGGATGGTTTAAATTATCTTGCCGGAAAGAACGTTGATTTTGTAAATAAGAGCGCTATGAATGGGACGATTCTCGCCCACACGGACGGTCAGGTTCCCAATCTTATGGTGAATGTTCCTGAGGTAAACGAATTTTATTTGGGAGAATTGTTCTACTTCTTTGAGTTTGCCTGCGGTATCAGCGGATATTTGCTGGGAGTGAATCCTTTCAATCAGCCGGGAGTTGAGAGTTATAAGAAGAATATGTTTGCTTTGCTTGGAAAACCGGGGTATGAGGAGCAGAGGGAGGAGCTGCTTAAGAGGTTGTAAAATTTAGGATAAAGTTAATTAGTTAGAGGGACGCTCAGATAAAAGTAATTTTCCTACGTCGCCACGCTCCCGCTCTACAAAAACGCAACGGCGCTAAGCTCGAAAATACCTCGCTAAGCGCTGGCGTTTTTGTAAGGGCTCCTTAAGGAAAAATTACTTTTGTCTGAGCTGTTTTTTTAAGGAATTTATTATTTTTTGAATATTTTTTATTTTTAATAAAAGAAAATAGAAAGAACGGTGGTAGTTGTTTAGCTAATGGGCTATGCATACCATATGTTTATTATAGATTTTACGGTTGTTGTATTAAAAAATAGTGTAAATAAAAATGTATTGTCTTAAATATAATTTAGTCAAGCATTGTAAAGCATTTGATTGACATTTTTTTAATATATGTTAAAATATTGATAAGTGAAAGGTGGTGTAAATATGGCGCAGACAACAATGGTAAATTTTCGTATGGATATTAATATGAAAAAAGAAGTAGAGGAAATTTGTGCAAGTATGGGACTTACTATGACGGCAGCAATTAATGTTTTTCTTAGCAAGGTTAGAATGGAACGGCGCATACCTTTTGAAATTACAGCGGATCCAGACCCATTTTATTCTGAAAGTAATATGAAACATTTGGAGCGTATTATTGCCGATGTTGAGTCAGGAAAGGCACATTTTGCTGAACATGATTTAATAGAGGAATAAAAAATTATGAAATTATTATGGGAAGATAGAGCATGGGAGGATTATTGTTACTGGCAGGAACATGATAAGAAACTGATAAGGCGGATAAATTCTCTTTTAAAGGATATTCAAAGAAATGGATGTGAGGGTATAGGAAAACCGGAACCATTAAGAGGGAACTATAGAAACTATTGGAGCAGACGTATTGATGATAAAAACAGAATTGTTTATTATATAAAAGAAAATGTAGTTTTTATTCTTTCTTGCAGGGGACATTATGATGATAAGTAAAATGACTTTTAAATAAGTCTGATGATTTACAATAAAATATACTAATAAATAATTCAGGGTGATTACATTTCCTTAAGGAATACAATCACCCTGAACGCTGTTGTCGTTATATTTTTACTATTAAAATTATTATGATAGCATAAAAATATTACACTGTAATTAGTTCATATTCTCTGCTTCCGTATCCGAGAGCCGCGGCAGCTTCTATTGTATGGGTTCCGTTTCTGCTTTCAATCCGTTCTATAAGGTGGTCTTTGCCGGGGTCGTTGGAGGAGTACACTAAATCAAGACACGCCTGGTCGATTGCAATGGGGTCGAGGGAAGCTAAAATTCCAATGTCCTGCATACAGGGATCCTCGGCTACGGCGCAGCAGTCGCAGTCCACGGACATGTTTTTCATGACGTTGATATATGCCAGATTTCCGTCAAAATATTTTACAACGGAGGAAGCGGCGTCAGCCATAGCTTCGAGGAAGGAATCATGGTCGGAGGTCCAGAAGTTTTCAGGTACTCCCACGCCGTGAATATATTGTTTCCCATAGGAAGAGGCTACTCCAATAGAAAGCTGCTTTAACGCTCCGCCGTATCCTCCCATGGGGTGGCCTTTAAAGTGGGAGAGAACCAGCATAGAATTATAGTTTTTAATGTTTTTTCCTACATAATTCTTTTTGATGACTTTTCCGTCAGGAATTTCAAGTTCTAAATCGGGACCTTCTGCATCGAGAATTTCCGCCTTGAAATTAGAGCTCCATCCGTGCTTTTCAAAGGTTTTTAAGTGCTTTTCGGTGGTATTGCGTTCTCCTTCATAGGCGGTGTTGCACTCGACTACAGTGCCGTCTAATTCTTTTACTATAGGTTTCCATAGGTCAGGCCCTAAAAAATTTTGATTGCCAACTTCGCCGGAATGAAGCTTTACGGCTACGCTGCCTTTTAATTCTTTTTCAAGCTTTTGATAAAGTTCTAGTACATTTTCGGGAGTAATGTCTTTGGTAAAATAAACTTTGGGTTTCATGTAGATATCCTCCTTTTGATGATAAGATAATTAAAAGCTGTCTTTGTGTAAATCATTTCCTATTTATATATTATAAGGCGTAAATCCTTAAATTACCAGCGCAAAAAGTTTTAGTAGTTTGAGGGAAGCACTCCGGTATATTTTTGGAACAGCTTGGAAAAATGGCGAACGCTGGTATAGCCTACGGCTTCCGCCGTCTGCTTTACCGAAATTTCCGGGGATTCGCGAATCAGCTTTTTTGCGTTTTCCATCCGCACTTCCGTCACAAAGTCAATGTATTTTTGCCCTGTTTTTTCATGGAAAAGCCTGCTGAAATAAGTGGGGGACAGGTTAAAATATTCGCTTACACAGGCAATCCCCAAGTCTCCC
>JAMPGS010000099.1 GCA_023663815.1 Clostridium sp.
GTCACAAATTGCATTGATGGCAGACGCAAATTTGAGATTTGCGTCGCCCCGTCGCGTAAACGCTCTGGAATGGAGAATAACATGAACAATATCGAACGAAGAGACGCGCAGATGGCTTACATATCGGACGAAAGTATTTTTGAGGAGCAGTTGGTCTGCAGAAAGCTGCTCCAAAAACTGAATTTTATGGACAGAGCCGATTTTAATGGGATTAAAGAAGCGGTTAAAGAATTGCTGGGAAAATCAGAGGATGCATTTATCAATCCGCCCTTTTACTGTGATTATGGTACGCACATCGAGGTGGGGAAGAATTTTTTTGCCAATTATAACTGCACGCTGATTGACGTGGCGAAAATTAAAATTGGAGACAACTGCCAGATGGCGCCCAATGTGGCGATTTACACGGCGGGCCACCCGGTGCATCCGGTCAGCCGGAATTCGGCCTATGAGTACGGAAAGGAAGTAACAATCGGCGACAATGTATGGCTTGGAGGAAACACGGTGATTTGTCCGGGCGTTCACATCGGTAACAATGTGGTGATTGGCGCGGGAAGCGTTGTGACGAAAGATATTCCCGACTGGTCTCTTGCGGCGGGTAATCCGTGCCGCGTTATCCGCCAGATTACCGACGATGATAAGAAAAAGCTGTTTCGGGCGGAAGAAATTGACGATGAGGCATGGGCGGACATTGAAAAGCGCATGAAATTTTAAATGAATCGGATACTTATGATGATTATGACAGTCGGCGCGGTGGTTGGAGCCATTAACCGGATACGGGGAGATAAGATTGGGTACGGGGCCAAGTTCGAGGAAGGCTTCTTGCCATTGATATAGGAGGTTATCAGCTGGCGAAAGAGCTGGCGCAGGATTCTCTGATTGGAAGCTATGCGGGAATTATTGCGGCGGCTGTTTTGCTAGTGTTATTTTGTATGCGCGGGGAAGAAAGGAGTGTCAAAAAATGAATGTAACAGGTGAAGATTTAAAATTTTTTGCAGAGTATAAGGAAATTTGCGCGGCTTACCGCATAGCAGGCAGCACCATGTACTTTGACCTTGCAACGGCGGCGCCGAAAGCCGGGATTCCCTATCGAAACAGGATGCTTGCCGTTTTGTCAGGGGAAGCGTTCTCCTATCAGATGGCGCCGGAGTATTTAGGGCGGCTGGAGGATATGTACAGAAGGGCGGAAGAGGGAAGCGAGCTAAAAAGGGAGCTGGCGCTTTATTTCCGGCTGATTGAGGACGTGAGAAAGCTGCCGAAGGAGGTTTATGTCAGAAAGCAGCAGGTCCTTGCGGACAGTCAAAGCGCATGGCAGCAGGCCAAGGAAAAGAATGATTTCGGCATGTTCCTGCCGCATTTGGAGAAGGTCATCGCTGTTCAGAAGGAGGCGCTGACTTATCTTGATAAAAAGTGCGGCGATTATGATTATCTCCTTGACCGCTATGAGATGGGGACAAGCGCGGCGGCTTACGACAGTTTTTTTACGGCGGTGAAGGAAAAGCTGCTTCCGCTGATTGGGGAAATACAGAGGCGGGGAAAGAAAATAGACGATTCGATTTTATTTTCTGACTATGACGTGCGGGCTCAGGAAGCTTTTGTGGAGGAATTGAAGGATTATCTGCAGGTTGACCGTAATTGCTGTTACATGGGCCTTTCCGAGCACCCTTTTACGGAGTTTTTTTCTGCGAGGGAGACAAGAATCACAACCCATTATTATAAAAATAATCTGTTATCCGCTATTTTATCCACGGTTCATGAGTATGGACATGCGCTGTACGCCCTGCAGGTGGAGGAAAAATACGACGGCACCGCGTTCAAGGATGCGATTGGCAGCGCAATGCATGAGAGCCAGTCCCGCCTGATGGAAAATCATATCGGACGCCATCCGGCTTTTTGGGAGGTAAACTATCCCAAGCTGCAGAAGCATTTTCCGGATAAGCTGGGGAATATTTCTCTGGAACAATTTGTAGAAGTGATAAACGTATCGCGGCCCTCCCTTATCCGAACCGAGGCGGACGAGCTGACTTACCCTGTCCACGTGCTTATCCGCTATGAGCTTGAAAAGGAAATTTTTGACGGGAATGTGGATATTAGCGGCCTTGACAGGCTTTGGAATGACAAGTATCGGAAGTATTTAGGCGTTTCACCCTCCGGCCCGGCCGAGGGGATTTTGCAGGATATTCATTGGAGCGCGGGGGATTTTGGTTATTTTCCCACCTACGCAATTGGCAGCGCCTATGGAGCGCAGTTTTTCCGTGCCATGGAGAAGGAAATTTCTGTGGAGGATGCGCTTCGCCAAGGGAAAATGCAAGTGATTACCGACTGGATGAAGGAAAAAATTCACCGTTACGGGGCGGCGAAAACTGCCGACGAGATTCTTGTCTCGGCGACGGGGGAGCATTTTAATCCTGCATACTATATTGATTATTTGGTGAAAAAATATACAAAGCTGTACGAGCTTTAAATTTTTAAGAATGGAGAAAGGCATGAATATATTGGTGATTGACGCGCAGGGGGGCGGCATTGGGAGGCAGGTGATTGCCGCTCTCAAAAAAAATTTTCCAGAGCAGACAGTGACGGCGGTGGGCACCAACAGCGCGGCGGCCTCCGCCATGCTGAAAGCGGGAGCGGACGAGGCGGCCACCGGCGAAAACGCGGTGAAGGTGTGCTGCCGTAAGGCCGATTTGATTATCGGGCCTATCGGAATTGTGATTGCGGATTCCCTGTTAGGAGAAATAACCCCGGCGATGGCGGTTGCCGTTGGGCAAAGCAGCGCGAAGCGGATACTGATTCCCGTGAATCATTGTGATAACTATATTGTGGGGATTTCGGATTTGACGCTGGCAAGGCTGATAGACGGGGTTGTGAGGGAAGTGAGGAAGAGTAGGGAGGAGGAATAGTTGAAAAAAAGAGGAAATTGAGCACAGTAAACACATGAACGAATCAAAGAAAAATATTTGCCGATGGATAAGAATAAAGAAGAGGCGGCGGGCGATAAGGCGTTAGCAGATAAAACTTGACACAAACTAGCAGATAAAAGACGCTTGAATGAATCGGGAAGATGTGCTATAGTATATGCATAAAGGGAAACCGAAGCGGTGTCCCTCCGAATAATTAAAGCATTAACCTCTTACGAGGCTGGCCGTCACTATTGGTGGTAGTGGCGGCTATTTTCTTCCCTTAAAGACTGTGTAACAAAGACCAATAAGAGTGACAATGAATATACAAAACTGAAATAAGTCAGCATATGTAACCATCGACATCGCCCTCCTTTCTTTCGCCTGGAGGGTTCGCCCTTCTGAAAGCAGGGTAGCCGCCTCGGCTTTGGTTTCCCGATAAAATCATATCATATCTTTTTAAATGTGACAATTGTTTTGCTTAGAGATGTTTCAATTCACCAAAACACAAAACTAGACATCCAAACAAAAATATGTTACACTATAACACGTCGATACGAACACAGGAAATAAGTATTTTCCTGTGGCATGAAAAAAGCAACCGGCGGCAGGAAGCCGCTTTATCGGAGCCGAAGCTCTGAATTATACAACAATAATGCGCGAATAATGTATGCACATGAAGGCATACAGCCTCTTGAAAGGGGTTGTATGCCCTTTTTATACACAGGCTCGCGCACAAGCGGGGGCGAAAAATCATCTCTGTTCAATTGTGTAGGCCCGCGCGGAGGAAGAAGCTGCAAGAGCGGCGCATGGGCTGCACAGCAGGCGGGGCGAAAAATCTTTCTTGCTCGGTTGCGCAGGGGTGCGGAAGGAAATTTGCTGCTGGCGCAGCACGCTCCCCGCGTGGCGAGTAAATCTTCCTTACTTAATTACCAGACGCAGATTTGCGATTTGCGTTACTTATTGCACGAAGGATTTGGAAAGGAGACAAAATGAAAAAAGTATTTTATTTTCTGTCGGTGTTGACGCTGCTTTTTTGCTTGTCAGCCTGCGGCAGTACGGCGGATACGAAGCAAGGGGAGGGA
This sequence comes from Clostridium sp., assembly GCA_023663815.1. Classification (GTDB taxonomy): domain Bacteria; phylum Bacillota; class Clostridia; order Lachnospirales; family Lachnospiraceae; genus Suilimivivens. The sequence goes on from JAMPGS010000099.1 coordinate 3,980, forward strand.
GATATTTCCACAGAAGCTTCCACGGAAGAGGGCTCTTTCACAGAGGGAGCTTCTGCATCCGCGGAGGGGAGCGCCTCCGGCGAAACCGATGAGGGAACATTAGCGGAAGCGGACGTTCAAACAGAAGCGGGCACTTCCACAGGGGAAAGCACCCTTGTTTACGGGAGCGGCGATTACACAAGAATCAATCCCGCCATGGATGAGCACGGCGAAATCAATATTTTGCTTTTTAGCGGGCTTACCGCTCATGACGGCGACAATCAGGTAGTGCCGGGGCTGGCGGAAAAGTGGGAGTTTGACGAGAGCACGTGCACTTACACCTTTCATATCCGCGAGGGGATAAAGTGGCATGACGGCGAGGCTTTTACGGCGGACGACGTGAAATTTACCATTGAGGCGATTATGAATCCCGACAACGGTTCTGAAAACGCGCCCAACTATGAAGATGTGGAAGAAATTACCGTGATTGACGACAATACCGTTTCGTTTCGGCTGGCGGCGCCCAACGTGGCGTTTTTGGATTATATGACGATGGCGGTTTTGCCGGAGCATCTTCTTTTAGGCGAAGATATGCAGGAGTCGGAATTTTTCCGCAATCCGGTGGGAACAGGCCCTTATAAGCTGGAGAGCTGGGACGTGGGGCAGGCGATTACGCTTGTGAAAAACGAGGATTATTATAAGGGAAGCCCCAATATTGACAAAATTATTTTTAAAATTGTTCCCGACGACAATGCAAAGGCCGTTCAAATGGAATCCGGCGAACTGGATTTGGCGTTGCTGACCCCGAAGGATGCAATGGCTTTTGCGGATAGGGAGGGCTATACTTGTTATGATATGACGACTTCCGATTACCGGGGAATTCTTTTTAACTTTTACAACGAATATTGGACAAAAAATAGGGACCTTATCCCGGCAGTCTGCTATGCAATCGACCGTCAGGCTATTATCGACGCCGTGCTTCTCGGACAGGGAATGACCGCTTACGGGCCGCTGCAGAGGAATGTCTATAACAACGAAGCGGTAAACCATTATGATTATGACCCGAAAAAGGCAAAGGAAATTTTGGAAGCGGCGGGCTGCACCATGGGGGACGACGGATTTTACATCAGAGGCGGCGAAGAGGTGGGATTTGTTATCAGCGTAGGCGCGGGAGACCAGGTCCGCGTGGATATGGCGCAGGCGGCGGCTCAGATGCTCCGGGAGGTTGGAATAAACTGCAGCGTGGAAATTCCCGTTCAGGTGGATTGGGGCGGACAAATGGCGTACCTTATCGGCTGGGGAAGTCCTTTTGACGCCGACGATCACACCTATAAGGTGTTTGGCACGGATAAAGGAGCGAATTATTCAGGGTATTCCAATGAATTGGTTGACAAATATCTGACGCAAGCCCGTCAGTCTGACGACCCGGCTGTGCGGGCGGAGGCTTATAATCAATTTCAGGAGGCCCTTGCCGACGACCCAGCCTATGCGTTTATCTGCTATATCGATGCAAATTATGTGGCGGATTCCAAGATTCAGGGGATTGCAGCAGACACGGTTATGGGACACCACGGCGTGGGAATTTTCTGGAACGTTGCGGAGTGGACAATTTCCGAGTAAAATAAATGTAGTTAAGATTTAAGTAGATACGTTATTTTTATGGTTACGAGCAGGGCGGCTGCAAGTTGGCAGTTGTGAAACCAAATATCTATTGTGTGTTGCGTGTGTTGGAAGATGGTTCTTGCAGGCGATGGGTTCAGCGGCTGTTTGTAGCCGCTTGGCTTATTGCCGCGGAGCGTATCCGCGCTTGAAAGAAAAACAAAGGAATGAGAGACAAGAAAAAATGTCGGAACTTTTGGAAGTTAAAAATCTGTCTGTCAGTTTTTTTACGGCTTACGGTGAGGTTCAGGCCGTCCGGGACGTGAGCTTTTCCCTAAAGCCCGGCGAAGTGCTGGCAATTGTGGGAGAATCGGGCTGCGGCAAAAGCGTTTTGTGCAGGAGCATTATGAAGCTTCTGCCGGAGACGGCAAAAATTAAGTCGGGAAGCATCCTTGTAAACGGCGCGGATATCACCGGTTATAGGGAAAGAGATATGCAAAGGCTTCGCGGCAAGCTGTTTTCAATGATATTTCAGGATCCCATGACGGCTCTCAATCCTACCATGTCCGTCGGCGCACAGATTGCGGAGGCGGTCAAGGCGCATGAACCGAAAATTTCCGCCGCCGCTTTGCATGACAGGGTAATCCAGTTGATGAAGCTGGTGGGAATTGACAGCCCGGAGGAGAGGAGCAGGCTTTATCCCTATCATTTTTCGGGAGGCATGAGGCAGCGCAGCGTGATGGCGATTGCCCTTGCGGGAAATCCGTCTATTTTGTTTGCGGACGAGCCGACGACCGCGCTGGACGTGACGATTCAAGCGCAAATTCTTGATTTACTCCGAGAGATTCAAAAAAAGCTGGGCACTGCCACCGTTTTGGTAAGCCACGACTTGGGGGTAGTTGCAAGGGCGGCGGACCGCGTTGCGGTGATGTATGCGGGGAAAATTGTGGAAATTGGAAAGGCGGAGGAAATTTATTATGATGCAAGGCATCCTTACACGTGGGGGCTTATGCGCTCTCTTCCCTCCATGTCGAAAGGGAGGGAGGAGCTGTATACGATTCCGGGGATGCCGCCAAGCCTGCTTTGTCCGCCTAAGGGGGACGCCTTTGCCTGCCGCAACGAGTACGCTCTTGAGATTGATTATGAAAAAGAGCCGCCTATGTTTCAGGTGACGGACAGCCATTTTGCGGCTGCATGGCTGCTGGACGAGAGAGCACCTAAAGTGGATAAACCTATTATATTAGAAGGAAAAGATTTATCCAGCGAAAAACAGAAAACAGACCTTCCAGAAATTCTTTTGGACGTCCGGCACCTATCCCACCGCTTCCCGTTGACGAAAAAGATTGCCGTGAACGCGGCCTGTGACGTCTCCTTTCAAATACGCAGGGGAGAAATTTTCGGCCTTGTGGGGGAATCGGGTTCAGGAAAATCAACGGTGGCGCGGTGCGTTATGAATATTTATAAACCTTGCGGCGGCAATATTTTTTACAAGGGAATCGACACTTGTAACGGCAGGGCCTTTCGGGAAAATAGAAAAATGCTCCAAAGAACAAGGCAGATTATTTTTCAGGATTCCGATTCCAGTTTGAACCAGCGAATGAAGGTGTGCGATATTATTGCGGAGCCCATGAAGCTGCAGCATATAACGCCGCCGCGGGGATCTTATCGGGCGGAGGCGGAATTTCAACTATATTATGTGGGATTGGACGCCGAATATTTGGACAAATACCCTTCCGAGCTGTCGGGAGGCCAGCGGCAGCGCGTGGCGATTGCAAGGGCCCTTTCCATGGAGCCGGAGCTTTTGATGGCGGACGAGCCAATTGCGTCGCTGGACGTTTCCATACAGGCGCAGATTATTAATTTATTCCGCCATCTGCAGAGGGAGCATGGCTTTTCATTTTTGTTTATCGCCCATGACCTGAGCGTCGTAGAATTTTTGTGCGACCGGGTGGGCGTTATGTATCAGGGACGATTGGTGGAGACCGCCCCCACGCGGGAGCTTTTTGAAAATCCAAAGCACCCTTATACAAAAACGCTTTTGTCGGCGATTCCTAAGCCTTATCCGAAAAGAGCGGAAGAGAAAGGGAGGAGACTTCGTGCTGAAGTATAAAAGAACCGTTTATTATGGAAAAAAAATACTTGCTTTTTTTGTCAGCGTGTTTCTTTTGTCCCTTGTGGTCTTTTACGTTTCGCGGCTGGCTCCGGGGGACCCGCTGGTATCCTATTATGGGGATAGGGTGGAAAAAATGAGCCCGCAGGAGAGGGAGTGGGCGGAAGATAAGCTGGGGTTGAACGAGCCTATTCGGGTTCAGTATGTCAGATGGCTTGAAAACGCGCTTCAAGGCAATTTTGGCATTTCCTATAAATATAAAATGGATGCGGCGGAAGTGATTGGCGAGAGAATAGGCAACACGCTGATTTTGGGAGGGATTGGCTTTGTCCTCATTTTTGTGCTGGCGCTATTGCTTGGAATTTTGTGCGCGTGGCGTGAGGATAAATGGCTGGACCGCATTATCTGTCAGGCGGGGACGGTTATCAGCTGTATCCCTGAGTTTTGGCTGTCGCTGATTCTGATACTTATCTTTTCCGTAAAGCTGCGCCTGCTCCCAAGTTCGGGGGCCTATTCTATTGGAGAAAAGGACAATCTGGCGGACAGGATAGTTCATTTGATTCTGCCTATGACAATTGTTGTGACAAGCCATCTGTGGTATTACGCTTACATGATCCGCAACAAGCTGCTTGAGGAAGTCCGCGCGGATTATGTGCTGCTGGCGAAGGCTAAGGGTTTGACAAAACGGAGCATCATGTTCAAGCACTGTCTGCGCAACATGATTCCCTCTTATTTAAGTATTATGGCAATTTCGGTGCCCCACGTGATGGGCGGGACTTATATTGTGGAGACAGTTTTTTCTTATCCGGGAATTGGGACGCTTTCCTATGAGAGCGCCAGATACAAGGATTATAATCTTTTAATGCTGCTGAGCCTCCTCACGGGGATTGTGGTGATTTTGTGCAACACCCTTGCCCAGACGATAAACGAACAGATTGACCCTCGAATTAAAAAGACCGACGCCGGGGAAATTTCGGAGGTGACGGAGCCGTGAGGAGAGAGTTACAGAGTAAAAGGGATAAGCATGAAGTGTTGGAAGGTTTTGAGCGTGCAGATGTCGGACAGAAAGTATTTGAGGGGCTTGAGTGTGTAGATGGCGGACAGAAAGTATTTGAGGAACTTGAGCGTGCAGATGTCAGCCAGAGAAAAGAATTTGAGACTGCGAAAGCTGGGCAGAGAGGTTTTGAGAGATTTGCGTTTGCAGGCGTTGGACAGGAGGAAATACTTGAAACTGCAATTACAGGTCAGGAAATGTTGAAAAGCTTTGAGTATGCCGATATCGGACAAAAAGTACTTGAGGAATTTGAGCGTGTAGGTGTCAGCCAGAGAAAAGCACTTGAGACTGCGAAAGCCGGACAAGAACCCTTCCAGCTTGTAGGTATTAGAGCGGAAGCTTCGTCAGCTCTACCGCAGGAAAAAAGGCGGCCAAGGCGCAGGCCGGTTGTCTCGATGATTTTGCTGGGGTTGATTGTCGTCGGCTGCATGGCGGGAAAATGGGTGACGACAAAGGACCCGGCTTATTTGGATTTGCTAAACTGCAATGTGCCCCCTAACGGGGAATTCCTTTTTGGAACGGATACCATGGGCAGGGATATCTTTTCCATGATTTGGTACGGGGGAAGGATTTCTTTATTTATTGGAATCATCTCCACGCTGATTTCCACGGTGATTGCCATTATTTTCGGGGCGGTCAGCGGCAGCGGGCCTGCGTGGCTGGACGGGCTGTTGATGAGGGCGACGGAAATTCTCTTGAGCGTGCCGGGGCTTTTGCTGATTATTTTAATTCAAGCAATTTTTGGAAAAGCAAATGTGCTCAGCATTTCGCTGGTGATTGGATTTACCGGCTGGATGAGCATTGCAAAGGTTGTGAGAACCGAAGTGAGGCAAATCCGCGGCAGCGAGTATGTGATTGCCGCTAGGTGTATGGGAGGCGGCTTTTTTCATATTTTGTGGCGGCATTTAACGCCTAACTTTGTATCCTCCATTATGTTTATGGTGATTATGAATATCCGCAGCGCTATTGTGGCGGAATCTACCATAAGCTTTATGGGAATCGGCCTGCCGGTGGAGGTGATTTCATGGGGGAGTATGCTGTCGTTATCCGATAGGGCATTGCTTACAGGGTCATGGTGGATGATACTGATTCCCGGCTTATTTTTAATAGTAACGCTGCTGTGCATTACGGGTGTTGGAAATTATTTGCGTAGGAATGTGAACCGGAAAGAGCGGAATTTGTAATTGGGGTTTTGAATTTTGGCAGGGGAATTTTTCTTTTCTTTGCAGGAGGATTTTGTTTTTCTTTGACAGAGGGTTTTGCTTTTCTTTGACGGAGGATTTTGTCTCTTTATGCGGGGAAAGTTTGTTTTTCTCTGACGGAGGGTTTTGTTTTTCTTTGCAGGAAATTTTGTTTTTTTTGACGGGGAATTTTGCTTTTTTTGCAGGAAATTTTGTTTTTCTTTGACAGAGGACTTTGCCTTGCGCTTGTTAAAAAATCGCTCTTGTGATACGATAACACTAGTAAAATGATACTAGTAAAATAGTCCTAGTAAAAGTAATACTAATAAAAAAGATACTAACCCAAAATACTAGCAAAAAAGCGTTAGCGAAAAATCAGGAGGAGGAAGCAATGCAGTACAAAGTAAAATTGACGGTGATTGATAAAAAATTATATACGGACCTGCAGGCTAAGTACTGCGCGGATGCAAACGCCGGCATGTGTTCCTGTTATCATGTGGGGGATGAATTTATATTTGAGCGTTACGGCGCGGCCGACGATTTTTGGCATATGGGTTTAAATACCTTAAAGCAATCTGTACACAGGGCGGACGGGGTTGCAGGAGGCACGGCATTTCCGCACTGTTCCGAGGCATGGGATGCCGTTTCGCGTTACATATACACGGGATTGCAAGGCGGCTCTATTATGCGAGGCTGGATGAACGACGAGCGCGTGATGATTGCCTGCTGTTCGGACGGCACAAGGCCCGTTATTTTTAAGATTGAGCGGATGGACTATAAGGCGATTTACATTGAGGGGATTCATTGCGATGATTGCAGGGACAAACTTCAATCCGCCTTTGAGCAAATTGAGGACGTAACGGCGGTAGCGTTCAAGGAGGAGTACGTCGAAGTATATTTGGAGAAAGAGGTGTGGGACGAGGTCTTGAAGAGCAAGGCGGAGGAGTGCGGATATCGCGTTTTGAAAATTGATTGACCGGCTAAAATAGGGGAAATAAAGAGAAAGCGGTAAGCAGAAATAAAGAAAGCGCAAAAACGAGAAGCAAAAGCAAAACGCAACGAGGCAGAAATGACAATCGGAAAGAAGGCGTCCCAAAATGCAGGCGAAGCAAGTAGATTTTTCAAAAGGAAGCGTTACGAAGAACATCGTTCGGGTGACGGCCCCCATGCTGGTGGCCCAGATACTGAATTTAATGTACAACATTGTTGACCGTATTTATATAGGAAGAATTCCGGGGGAGGGCCTTTTGGCGCTGGGAGGCGTGGGGCTGTGTTTTCCCTTCATTTCGTTGATTACGGCGTTTACTAATTTGTACGGCGCGGGAGGCGCGCCCCTTTGCTCCATTGAGCGGGGACGGGGCAATCTGGAGGAAGCGGAAAAAATTATGAACACTTCCTTTTATCTGCTGATAATCACAGGGGTAATTTTGACCTTTTTAGGAAGTATCTTCTGCAGGCCCATTTTGACACTGTTTGGGGCCTCCGATACGTCGCTTCCCTACGCCATGCCTTATATGCGGATTTATTTGATGGGAACGGTATTTTCCATGGCGGCGCTTGGAATGAATCCCTTTATCAATTCCCAAGGGTTTGCCGGTGTGGGAATGACGACTATTTTTCTGGGAGCCGTCACCAATATTGTGCTGGATCCGGTTTTTATCTTTGTGCTTGGGCTGGGCGTGCAGGGGGCGGCGTTGGCGACTATCTGCTCCCAGATTTTGTCGGCGGTTTTTGTGCTGCGCTTTTTAACCGGCGGAAGGGCGGAGCTGCGGCTTAGGTTAAAAAAGAAGCCTTCCCTTCACAGAAAGCGTATTTTTGACATTGTGGGGCTGGGGAGCGCAAGCTTTGTGATGCAGTGTACCAACAGCTTGGTGCAGATTGCGTGCAATAGGATGCTGGGAGCATTTGGCGGGGACGTTTATATCTCCACCATGACAATTATCAATTCCGTACGCCAGATTTTGGATACCCCGGTTTTGGCAATTGCGGACGGAGCTTCCCCGATTTTAAGCTATAATTACGGCGCAAAAAGATACGACAGCGTGAAAAAGTCAATCCGCTTTGTGACCTTGTCGGCCCTTGCCTATACGGCGGTGGTGTGGGTTTTGATTCTGCTCCTGCCGGAAATGTTTATTGGAATTTTTAACAATGACGACTCCCTTTTGACCGTGGCGGTGCCCGCCCTGCATATTTACTTTTTTGCCTTTATTTTTCAGGCCCTGCAGTACAGCGGGCAGACGGTGTTTAAATCCCTCAACAAAAAGAAACAGGCGATTTTCTTTTCCCTGCTCCGCAAGGTGGTAATTGTGGTTCCGCTGACTTTTATACTGCCTTATGTGGGAGGCCTTGGGGCGAAGGGGGTGTTTGTCGCCGAGCCTATCTCCAATTTTTTGGGCGGAAGCGCCTGCTTTTTGGCGATGGTTTTGATGGTGTTTCCTGAACTTAAGGATAAAAAGAAATGAGGAAGGCTGCGATAAATCGGCGGTTTTTAAGCTGCTACGACAGTATCTTGAAATGTTCTGGAAAAGCCTGTAAAATCAATGATTTCATGGAAGGATAAGGCATTTACTACACCATTTTTGAAAGAGCCTTGAAATGACATTGTTTACAGCTAAATAAAACAGTATACAAGTTGGCAGTTTTCTTTATGAAAAGGAAACTGCC
>JAMPGS010000009.1 GCA_023663815.1 Clostridium sp.
TCAGCAACTGGTATGTGCGCCGCTGCCGCGAGCGTTTTTGGGCAAAGGGCATGGAAAGTGATAAGATTAACGCGTATATGACGCTGTATACGGCGCTTACGGAAATCTGCAAATGCGCGGCGCCTATCATTCCGTTTATGACGGAAGAAATTTATCAGAACCTTGTGAGAAGCCATGATAAAGAAGCTCCTGAAAGCATCCATCTGTGCGACTTCCCGGCGGTTCATGAAGAGATGATTGACAAAGAGCTGGAAGAAAACATGGAGGAAGCCTTAGATATCGTTGTGATGGGGCGGGCGGCCCGCAACGCGGCGAACATTAAAAACCGTCAGCCCATTGGAGCTATGTATGTGAAAGCGGCGCAGGCTCTTGACGCTTACTTTACGGATATTGTGAAGGACGAGCTGAATGTGAAGGAAGTGGTATTTAAGGAGGACGTCAGCGACCTCACCAGCTACAGCTTTAAGCCTCAGCTCCGCACGGTAGGCCCCAAATATGGAAAGCAGCTTGGCGGAATCCAGAAGTATCTGTCCGAGGTTGACGGCGGGGAAGCCATGAAAGAGCTGAAAGCCGAGGGAGTAATTAAATTTGAGGTGAACGGCGTGGAGATTGCCCTTTCGGAAGAGGATTTATTGATTGACGTGGCCCAGAAGGCGGGATTTGTGACGGAGGCCGACAACTATATTACCGTCGTGCTCGACACCAACCTTTCGCCGGAGCTCATTGAGGAAGGGTTTGTGTATGAGGTAATCAGCAAAATCCAAACCATGCGCAAGGATACGGGCTTTGAGGTTATGGACCATATCAAGGTTGCAATCAACGGAAACGAAAAGCTTGCCGGAATAGTGAACGCCAACAAAACCGCAATTTCCGAAAAAGTTTTGGCGGACGCCATTTTGGTGGACGAGCCGCTTTCCGTTACAAAGGAATGGAATGTAAACGGCGAAAAGGTTACCATTGGAGTGGAAAAAATTAGTTGAGAACCTTTTGAAAATGCTGGTAATCCTTGCTGGAGTTCCAATTTCCGCCCCAGATAAAGCCGTGGGCGGTAAAAAGCTTGTAGCATAAATCATTTTCATCAATTTTATAAGGAAAATTTTGGGAGCGGTCAGCGTATATTTCACTTCCTTTGGGGGAGATATAAGTTTCACCGCTTCCGTTTTTGTTAAAGACGACGTAAGGGTTGTAAAAGGGGTTGATATCGATTGCCAAACCCAGCGCGTGCTTTGACAGATTGGAGGAGCCCTCCACAAGCCGGTAGTTAAAGCAGGAGGTGTTATTGTCCAGCATGGAGGCGGTATCGTCGCCGCCGTACTCGTCAATTAAGCGAATTTTTTCTATCTGATATTCGTTGAGGTAGAGCTCGTAAAAAATTTCCGCAAGGTCGCGGGCGATTGCCTGATTGCAGATAAGCTCCCCGGTTTGAACCTGCCCTTCAAAATCATAATAAAGCACCTTTAAATAGCGCAGGTCGCCGTAGCTTACGGCTAAATCTTCCTTGTCGGAAACGATGTTGACCGCTTCAACAGATAATAAGGGTAGGTTTTCCTCCGAGACGGGGTAGGAAACGCCTGTAATTTGCTTTATGATATCGTCGGGAAGAGGCTGGTAAGAAAAGCCCTCCGCATAGAGGATGGCCTCAGCGTCCGGCTGAGGGGAAGTGGCAGGGGACGTTGTAGAAACGTCGGCGGAAGATAAGGGGGCGGCTATCCCAGAAGAAGCAGGGAGTTCCCCGGAGGAGGTGGAAGCGTCAGTTTTTTCCGGCGTTGCGTAAGCAATCTCCGGGTTGGCCTCGGCGTACTCTAAGAGGGTTTCCCCGCGGGTAAGAAATCTTGACATAGCGGAGAAGAACAAGATAATTACTACTAATATACCTAAAGGTTTCAGCCATTTATTCATAGAAGGAATCCTTTCAAAAGCAACAATGGGTTTTAGCTTTTAAGTGTATGTCATGTCAGGAACAGCACGCCCTTAAGCGTCAATGTGAAAAGCAATATGCATTGACATACGATAATTGGAATATACATCAGCATACGACAAATCAGAATCTATTGCAAATAAAATTAATATCTTGTACAATATAGGGCGGATAGCGAGGGAAGCGTAAAGATAAAGCTGCGGGGAAGTCAAAATGGGAATCGTTGAAGCAAAAAATCTTGTTTTTGAATATATAAGAAGAGACGAAGAGGGCAATGTAGAGGGAATCACGCGGGCATTGGATGAAATTAATTTGGACGTGAAGCAGGGGGATTTTGTGGCGATTTTGGGACACAATGGTTCCGGAAAGTCCACCCTTGCCAAGCACATCAACGCAATTCTTTATCCCACGGAGGGGACCATCTGGGTGGACGGAAAGGATACCTCAAAGGAGGATAACCTTTGGGATATCAGGCAGGAAGCCGGTATGGTATTTCAAAATCCCGACAATCAAATTATCGGACAGGTGGTGGAGGAGGACGTGGGCTTTGGCCCGGAAAATCTCGGTGTGCCCACCAAGGAAATTTGGGAGCGGGTGGAGGAAAGCCTTAAGGCTGTTGGAATGTACGAATTCCGCAAGTATTCTCCCAACAAGCTTTCCGGCGGGCAGAAGCAGCGAGTGTCCATTGCGGGCGTCATTGCCATGCACCCCAAGTGCATTATTTTGGACGAGCCCACCGCCATGCTGGATCCCAACGGCCGCAAGGAGGTTATCCGCGCGGCGAGGGCCCTAAACGATGTGGAAGAAATCACAATCATTTTGATTACCCATTATATGGAAGAAATTATTCATGCGGACAAGGTGTTTGTGATGGATAAGGGGAAAATTGCAATGGAGGGAACGCCCAGAGAAATTTTCAGTCAGGTAGAGGAGCTAAAGGCTTTGCGGCTGGACGTGCCGCAGGCGACGATGCTGGCCCATGAATTGAAAGAAAGCGGCCTCCCCCTTCCCGACGGGATTTTAACCTGCGAGGAATTAGTGACGGCCCTTGAAAAAATTCGGTGGGAAAAGCGGCGCGAAGGATAAATTTGACAGGAAAAGCAGCTTTTGAAAAAGTCCAAAGGGAAAAGCAACGCAAAAGATGAGCTTTGGCGGAAAGAGCAGAGCAAAAGATAGGCCCGGAGAGAAAAGCAGAATGAAAGATAAGTCTGGCGGAAATATATGCGCGCAGCCGGAATGGAGAATAAAATGTCGATTATTTTAGATCACGTAAATTATATATATGAGGCGGGCACGGCCATGGAGCACGCCGCCCTTAAGGACGTCAGCCTTGTGATACCGGAAGGGCAGTTTATCGGGCTGATTGGGCACACCGGTTCCGGCAAGTCTACGCTGGTTCAGCTTTTAAACGGGCTTCTTGTCCCCACGTCGGGTAATGTTTATTATAACGGCAGGGATATCCACGACAGCGATTTTAATAAAAAGGAGCTGCGCAGTAAGGTAGGGCTGGTCTTTCAGTATCCGGAGCATCAATTGTTTGAGGTTGACGTGTTTTCGGATGTGTGCTTTGGCCCTAAAAATTTGGGGCTGGATAAGAAAGAGGTGGAGCTTCGGGCCTATGCGGCGTTGAAGCAGGTGGGCCTTGAGGACGAATATTTTTACCAGTCGCCCTTTGATTTGTCGGGAGGACAAAAGCGGCGGGCGGCAATCGCCGGAGTGCTTGCCATGAAGCCGGAGGTTTTGATTCTCGACGAGCCTACGGCGGGATTAGACCCAAAAGGGCGGGACGAGATTTTAGACCAGATTAAAAAGCTTCAGGAGGAGACGGGAATCACGGTTATCCTCGTCTCCCACAGCATGGAGGACGTGGCGAAGTACGTGGGGAGAATCATTGTCATGAACAGGGGAAACGTGTTGTTCGACGACGAACCCGTGGAGGTGTTCCGCCATTATCGAGAGCTGGAGGAGGTAGGACTTGCGGCTCCGCAGGTGACCTACATTATGCAGGCGTTGAAAAAAAGCGGTTTTGACGTGGATACGGATATCACCACCATAGAGGAGGCCAAAAGGGCCATATTAAGCGCGCTGGGCAGAGGTTGACCTTTCGGCGCGAAAGTGAGGAAAGAGATGCTGCGAGAGATTACGCTGGGACAATATTATCAGACGGATTCCGTAATACACAGGCTGGACCCGCGGGTAAAGCTGGTGACGACTATCTGCTATATCGTATCCCTTTTTGTCGTGGACAATATTGTGGGATATGTGATTGCGGGACTGTTTTTGGCGTTGGTGATTAAGCTGTCGAAGGTTCCCTTGAAATTTATGGTTCGGGGAATGAAATCCATCGTATTTTTGTTGATGATTGCGGCAGTGTTTAACTTGTTTTTGACTCCCGGCGAGACAGTTTTAGCTTTTTGGAAATTAAAAATTACCAAGGAAGGAATCAGGCTTGCGGGTTTTATGGCGGTTCGGCTGGTGTTTTTGATTATGGGCTCGTCGGTTATGACGCTGACGACCACACCGAACAATTTAACTGACGGCATGGAAAGGCTGATGGGGCCTTTGAAATATTTGCGGGTGCCGGTTCATGAGATTGCCATGATGATGTCGATTGCATTGAGATTTATCCCGATTCTTCTGGAGGAGACGGACAAAATCATGAAGGCCCAGATTGCAAGGGGAGCCGACTTTGAGAGCGGCAATTTGATAAAAAAGGTAAAAAGCCTTGTGCCTCTTTTGGTGCCGCTGTTCATATCGGCGTTCCGCCGGGCTAACGATTTAGCCATGGCAATGGAGGCGCGCTGCTACAGAGGGGGAGAGCACAGAACTAAAATGAAGCCTCTCATTTACCAAAAAAGAGACAAACTTGCTTACGGGACGGTGGCCGTTTATCTGGCGGTCTGCGTGGTCTTTGGAAAGATTTTGTTATGAAAAGAGTAAAGCTTGTGACGGCCTACGACGGCACGGCCTTTCAGGGCTGGCAGCTCCAGCCGGGGAAACGCACCGTGGAGAGCGAATTAAACCGCGCTTTAAGCGGGCTTTTAAAGGAAGACATCCAAGTGATTGGAGCCAGCCGGACCGATTCCGGCGTCCACGCCCTGTGCAACGTGGCGGTATTTGACACGGATTCCCGTATTCCCGGTGAAAAGTTCTCTTACGCCTTGAATCAGCGGCTGCCGGAGGATATTAGGATTCAGCGTTCGGAGGAGGTGGCGTCCGATTTTCACCCCAGACATTGCGAGAGCCGGAAAACCTACGAGTACAGGATATTAAATACGGAGTTCCCGCTGCCCACAAAGCGGCTGTACGCACATTTTACTTACGTGCCCCTTGACGTGGAAAAAATGCGGCGGGCGGCGGCCTTTCTTATAGGAGAGCACGACTTTGCAAGCTTTTGTTCCGCCGCGTCGGGAGCGCGCTCCACAGTAAGGACTATCTATGAGCTAACGGTGGAAAAACAGGGGAATGAGATTGTCATTCGGGTGTGCGGCAGCGGTTTCCTTTATAATATGGTAAGAATCATTGCGGGGACCCTTATGGAAGTAGGGCGGGGAAGCAGGACCCCGGAGGAGGTCAGGGATATTCTGGCGGCAAAAGACCGCTCGGCAGCAGGGCCAACGGCCCCGGCCTGCGGACTGACGCTGGTGGGGTATGAGTTTTTGTGATGGAGCGGTAAGCATTGTCCGTTGAAATGCCTAAAAATTTTTTATGTGGAAGTGAAAATAAATTTTCCATCTCGGCGCAAATTTTTACGGATGAATTGGCAAAATTTCGGTTGACACGCCCGGAAGCGTATAATATAATTATTTGGTGCGAAAAGGTTTCATAATGTTTGTCCTATTCCCAGACATAACATTATAAATAGAATCCTCATGTTGTTTTAAAATGTTCACGGCGGCCCGGACATCCGTCTGAGTATGAGAAGCGGCGGCAGGAAATATGCGTCATGTACTGCACATATCAATCTGCATATGGCGTATGCAGCAGGCGTAAGTATTGTGCAATGTGCAGAAATGTACATTGAGATGATTATAACGGAGGTAATTTCATGAAGACAGTGATAATGAATCCTGCCACAATTGAAAGAAAATGGTATGTGGTGGATGCTGAAAATAAGACGTTGGGGCGTTTAGCTTCAGAGGTAGCCAAGGTTTTAAGAGGTAAGAATAAACCGATTTTTACTCCTAATCTGGATATGGGAGATTATGTGATTGTTGTAAACGCTGATAAAGTAAAAGTGACAGGCAAAAAATTAGATAAGAAGATTTATTATCGCCATACGGGGTATGTGGGCGGTTTGAAGCAGACTACCCTGCGCGAGATGATGGCCAAGAAGCCTGAAAGAGTGATAGAGCTTGCCGTTAAGGGTATGCTTCCCAAGGGACCTTTAGGTAGACAGATGTATAGCAAGCTTCATGTATACGTGGGGCCTGAGCATAAACATGCGGCTCAGCAGCCTGAAGTATTAACATTTTAAGAGGGACTGAAAGGAGAAGATTAAAATGGCTAAATCAGCAAGATTCTACGGAACAGGTAGAAGAAAAAAATCAGTTGCCAGAGTATATTTAATGCCCGGTAAAGGTGAAATTACAATCAATAAAAGACCGATAGATGATTATTTTGGATTTGAGACATTGAAGGTTATCGTTCGCCAGCCCATGGCGGCAACGGATACCGTTGACAAGTACGACGTGATGGTAAACGTTCGCGGCGGCGGCTACACAGGCCAAGCCGGCGCAATCAGACACGGAATTGCTAGAGCCTTGCTTCAAGTGGACGCCGATTACAGACCGGCGCTCAAGAAAGCCGGATATTTGACGAGAGACCCTCGTATGAAAGAGAGAAAGAAATACGGTCTCAAAGCAGCCCGTCGGGCGCCGCAGTTTAGTAAGAGATAAGCAGGCAGAAAACGAAACGTCAAAAATATATACTCCGCAGGTTTTCCTGCGGAGTTTTTCTCAATTATTAGATGAAGATTATACAGAGGTATTGTATGTGTGATGTAAAGAAGTATGAAAAAATATATGAAGAAATAGCGCATCTTCAGCCTGAAGATACCTTGCAGCTTGTGCTAGAGGCTGAAACAGAGGAACAGAAAAAATTTTATGAAATGGTCGGTGATTTTCTCCTGCAAAAAAAGCAACGTCAGGCAATAGAAAGGAAGCTTTTTTAGTGAAGAGATATATATTGATAGCCGGAGTTAATGGGGCTGGTAAATCGACTTTGTATCGGATTATGCAAAGCCTGCAGAACATGCCAAGAGTAAATGCAGATGAAATATTAAAAGAGCTTGGAGATTGGAGAAATGCCGCGGATATTATGTCCGCCGGAAAAATCGCAGTGAGGAAAATCGCACAATATATTGAAGAAGGTATTACTTTTAATCAAGAGACAACATTGTGTGGAAAATCAATTTTAAATAATATAATGAAGGCAAAGAAAAAAGGATATTTCATAGAGATGCATTATATTGGAGTAGAGAGCGTAAATATTGTCAAAGAAAGAGTACGGGAACGCGTAAAACAGGGAGGGCATGGTATTTCAGAAAGGGACATTGAAAAAAGATACATTGATACGTTTAATAATTTGAAAAATGTTCTACCAGATTGCGATTTAGCGGCATTTTATGATAATTACGGTAGAATTTCATAGGTTTGCAATTTATAAAAATGGAAAGATAGTAAGAATTTCTCATGATATACCAATGTGGTATAAAAATTTTACGGAGTAATATATAATGAATTCAGGAAATATGCTTTGTTCGAAAAATGCCGCACTCTTTTAACGGCTCCCAGCCCCATCTGTACTGCTATTATCAACCGGACGACTTGCTGGCGCAGGCCCGCGAAGCGCTAGGAGGTCGGGAGCTTACGGAGGTGGAGCGGAAAAGCTACTTGATTGATTAAAGTAAAATGATTTATCTGATTATGGTGTAAGGCGGCTTGTCCGTTTATTGTTATTTGAAAAGAGAAAAGAAAGGAAAAAGAAAATGACAGGCAATTATTTAATGCACGGCGGCGACTACAATCCAGAACAATGGCTTGATATGCCGGAGGTGCTGGAAACGGATATCGAGCGTTTTTTGGAGGCAAAGATTAACACGGTAACGCTGGGAGTTTTTTCATGGGCAAAGCTGGAGCCCAAGGAGGGCGAATACCATTTTGAGTGGCTGGAAAAAATCATTGACAGGCTTTATGAAAACGGAATTTCAGTGATTCTCGCCACGCCCTCAGGAGCAAGGCCCCACTGGCTGGCGGATAAATACCCTGAAGTGCTGCGGGTAAATAAGATGCGGCAGCGCAATCTGTTTGGGGGCAGGCACAACCACTGTCTGACTTCTCCGATGTATCGGGAAAAGGTGCGCCGGATAGATACGGAGCTTGTAAAGCGGCTGGGCTCCCACCCGGCGGTGAAGATGTGGCATATTTCCAACGAGCTGGGCGGGGAGTGTCACTGTGAGCTTTGCCAAGGAGCTTTCCGGCAATGGCTGAAAAGAAAATACAAAACCATTGACGCGCTGAACAAGAGCTGGTGGACTACCTTTTGGAGCCACACC
Source organism: Clostridium sp. (assembly GCA_023663815.1). Taxonomy (GTDB): domain Bacteria; phylum Bacillota; class Clostridia; order Lachnospirales; family Lachnospiraceae; genus Suilimivivens. The sequence goes on from JAMPGS010000009.1 coordinate 8,475, forward strand.
TACGATAGTTTTGAGCAGGTGGAGAGCCCTTCGCCCTTGGGAGAAAGGTCGGTTACGGGATTAAATTTGGATTGGCGGCGATTTATCTCGGATCAGACCATCGATTACATGGATGACGAGATTCAGGCCTTGAAGGCGGCGGGAGCGGTTCAGCCCATCACCACAAACCTTATGTATCATTTTTATGATATTGATTACTTCCGTCTGGCGGAAAAAATAGACATTGCCTCATGGGATAATTACCCCTCGTGGCATAAGCATGAGGAGTGGGAGACGGCGAGAGATACCGCTTTCTGGCACGACGTAATCCGCAGCCTGAAAAGAAAGCCCTTTTTCCTGATGGAATCCTGCCCCGGCGCAACCAACTGGAAGGATGTCAGCAAGCTGAAAAAGCCGGGTATGCTTTCGGCAACCTCCCTCCAGAGCATCGCTCACGGCGCCGACGGGGCTATGTATTTCCAGATGCGGAAAGGGCGCGGCGCGTCGGAAAAGTTTCACGGCGCAGTGATAGACCACTACGATGGAAACGACACAAGAACCTTTAGGGATGTGTGCAAGGCGGGGGAAATGCTGGAATGTCTTGGAGAGGTTACGGGAACTGAAACGATAGCGGAAGCTGCGGTCATTTTTGACTGGGACAACCGCTGGGCTTTGGAGGGTTCGCAGGGGCCTAGAAATCAGGATTTACATTATCAGGAGTGCGTGGAAAAATCCTATCGGGCTTTGCGCAGGCTGGGGCTTAACGTTGACGTAATCGACCAGAGGAGCTCTTTTGCGCCTTACCGTTTTGTGGCGGCTCCTATGCAGTATTTATTCCATGAGGGCTTTGCCGAAAAGGTAAGGGAATTTGTGGAAAAGGGCGGCGTTTTTGTGCTTACCTACTGGTCCGGCGTGGTGGACGAAAACGACCTTTGCTTTTTGGGCGGCACGCCTCATGGCCTGATGGACGTGTTTGGGCTCCGCAGCGAGGAGATTGACGCTCTTTACGACGATGAGGAAAATCTGATATGCCGGGCGGACGGCGAGCTTGAGGGAATGAAGGACAGCTATGTCTGCAAGTACCTATGCCAGTTGGTAAAGCCCATTACCGCGAGGACCCTTATGGTTTACGGAAAGGATTTTTACGCCGGGACGCCCGCTCTTCTTGAAAATGACTTTGGAAAAGGCAAGGCGTACTATGTGTGCGCCGACGCGGAACAGGCCTTTTATGACGATTTGTACCGGAAGCTTGCGAAGGAAGCGGGTCTTTCAGGGGTCTATGAGGGCGAAATACCGGAGGGCGTGGAGGTCACAAGCAGAAGCGGCGAGGGAGCCGATTACCTGTTTTTCCAGAATTTTAACCGCAGCGACGTGCAGATAACTATGCCAGCGGCTATGCCAGAGGGCGAGGTTATATTTGGAAACAAAAGCGGATATATGAAGCCCTTGGAAGGGATTGTGGTGAAGGTCAGCAAGAAATAGATGATAGATAAGCTCCTGTGCTGGCCGCGCCTTTTGCGGATAATGTATCCTCTCCGCAAGTAATAGATTTAAATGTTGTGTTTTGCGACTATGCCTTCCGATACCCGGAGGGCGGGCAGCCGATTTGCTTTTTAAAAATTCTGCTGAAGTATAGGGGATTTTCGTACCCCACAAGGCCGCTGATTTCCTGAATGGAGTAGTTTGTATTTTTCAACAGTTCTTTGGCCTTGTTCATGCGGATAGAAGTAATGTACTGCATGGGCGTCACGCCCATGTAGCGTTTGAAACTGCGGATAAACCAGCATACGCTCATATGCTGGTTTTTTGCGTATTCCTCGATGCAGATATTTTGGGAAAAGGACTCGTTAAAATAATGGACGGTGGCCTCCAGCTCATGGCGGCTTAAGTATTTTTCCGTGGAAAAGGCAAGCTGGGTTCGCTGGATTCCTACAAAAAGCTGGCGCAGGTAAAGGCATAAAAGTTCCTCAAAGCAGGGACGCTTTAACTGCAGTTCCAAGATAATGCTGCGGAAAAGCTCAAAGCAGTTGAAGGACTGGCCGCAGTAGAGAATCTGGGAGCTGCCAAAGCCAATTTTGTCCAGAAGCGTATCTGTCTCGCTGCCGGAAAAATGAACCCAGCAGACCTCCGGGTTATCCTCGGCATAATAGGAGTAATGCTGGTTTTCGCCGGGGCGGTACAGCACCATATGTCCTTCTGAAATTTCTTTTTTGCCGTCTTTTAAGTAAAAAAAGGCTCTCCCGGAGGAAATATATAAGAGCTGGTAATCTTTGCGGCCCTCAGGCCGTATGGTAGTCATGTCCGGCCGGTGAATCAGGCGGTAAATGCCGCATCCACTGACGAGAAGGGGGTGATCCTGCGCTTCAATTTCAATATCTAAGTCATTTAAATAACCAGTGTTTGCATACATGGCGGCCAAATTCCTTTCCGTGTGCGAAGGTGCGCACAAAAGCCGTGTGAAAGCTGCTAATGCAATTGTATCATTTTGTGCATATTTTGTCCAATACTGGCTATGGTTATTTGCGCGGCGGTTTTTTATAATCTATCTCATAGCGCGTTGGCCTTTGCAAGTGGAAATGTCAATGTCTGAAATAAAAGGTATCAGGAGTAAAAAATTAGGAGGAAAAGAAATGATTGTTCCAAGGTATTATGAAGATTTAAAGGTGCTGCATAAGAATACAATGCCAAACAGGGCTTATTATATTCCGGCCTCCACTAGAATGGACGGCGTGAGAATGACGGATCGCTTTGTACTGCTTTCCGGCCAGTGGAAGTTTCGTTACTTTGACAGTATCTACGATGTGAAGGAGGAGTTTTTCAAGGAAGGCTTTGACACGGAGGGCTTTGATACCGTGACGGTGCCGGGAGTGTGGCAGAATTACGGCTATGACAGGCACCAGTATACAAACACCCGTTATCCTTTCCCTATGGATCCGCCCTATGTGCCGCTGGCAAATCCCTGCGGCGAGTATGTGCGTACTTTTGTGTATCACAAGGACGAGAAAGCGCCTAAGGCGTTCCTCAATTTTGAGGGCGTGGATTCCTGCTTTTATGTGTGGGTAAACGGCAGCTTTGTGGGCTACAGTCAGGTATCCCATTCCACCAGCGAATTTGACGTGACGGATGATTTGCGGGAGGGTGAAAATACCTTGGCCGTGCTGGTGCTTAAATGGTGCGACGGCAGTTATTTTGAGGATCAGGACAAGTTCCGCATGAGCGGAATCTTTAGGGATGTGTATCTTCTGCGCAGGCCCAAAGAAGGCATTTTCGATTATTTTGTGAAGGCGCAGCCCTCAAAAGATTACAAGAGCGGAAGGGTGGAAATTAGCTTTAAATATCAAAATTGGCCGGTTGCCATAAAAGCTTCGCTTTTTAACAGGGAGGGAAAACTGATTTCCTCTACCGAGGCGAAGGGTGAAAAGGCGGTTCTTGAGGTGGAAAAGGCGCGCCTTTGGAACGCCGAGCAGCCTTATTTATACACGCTGGTTTTGGAGACGGAAGGCGAAGTGATTTCCGATAAGGTGGGTATCCGCGAGATTCACGCGGCGGACGGCGTTTTGTATATCAACGGCGTGAAGGTGAAATTCCACGGGACAAACCGCCATGACAGCGACCCGGAAACAGGTTTTGCTATCAGCCCTCAGCAGCTTATGAAGGATTTAAAGCTGATGAAAGAGCATAATATGAACGCAATCCGTACCAGCCATTACCCTAATGCGCCTTGGGCTTATCAGCTTTACGACGAGCTGGGCTTTTTTGTGATTGACGAGGCGGACAATGAAAGCCACGGGACAAACGACGTTTACGCCAAGGCGTTGGATATGGAGGAGAAAATTAAGTATTGGAATGAGATGGTTGCGTCGGGAAAAGAAGACATGTTTTTCCGCCATGCGGACATTGCAAAGAGATTCGAGCGCTGGAGCGAGGCGATTTCCGACAACCCGGAGTACATTGACGCAACCCTTGACAGGGTGCAGCGGTGCGTGGAGCGGGATAAGAACCGCCCCTGCGTGGTTATCTGGTCTATGGGAAACGAGTGCGCATACGGGCGTACCTTCGAGGAGGCTCTTGCGTGGACAAAGGCGTTTGACGCCACCCGCTTAACCCACTATGAGAGCGCGCTTTACACTACCAAAAAGCGTAAATACAACTTCGACAATCTGGATACGTTCAGCCGTATGTATCCCACGATAAAGGAGATTCATCAATATTTTGAGAAGGACGGCTCAAAGCCCTTTGTTATGTGCGAATACTGCCATGCCATGGGGAACGGCCCCGGCGATTTGGAAGATTATTTCCAAGTAGTTCATCAGTACGAGGGCGCCTGCGGCGGCTTTATGTGGGAGTGGTGCGACCATGCCATCGATATGGGCAAGACTATAGAGGGGAAAAAGGTGTATGCCTACGGCGGCGATCATGGAGAGTATCCCAACGACGGCAACTTCTGCATGGACGGCCTTGTATATCCCGACAGAAGGCCCCACACCGGGCTTATGGAGTTTAAGAACGTACACCGCCCGGCTAGAGTGGTTTCCTTTAGTCAAGAAAAGAAGGAAATGGTATTAAAAAATTACATGGACTTCGTGAATTTAAAGGATTATTTGACTGTTAAATATGAGGCGCTCTGCGACGGTGTTGCGGTGGGAGCGGGCGTCGTTGAAAATCAGGAGCTTTTGGACATTCCGGCGCACGAGGAAAAAGCCGTTCCCGTTGATTTTGAGGTTCCGGCTAAGGGTAAATGTTATTTGAAGGTTTCCTATTTCTTAAAGGAGGCCGACGGGGTTCTTCCGGCAGGCTTTCCGCTGGGCTTTGAGGAAGTGGAAATAAAGACGCAGGAGAATCGGAATCAAAAGGTGAAAGAGCTGTTTGCCCCCTGCGGGAAGAAAGCGGAATGGAAAGTAGAGGAAGAGGATGCTAGAATCACCGTTTCCACACCGGAATTTACGTATACCTACGACAAGCTGACGGGCCTGTTTACAGAGATGGTTTATGGAAACCGCACTTTGTTGGAGCGGCCTATGGAATTTAATATTTGGCGGGCCCCCACGGACAATGACCGTAATGTAAAGATGGAGTGGAGAAACGCTAAATATGACAAAACTGTCACAAGAGCCTATGAGACAAGAGTTGCGGCAGAAGCGGATAAGGTTACCGTGGAGACAAGGCTTTCCATATCGGCCGTTTATATTCAAAGAATCTTGAACGTCAATGCCTGCTGGACCATCTGGCCGGACGGAAAGGTGGATGTAAAATTAGATGTGAAAAAAGACCCCATTTTCCCATTTCTTCCAAGGTTCGGGCTCCGTTTGTTCCTGCCTAAGTCCATGGCAAGGGCAACCTACTGCGGAATTGGGCCCGTGGAGAGCTACATTGACAAGAAGTGGGCCGGATATCACGGCGTTTTTGATACCAGCGTAAAGGCGATGCATGAGGATTACATTAGGCCGCAGGAGAACGGCAGCCATTACGACTGCGATTACGTGACCCTGCAGAGCGGAAAGGCGTCCCTCACTGTGGCGGGAGAGGAAACCTTCTCCTTTAACGCGTCGGTTTACACGCAGGAGGAGCTGACGGAGAAAGCCCACAATTACGAGCTGACGGAAGCGCCGTATATGGTGCTGTGCGTGGACTACCGCCAGAGCGGTATCGGCTCAAATAGCTGCGGGCCGATGTTGGCGGAGCAGTATCAGCTAAACGAGGAGGAATTCTGCTTTAAGGTGCGGTTTGTGCCTGAATGTATGTAAATGTGCGCAAAGGCAGCGTTCAGCCTGCGGGCCGGTTGACTTTGAGCATTGACGAGAGGAAGATTGTGCGCCCGCATTGTAATTTAATTAAAAATCCGTTATACTTAAAGGCACGCGGAGGCTTTTAGTATGGCGGATTTTTTGCGGAGCACGAAAGTTAGCGATATCTTGCAAAGCATGGCAGCGGCAGAAATGAACAGCCGCGCAGAGGGCGGCGTTTGTTGGGATAAGCTGTTTTGCAAGAAGCCGCCCGCCGCAGCGTTTGAAAGTAGGAAGGAAAGGATAAAAAATGGAATCACTGGATTTGCTGTATCGGGAAATGATTGATTACTATAAGGGGGACGCCGGGAGAATTCAGCATTTTGTGAAGGTACACAGCTTTGCGGGCTTGATTGGGAGGCTGGAAGAGCTGGAGGCGGACACGCAGCTTGTACTGGAAGCGGCGGCCTATGTACATGATATTGGAATCCAACCGGCGGAAGAGCTGTATGGAAGCAGCGAGGGAAAACTGCAGGAAAAGCTGGGGCCAAAGCCTGCGAGGGAACTGCTTAAGCGATGCGGGTTTTCTGATGCCCACGCAGAGAGAATTGCCTATCTGGTGGCCCATCATCACACCTATGATAATATTAACGGGGAGGACTATCAGATTTTGGTGGAAGCGGATTTTCTGGTAAATTTGTACGAGGGCAATAGTCCGAAGGAAGCGGTAAAGCAGGCCTATGAAAAGATTTTCCGAACAAAGTCCGGGAAAGAAATTTGCAGGACCATGTTTAATTTATAGAAGAAACAAGTAGAAATAGAGAAGAGGAGGTATAAAAATGGAGCGTTTATTTACTTATCACACAGAAAAGGTGCATGTGCAGACAAAACAAGGAACGGTGCGGGGGTATTGCTACGACGATATTTCTATCTTTAAGGGAATCCCTTACGCAAGAGCAAAGCGTTTTCACGCGCCGGAGGCAATTAAGAGCTGGGAGGGAATTTTGGACGCCACAAGCTACGGCTGCGTATGCCCGCTTTTGGATCTTGGAAAGCCCCACGGGGAGCTGCTTGTGCCCCACCGCTATTGGGTGATGGACGAGAACTGCCAGAATTTAAACGTGTGGACGCCGGGGTGCGACGACGGTAAGCGTCCGGTGCTGGTGTGGCTGCATGGAGGCGGCTTCCGGGACGGCTCCGCCATAGAGCAGATTGCCTATGAGGGAGAAAATATGAGCCGCGAGGGTCAGGTGGTTGTGGTATCCATCAATCATCGTCTGAATGTGCTGGGCTACTGTGATTTGTCTGATTTTGGGGAGGAATACGCCAACTCAGGCAACGCGGGAACAGACGATATTATTGCGGCTTTAAGGTGGGTTCAGGAAAATATCGCAGCCTTTGGCGGGGACCCCGACAATGTGACGGTGTTCGGGCAGTCCGGGGGCGGCGCGAAGGTGACGACGCTTTTGCAGACCCCGGCGGCGGACGGCCTTTATGCAAAAGGCGTAAATATGAGCGGCATTATCGGTTCGGTGCTGAGCGACAGCAAGGGGAGCGGGAAAGAGCTGGTGCAGGCCATGATGGCGGAGCTGAATATCAGCGACGTGAAGGAACTGGAAACAGTACCTTACAGCGCGCTGGCGGAGGCTTACAAGAAGGTGAGCCCTGCTCTTGCAGCGGAAGGGAAATATGTGGGCGGCACGCCGCATCCCAACGCTTTCTACAAGGGAGTGCCGGAGGAGAACGGCTTTAGAGAGGAGACGGCCCATATTCCCATGCTGATTGGAACGGTTTACGGGGAGTTTACCTCCTTTGTGTCGGCGGTCAGCGACAAGCATAAAATGACGGCGGAGGAAGGCGAAGCGGCGGTAAAAGAGAAATTTGGCGAGGAGAAGGCCGCGGAGCTGCTTCCTTTATTTAAGAAAGCTTACCCTGAGCGCAATCCGGTGGATTTGCTGAATTTGGATTTCTTGTTCCGTCTGCCCACCCAGAACTATATCCGTCTGCGGAGCGCGCTGAACGACTGCACGTATTCCTATTTGTTTAATCAGGATTTGCCGGTGGACGGCGGCCGCACGCCGTGGCATTGCTCTGATATTGCTTTTGTATTCCATAATACCTCTTTGGTGCCTACCGCGCAGCTTCCGGGAGTGACGGAAAAGCTGGAGGAGCAGATTTTCGGCTGTATGATGGCCTTTGCCAGAACAGGCAATCCCAATCATGAGAAGATTCCAAGCTGGCCCGCAAGCAAGCCCGGACAGGAGCAGACTATGGTGTTTGATGAAAAGACCAGTCTGCGCTGCAATTTTGACGCGGAGCTGATGCCGCTGTTTGCAAAGTATATGGCGCCGCTTTTTATAAAAGAGGACGGAAATATGGAGAACGTGTTGCACTGACGGAAAGGAAAACAAGGATGAATACGGCAAGAAAAAAACAGGCTTTTAATCCCTATCTGCCCTCCTATGAATATATTCCCGACGGCGAGCCCCACGTCTTTGGGGAGCGGGTTTACGTGTACGGCAGCCATGATAAATTTGACGGCGAAAAGTTCTGCATGAATGATTACGTGTGTTATTCAGCCCCTGTTACGGATTTGACGGACTGGCGTTTTGAGAGCGTGATTTATAAAAGGACGCAGGATCCCAGAAACGCTTCCGGAGAGTATTATCTGTGGGCTCCCGACGTGGTGAAGGGACTGGACGGCAAATATTATCTGTACTATTGTCTGGACAGCACGGCCAAGGAACAAATTGGCGTGGCGGTCTGCGATAGGCCTGCGGGGCAGTATGAGTTTGTGGATTTTGTGCGGGATAAGCAGGGTAGGATTTTAGGCGCGCGGGAAGGAGATTATATTCAGTTTGACCCCGGCGTCTTTATCGACGATGACGGGACGATTTACTTGTATTCCGGCAACGGGCCGAGGACAATTGACGAGCAGAAAGGGAAAAAGGCTTCTCAGGTGATGCGGCTGGAAAGGGACATGGTGACGCTTGCGGAGGAGCCAAGGCTCTTTACCCCTACGCTTTTGACAGCGGAGGGAACAGGATTTGAAGGACATGAATTTTTTGAGGCCAGCTCTATCCGAAAATGGAATAGCACCTATTATTTTATTTATTCTTCCGTGAACATGCATGAGCTCTGCTATGCGGTCAGCAGTCGGCCCGATGAGGGATACCAATACGGGGGAGTGTTAATCAGCAACTGCGATGTGTTTCCGGGGATGGACATAAAGGACGCCAAGTGTTATTACGGGAACAACCACGGCAGTCTGGAATACATAAACGGCAAGTGGTACATCTTTTATCATCGTCAGACGAACCGCTCTAATTTCAGCCGTCAGGGCTGCGCTGAGGAGATTGCCATGGGGGAAGACGGAAGCTTTGTTCAGGCAAAGCTGACCTCCTGCGGTTTAAACGGCGGGCCGCTTGAGGGCAAAGGAAGCTATGAGACTTATATTTCCTGCCATTTGCGAGGCAAAAACGGGGCCTGCATTTCCCTGCTTCCTGATATGGGGGAGGACGACCCTTATTTGACGCAGGAGGGGGAGGACAGGGAGGATAACCCAAATCAGTATATCGCCAACATGCGGGCAGGTGCGGAAGCCGGTTTTAAGTATTTTCGGATGCAGTCGCCTGTGGAAAGGATGTATGTGCTGACAAGGGGGAACGGCTCCGGCGTGATGAGGATTGCGTCCCTTGGCAGGGATAATTTAGAGAATTCGGGGAATTCCAAGAACCTAGAGAATTCCAGGAGCTCAGAAATTTCAGAGAATCTAAAAAACACAGAAAATATGGAGAGCTCAGAAAACTTAAAAAAAGCGGAAAGCCTGCTCGGAGAAATCAAGGTGCGCCCTTCCGATAATTGGACGAGGCATGAGGGAAGCGTGAATATCCCTGCGGGAGCGACGGCCCTGTACTTTACTTTTGAAGGCGAGGGAAGCGTTGATTTTAAAGCCTTTGGTTTTGAAGATGATTTATGAGGATGTTTTTTGCGGTTGGCTTTGAAGATGTCCTATGATAAAACTTGTTTGTGGTTGGTTTTGAAGGTGTCTTATGATAAAACTTGTGATTACGGATTTGGATGATACGCTGTACTCGTGGATTGGGTTTTACATACCGGCCTTTTACAAGATGGCGGGGGAGCTGGCCCGGTTGCTGGATGTTTCAGAGGATGAGCTGATTGAGGAATACCGGCAGGTACACCGGGAGGCAAACAGCGTGGAGCCCCCCTTTGCGGCCTTACGACTTCCCACAGTGAAGAAAAAGTTTGCCGGGGATACGGCGGAGGAGATAGGGAAAGAGCTGGATTCCGCTTTTCACCTATTTAATTCCGAGAGAAAGCGGCTTCTAAAGCTTTATCCGGGGGTAGAGGAGGCTTTGCAGTACCTTGCCCAAAGAAAGATAACGGTGGTAGGCTATACAGAATCGGCGGAGGAAAACGGCTACTATAGGCTGGAACGGCTTGGAATTGCCGATTATTTTAAGGAAGTGTACGTTTCCGCCAGCTATGGGGAGCGTCCGGGGAAGCGTCCCAAGTCGCCCAAGACCCATATTGTCAGCGAGAAAAAACCAAATCCTGATTTAATAATTGAAATATGTAAAAAAGAGAATATAACGCCCAGCGAAACGCTGTACATGGGGGACAGTCTCTCCAAGGACATGCTGATGGCAAAAAAAGCGGGGGTGCGCTCCGTGTGGTGCCATGTGCCGAACGACAATCCGCCGGATTTGTACGAAAAGCTGGTGCGAATTTCCCACTGGTCGCAGGAGGATTTTTCCAGAGAAGAGCAATATAAGCGGGAATGGACGGCGGGCGGCTACGTGCCGGATTTTACGATAACAGATTTTGGACAGCTTAAAGATATTATTCTTTGCTGTCGGGATTTGTAAATTTTGAAAGGAGAAAAAGATATGAAGTACGATTTTACCTCTATTATGGACAGGCGGGGAATGGACGCCATGGCGGTGGACGGGCCGCTAAAGGGCGGCGGCGGTTTGCTGCCCACGGCTCCCAAAGAGGGGTTTGATTTGATTCCCATGTGGGTGGCAGATATGAATTTTCCCACCGTGCCCACCGTTCCGGAGGCAATTATCGAGAGGACAAAGCACCCGGCCTACGGCTATTTTGAGCCCAGAGACGAATATTTTGATTCCATTATCCGATGGCATGAGAAGCGCAATCAGACGACGGGGCTTACGCGGGAGTGCATCGGCTATGAAAACGGCGTGCTGGGCGGGGTAGTCGCCACGCTGGACGCCTTTTCCGCCCCCGGAGACGCGGTGTTGCTTCACAGTCCCACTTACATAGGCTTTACCGGCAGCATTTTAGGCTGCGGGAGAAAAATTATCCACAGCCCCTTAAAACTGGATGAGAAGGGGATTTGGCGGATGGACTACGAGGACATGGACGCGAAAATCAAGGAAAACAAAATCCATGTGGCTGTTTTCTGCAACCCGCACAACCCCTGCGGCCGCGTGTGGGAGCGGGAGGAGCTGGAAAAGGCTATGGAGGTTTACCGCGCCAACGATTGCGTAGTGATTTCCGACGAGATATGGTCGGACATTATCTTGAACGGGCATCGCCATATTCCGCTGCAAATGATAAATGAGGACGCCAGAAACAGAACGGTGGCCTTGTACGCGCCTTCAAAAACCTTTAATCTGGCGGGGCTGATTGGCTCCTATCACATTATTTACAATAAGTATCTGCGGGAGAGAGTGGAGGCGCAGGGAAGCAAATCTCACTATAATTCCATGAACGTGCTCAGTATGCACGCCTTGATTGGCGCGTATAAGCCGGAAGGCCACGAGTGGGTGGACGAGCTGTGCGAGGTGCTCAGTGAAAATATAAATTACGCATGTGATTTTATTGCGGAGCATTTTCCGGGGGTTCGGGTTTCAAAGCCGGAGGGGACGTACATGCTGTTTTTGGACTGCACAAAATGGCTGGAGGACCATGGGAAAACCATCGACGAGCTTGAGCGGGCCGGATGGGATGTGGGCGTTGCATGGCAGGACGGCAGAATGTTCCACGGAGACAATTGTATCCGTGTCAATCTGGCCCTGCCTCACTCGCGGGTGCGGGAAGCCTTTGAGAGACTGGAGAAGTATGTGTTTTGTTAAAATGCTTTAAATTAGGGAAGAGGAATAGATAAAAAGTAAGAAGTAAAAAGCGGAAAACGGGCCCTATAGAGCCCGTTCCTCCGCTTTTTCTAATACCTGTTGAATGGTGGCGTTCAGCTTGTCCCGCTGAACCGGTTTTGCTATATGAGCGTCCATACCGGAGTCGATGGCGTTCCGCACATCCTCCACAAAGGCGTTGGCCGTCATGGCAATGATGGGGATTGTCTTGGCCGAAGGGTGGCTGCTGCTCCGAATCATCTTCGTTGCGGTGTAGCCGTCCATTACGGGCATCTGCACGTCCATTAAAATTAAATCATAATCGCCGGGTTTGGAGGCTTCAAATTTCATTACCGCCTCCTCGCCGTTGTTTGCGGTATCGCAGTTGGCTCCCTGCGTGGTGAGGATTTTTACGAGAACAATCCGGTTGGGCTCAATATCGTCTACCACTAAAATATGCTTATCCTTTACGGCGCTTGTCTGGCTAGTCGGCGTTTTTTTATGGTTGCCCATAACCCGCCGGATGGCCTGCTTGAAGGTGCTCATAAAGAAGGGCTTCGGCATAAAATGGTCTATGCCGATTTCCCTTGCCTCCAGTTCTATCTCGCTCCAATCATAGGCGGTGAGGAGAACGATAGGAATATTTTCAGAATAATTTTTCCGAATGAGCCGGGCAGTTTCCAATCCGTTTAGATTCGGCATCTTCCAATCAAGCAGAATCAAGTCGTAAGGCTTTCCTGCCTCGCGGGAGGAGCGCATCATTTGGATAGCGGTTTCCCCGTCGGTGGCATAGTCTGCAATAACGCCCGTCCGGGACATGGCCTTAACGATGATACGGCAAACGTCCTCCTCGTCGTCGGCAACAATCATTCTTGTTATCTTGTGGTCGGTCCAGAATTTAGGATCGTCCTCCTGCTCTTGAATACGCAGCTCCAATTCTACTATAAAGGTACTTCCCTCGTTTAATTTACTCTCCACCTGAATGGAACCGCCCATCAAGTCAACCAAACTCTTGGTGATTGCCATACCAAGGCCGGTGCCCTGTATCTGATGGATAGCCTCGTTATCCTCGCGGGTGAAGGGGTCGAAAATGACCTTTAAGTAATCATCGCTCATGCCCATGCCATTGTCGCTGATGGTAAAGCGGATACGGCTGTAGTCGTCAACCACCTGAGGAAGTTCTTCTACCCGCATCCGTACAGTTCCATGTTCAGGGGTATATTTTACGGCGTTGGATAAAAGGTTAATCAAAATCTGGTTGACGCGCAGCTTGTCGCCTAATAGGTGCTCGTAGGTTAAATGAGAGACATAAATATCAAAGGTTTGATTTTTATTGTTGGTTTGAGGACGGATGATAGTGTTAATCTCGTCGATAACTTCGGCTAGATTCATTTCCGTGATATTCAATGTGGCGTTGCCGCTCTCAATTTTATTCATATCCAGCACGTCGTTAATAAGGCCAAGAAGGTGCTGGCTGGCGGCGTCGATGCGCTGGGCGTATTCCACCACCATTTTAGGATTGTCCGCCTCGTCCCGCATGAGGGTTAAAAAGCCGATAATGGCGTTCATAGGGGTGCGGATGTCATGGCTGACGCTGCTTAGGAAAGCGCTCTTGGCAGCGTTGGCGGTTTGGGCCATCTGCAAAGCTTCCGATAAGGAGTTTTGGGCCTGCCGTTCCTTGGTGCGGTCAGAAATATAAACCACCCGCTTCGTCCGGCCTTGGAGGGAGACGCAGTAAGCGTTTTCCAGAAAATATTTGCGCTCGCCGGTTTTGGAAATAATCCGCTCCACAGACCGGGGCGGCGCCGCCTCGCCGGGAGCTAACGCCTTAACCTTTTCATAGTAAGCCTTGGATTCTTCGGGAGCTATAGACATGTCGGAGGCCTCAAGGGCGTCGATTATCTGCCGGGAATTTACGCCTAATACCCGTTCCGCGTTGGGGCTGACATATTCCAGTATTTCTGTCTCATGGTCTATCAGCATATATAAATCGTCTGTATTGAGGGAAAGATGGGTGGCGAAAATATCAAACAATTGAGCCTGATATTCAGCCGCCTGTTCCTTGGCCTCAATGTCCTTGTGGGCGCTCCACATAAGCAGGACGAGAACCGCGCAGATTATCAGAATTAAGATAAGGAATCCCAGCGCCATCTGGGAATCGTGCAGCATATGATTGGTTTCTTCCGTGATGGCATTTACCGGCACGATAGAGACGAGATACCAGCCCGTTACGTTTTGCATGGGAGCATAGGAGTAGACATAAGCGCCCCTGTCTCCGTTAAATATCATGCTGCCTGTCTCATGGTTTTTGAGAGATTCCGCAAAATGGTTGATATCCGCCTGCTGGCCATAGATGTCGGCAACTATGTCAAAAATATTTTCATAGAGATGATCGCTAATCATTCCAATAGATCGCAATAAAATTTCGCCGTCCTCGTTGACAACATAGGCCAGTCCTTGATTGTTGTAGAAAGAAAGCGAAAAGGTCTCGGAGACCTTGGTGCGGTCGTAGCTTTTTTGAATTAAGCCTTTATGCCCGTTTTTAAAGGTAAAAGATTCATAATAGCCGAATTTAGGATTGCCGGAGAAAAGTCCGATATAGGAATCCCGGACGCCTCTGCCGGTGAGGCTGCGGTAACGATTTAAATTTTCCTCGTCTACCGTTCGGATTTCTTCGGTTGTGTTGCTGCAAAACCAACCTTCGTCAAGACAGATTACCGAGTAAATCGCGTCTATGTCGTCGAACATCGTTAGCTGTCTTTGAATTTCCGCCGCATTGGCATGGTCGTTGTTGGAAAAATACTCCGCGTAGCTGTGCAGTCGTTCTTGGTCTCCAGAGATAAAATTATCGAAGGCCTGCTGTTGTTGGATAGTAACGGTCATAACATTTTGAATCGCCTGATTCTGCAGGTTTTTCCTCAGAGTCCAGATATAGCGAACGCCGCCAATCAGGATGATTCCCATACAGATGACAACCAAGATGACCAGCAACAATCGTTGGTGCTTTTTGATCTTCTGAATCATTTTCAGATGCCTCCATAAGCTTTATATTTTCTTATTTCAGTATAGCAAACTGATTAGAAAATGCAAATCATTTTACAGGAAAAACCATGAAAAAGGGGATTATTCGGGGTAGGATTCAAAATCAATATTTCCCATAAAAGCGTTGATAAATTCTTCGCTGATGTGGAGCTTCCATTTTCCGTCCTCCCACTGTAAAAATAGGGTGACGTCCGTCGTGCAGGTATCCTCGGTGGAATCCATGATAGCGGTAAAATCCTCCATATTTCGGGCAAGGCCGGACAAATCGCTTATCAGGGAGACGATGCCGATACCGCCGCTTTTTTCCATATTTTCAAGAAGAAATTCGGTATAGTTGTCCGCAACGGCCGCTATGTTGACATTTGTAATTTCTATTTCAATTTGAGCCTCCCCGCCTAATTGTATAACATCTGTTATTTTCCATGAAAGGTTTTCCATAAGCTTTTGTGCAAAGCTGTAGTTTCTTTTATAATGTTTTCCTTTTATGAGAGCGGGCTGCTGCAGCTCGCTGAAAACCCGATACTCCCGGCTGGTGGGGATGCCAATCCAGTTTCGGTGAGTGCATATGTAATTGTCCGTGTGTTCGTTGAAGCTGGCGAGGTCTAGGGTTTTCAGGCTTTCCATGATAGCTTCCAGGGCGGCCTCTGGGGATTGCGAGTTTGAGGCCTGTGCGCTTGAAAGCTGCGTGTCGGGAGCGTGAGTTTGCTTGCTTTGGGGCTGTGGATTTGCGGTTTGAGTGCTCTGCGGTTGGGAGGCGGCATCTTGCGCGTTCGTGTCCTGTGCGTTTGAAAGCTGCGTGTCGGGGACATGAGTTTGCGTGTTTTGAGGCTGCGTGCCAGGGGCATGAGTTGACCTACTTTGAGGCTGTGAAATTGGGGTTGTTGAGTTTTGCGGCTGGGAAGTTGAAGCTTGCGAGTTTGCATCCTGTGTGTTTCCGGCGCAGGCGCATAGCAGTATGATCCCAGCCATAAGAAGCGGTAACAGCCGTTCTTTAATCATCGTCATTTTGTGTTTCCTCCTGTAGATTCATGTATATTCCCCGCTGGCCTAAACCAAGGAGCTGCGCAGGCTTATAGGCCGGGCGCTGCCCGCGGCGGGGCTATGAACCTATTATATTTCCCGGTTTTTTTGAATCAACCGGCATAGCAGGAATCGACGGCAGGAGGGCAAAAAAAGACGTTAAGGAATCATTGCTGAGAAATAAAACCACCCGTTATCGCAGGTTATGACGCTGGTTCCGCCGTGTTTTTGAATGATAGAATCCACATTCAAAAGGCCGATTCCATGGCAGGAATTGGGGGTTTTTCTGGAAACAACTTTGTTTTCTTTTATCGGAACTGATTCTTTGACCGGATTGCGGACGGAAAGAATGAGCTGGCCGTTTTCCAAAACCATTTTAAATTGTATGATTTTATTGCCGTCCAGCTTTTCACAGGCGGCAATCGCATTGTCCAGCAGATTGCCCAGCAAAATAACGATTTCCTCTTCGCTCATGGCAAGGGACGATAAGTCGTTTACCGCAAAGGTCATTGTAATTTTTTTCTCGCGGGCCTCCTGATATTTGCGATTCAGCATAATGTTCACCACGTTATGGTTAGTGTTTATGGCGTTTGCGCTTTGGGAAAGAACGCCGGTCAGCCTTGAGACATAGGAGAGGGCATTGTCCGGCTTGCCCTCCTTTAACATTCCCTGAATACATTCTAGCTGATTTTTATAATCGTGGAGCTGTCTGCGCTGGAGCTCGTAGCTTTTCTGCATACTGCGGTAAAGATTCATTTGGTTTTGGGTCTGCTCATGAATCAGGCGGAGCCGTTGCAATTCCTCCTCTTTTTCCATTGCTCTGTACAGAAAGTAAAAAAAGCATATGTTGACGGCGGCAAAAGCGGAGACGGCGGCCGCCATGGCATAGCTTTTTAGGACGGTTTGGTTTTCGGCCGTCAGAATCATTGACACAAGCGTAACGATGCTTAGGAGAGGAAAAAAGTAAAGGAGCGTCCGGCTTGAATTTATCTGTCTATGTCCATAGCCGCGGGCGGAGGAGAAAGCGGCGGTATTTTGGGGGACATTTGGCGTCCGGCGTTTCCATCCGCAGCGAAAAATCAGCATCAGGCACAAAAAAAGGATATCTGCTATATATTCCGTAAAATCTGCAAAAGTTTCCTGCATAGCTGTGGGAAAGAGATAAAAAACAGACACAAGGAGCGCGGAAGTTGTCCAGTAAACGTTGCAGAGCAGAACGGAAAGCATTGCGCAGTAAAGCGCGCCCACTTGAAAATAAATCATCGCCACAAGGGCGACAACGAAAACAAAGCGGATTGGCTGGAAAATGTAAGGTGGAATAGGGGTGAAGGCAATCAGAAGAAAGCCTGCCATAAAGGAGGGGAGCAGAAGGCGGTTAAGCCACGAAAAGCGCAAAGGGCGTCTGGGCAGGAGGGCTTCAAAAAACAGTTTGCAGTCCATTCCCATAAAAAAGGATAAAATAACACTTTTTATTATAAGCTCCATCACATTGCTCCTTTGTATGCCGTCAGCGCTTTTTTGGCGGATTGGAATCTGGAACGGGGAACGGGAAGTTCTTCTCCGGTGTCCAGATAAGCCGTATAATTGGCGATTTTTTGAAGATGCTTCATGTTTACAAGATAGCTTTTGTGAATCCGCAGAAAGCCGTACCCGGATAATTTTTGCTCAATGGAATCCAGCTTATCGTAAATCTGATAGGTTGCAACGCCGTCGCTCCTATAGTAGAAAATGGATTTATGCTTCCGGCTTTCTATGTAGAGAAGATTGTCGGCGTAAAGCTTTTGTTCGCCCTCCAAAAAGGAAAAGGACACGTAGGCCCTGTACATTTTTTGCAGAATCGCATCCATGCACTCCGCGATTGCCGTGTCGAGAGTATCTTTCAGGATATAGCGTATGGCGTCCGCCTTGTAGCCCTCTAAGGCGTAGTCGATAAAGGCCGTCACAAACACAAGAAAAGTATCCGTATGGAAAGAGCGCATACGCAGGGCGGCGCTGATACCGTCAAGCTTATCCATGCTGATATCCATAAATACAATGTCATATTTTGGCTGGCTTTCGCTGGGGGCGGAAAATTCTTCCCCGGAGGAAAAAAGACGGATGTTATATTTAAGCTGGCGGCTTTCAAGGTAGCGTTCGAGAAGCCTTTGTATCTTTTCTTGGTAAAAGAGTTCGTCGTCGCAGATGGCAATTTGGAGCATGGAAATTCTCCCTCTAAAATGATTTTGGTTTAAGGCAGCATGTTACGATAACATAATATTCATAGCATGATATGCATAGCATAATACCATAGAAAATGTAATGATTAAAGGGAAACGTTGCTAAAAATCTTGATTGTGTTAAAATAAATGAAAAGGCGCACGGCTGCGCAAAGGATACTTTCCATGGAGGATAAAAAATGTTGTGGTGCCATATTTTGTTTGCGCTGGGAATTATATTTATTTTATACTTTCTGTGCATTGCTTTATTTGTGGGACACGGAACAAATTTTTATTTTATCTGGCTGCTGCTTGGAGCAGGCGCAATTATCTTGTCGGTTTTATTGAAGAAGGGTATTTGGACAAGATATCTGCCGTTGTGGCTGCGCAGAACCTTTACGGCGTTGGTATGCCTTGGCGGTATTTTATTTGTGATTGTCGAAGGGTTTATTGTCAGCGGCTTTTCGCAGAAAGGGCCGGAAGGCTTGAATTACTTGGTGGTGCTGGGAGCGCAGATGAAAGCAAACGGGCCGTCGAAAGCCCTGCGCTATCGGCTGGACGAGGCAGTCCTTTATTTGGAGGCAAACAAGAATACGAAAGTGATTGTATCGGGCGGACAGGGGAACGACGAGCATATATCGGAAGCGCAGGGAATGTATGATTACTTGGTATCGCAGGGAATTGAGAAGGACAGGATTTTCATGGAGGATAAATCCAAAAATACTTTTCAGAATTTGACTTTCTCGGCGGAGATTCTGGGTAAGGAAAAGGATTCCGTGGGTGTGGTATCCAACAATTTCCATGTTTTCAGGGCGGTAAAGATTGCAAGAAAGGCGGGTTATGCCGACGTTTATGGAATTGCCGCCAAGGGGGAGCCTTTTTTGCAGGCAAACAATATGATGAGGGAGTTTTTGGGGGTGATGAAGGACTTTCTGGCAGGGAATATGTGACGATGGGAGTTTGTGTCTGCGCTGCATCCACAAACTCTGCAAGCATTTATGCTTGTGCAAAAAGCAGCGCAGAAATGAGGGAAATGATGGAACAGATTGAAAAATTAAGGGAAATTGTAAACGGCAGCGACAATATTGTGTTTTTCGGCGGGGCGGGAGTGTCCACGGAGAGCGGTATTCCGGACTTTAGGAGCGTGGACGGGTTGTATCATCAAAAGTATGATTATCCTCCTGAGACGATTTTAAGCCATACTTTTTACAGGCAGAAGCCGGAAGAATTTTTCCGCTTTTATCAGGACAAGATGCTTTGTCTTGACGCAAAGCCCAACGCCGCTCATTTAAAGCTGGCGGAGTGGGAGCAAGAGGGAAAGCTGAAAGCGGTAATCACTCAAAATATTGACGGGCTGCATCAGGCGGCGGGGAGCAAGGTGGTTTTGGAGCTTCACGGGAGCGTGCTTCGGAATTACTGCGAGAGCTGCGGAAAATTTTTTGATGCAAAGTACATGCTGCACGCGGCGGGCGTGCCCAAATGCGATGCCTGTGGCGGCCGTGTGAAGCCCGACGTGGTTTTGTACGAGGAAGGCCTTGACAATAAGACCCTGCAGGACGCCATCAGATATATCAGAAATGCGGACGTTTTGATTATCGGCGGCACTTCTCTTGTGGTTTACCCGGCGGCAGGGCTGATTGATTACTATAGGGGCGATAAGCTGGTGCTGGTAAACAAAACGCCCACCGCAAGGGACAATGTGGCTGATTTAGTAGTGCAGGGCAGTATTGGTGAAATATTTGCGGCGTTATAATACCATACTGGAATTAGTTATTTGACAAGAATAATTGTCTGGAAAAAGTGATTATCTGGAAAGCATATTATTTGCGGAAATGGCTATCCAGCAAAAATTTGGCTGGCGGAGAAAGGAGCAGGCTTGTGGACATTCAGGTAGGCGATATACTGACGTTAAAAAAGCCTCATCCCTGCGGGAGCTATGATTGGGAGGTTTTGCGCATTGGGGCGGATTTTCGGTTAAAGTGCGCGGGATGCGGGCATCAGATTATGAGCCCTAGAAGTCAGGTAGAGAAGAAGATAAAGAAGCAAAAAAGAAACTGAACATTTTAATATAGTTGTATAGGATTGACTTGAGAGCAAAGAGAGGATAGTGATGTCGGCAGCCGGGAAAGAATTATATAAAGCAGCATCGATAAGCAGCCGCAGATATTTGGGGAATAAGTATAAGCTCTTGCCGTTTATTACGAAGGTGGTTAGCGAGGAATGTTCCGAAATTAAATCTGTTGCCGACATTTTTGCGGGAACAGGCGCGGTTTCCTCTGGTTTTTTGGATAAAGTCATCATCACAAACGATATCATGTACAGCAATTATATTTGCAATCTGGCTTGGTTTGGCTCGCAGGAATATAACCCGCAGACAATTATCGACTACATAATTCAATATAATTCTATCTCAAAATATGAAGATAACTATATGACTGAAAATTTTGCGGACACCTATTTCAGCTATAACGACTGTTCCAAAATTGGGTTTATCAGGGAAGATATTGAACGGAACTATCGCGGCGGAGTCATCAACGACAGGGAGCGGGCGATTTTTATTACCTCGCTGCTTTACGCCATGGATAAAATCGCAAAAACCTGCGGCCACTATGATGCATACCGCAAGGGCGCGGACTTTGATATTTCTCTTGAATTGTCCGCGCCCTCAGCGAAGGTTCATAATCATTCTGAAAACAAGTGTTTCAATAAAGATGCAAACGAGCTGGTGAAAGAAATTTATGCGGATTTGGTTTATATAGACCCGCCCTACAACTCCCGTCAGTATTGCGATGCCTATCATTTGCTTGAAAATGTCGCCCGCTGGGAAAAGCCCGACGTTTTTGGCGTCGCAAAAAAAATGAACAGAGATAAGCTGAAAAGCAGGTACTGCACGCAAAGCGCGACGGAAGCGTTTGAGGATTTAATTAAAAATATTAACGCAAAATACATATTATTTTCGTACAACAATATGGCGGCCAAGGGAAACGGGCGGTCGAACGCTAAAATTGCGGATGAAGATATTATGAGGATTTTACAAAACAAAGGCACGGTAAAAGTTTTCTCTGAAAATTATAAGGCTTTTTCCGCAGGAAAATCCAATATTGCCGACAATGCCGAAAGGCTGTTTTTGTGTACTTGTTTTAGCCGGGAGGTAACATGATTCAGTCCCCTCTTAACTATACAGGCGGAAAGTTTAAGCTGCTTCCGCAAATCCTGCCGTATTTTCCTAAAGATATCGATGTGTTTGTCGATTTGTTTTGCGGCGGCTGTAATGTTGGAATTAATGTTGAAGCAAACACCGTCATATATAACGATTTAGATGAACGCTTGATTTGTCTTTACAACGCTTTTAAAAATTTAGATAAAAAAGTTGTGGTTGAATGGATTTATCAAATAATTGATAAGTACGGATTGTCCCTTGTAAGCAAAAACGGATACGATTATTACGGCTGCGAAAGCGGTAAGGGATTAGGCGGATATAACAAGGAACGTTTTTTGAAATTGCGCGATGATTTTAATGCAATTCAGGACAAGAATTTCAATGCGGTTCAGGACAAGGATTCTTATTATTATGTGATGCTCTATGTGCTTATCGTTTACGCTTTCAATAATCAAATACGCTTTAACAGCAAAGGGGAGTTTAACCTTCCCGTTGGCAAGCGCGATTTCAACAAGAAAATGGAGGATAAATTATCCGCGTTTATAGATAAAATCCAAACGCAAAACTGTATGTTTACCTGCAGGGATTTTAGGGAGTTCGATATTTCACGGCTGGGCGGCAGGGATTTTGTTTACGCCGACCCTCCGTATCTTATTACCTGCGCTTCCTACAACGAGCAGGGCGGCTGGGACGAAAAGGCCGAGCGCGGTTTATTGGCGTTTTTGGATACGCTTTCCGAAAAAAAGATACGCTTTGCGCTCTCCAATGTCCTTAGGAGCAAGGGCAGGGAAAACCATATATTGATTGAGTGGCTTTATAAGCATGATAATAAATATCGTGCGATACCGCTGAATTACAGCTATTCAAATTCAAACTATCAAACAAAGGATAAGGTTTCCGCCAGCGAAGAAGTGCTGGTGGTAAATGATTGTGAAAAAACTCGGACAAACGCTTGCAAAATCCGGTAATTAGTGGTATTATATTACTCCGTGGTATGTTAAAGGATTCCCTTAAAGGAGGGAATCAATATTCCTTGCTCCCTAAAAAGGGGCCAGAGACCAAAAGGAGGTAACTTAAGCATGAACAAATATGAATTAGCCGTTGTTGTTAGTGCGAAACTCGAAGATGAAGAAAGAGCGGCGGTTGTTGAAAACTGCAAGGCTCTGATTGAGAGATTCGGCGGCACGATTACCAACGTTGACGACTGGGGCAAAAAGAGACTGGCGTATGAAATTCAAAAGATGAAAGAAGGCTTTTACTACTTTATCCAGTTTGATGCCGAGAGTACAGCGCCGGGCGAAATCGAGAGCCGCATCCGCATTATGGACAACGTTATCAGATTTTTATGCGTTAAACAGGAAAAAGCGTAAGATGCAGAACGTTTGCGCTGGAAAGTTGAGGAAGTATGAATAAAGTAATACTGATGGGGCGTTTAACGAGGGATCCCGAAGTGAGATATTCACAGGGGGACAATTCAATGGCAATTGCCAGATATACACTTGCTGTAGACAGAAGATTTAATCGCAATAACGACGAAAATTCCGCTGATTTTATCGGCTGTGTGGCTTTTGGGAGGGCTGGAGAGTTCGCTGAAAAATATTTCAGGAAAGGGCTTAAGGTTCTTGTTACGGGCCGTATCCAGACAGGAAGCTATACCAACAGGGACGGCGTTAGGGTGTATACCACCGATGTAGTGGTGGAAGATCAGGAATTTGCCGAGAGTAAAAACAGCAGCAATGCCAATATGGATAATAATTACGGCGGCGGCAGCTATGGCGGAGGGGGCGGCAGGGCTCCTGAACCCTCAGGAGCAGGCGACGGCTTCATGAACATTCCAGATGGGATTGATGAGGAGCTGCCCTTTAATTAAGTTTTAAAATAAGAACGACAGGAGGCAATGGTTATGGCATATAATAAAGCAGAGAAGTCTGATTCTCCCATGAGAAAAAAAGGCGGAATACGCAGAAGAAAAAAAGTGTGCGTGTTCTGCGGTAAGGATAATGTAATTGATTACAAGGATGTAAATAAGTTAAAAAGATATGTGTCCGAGAGAGGCAAAATCCTCCCCAGAAGAATCACAGGAAACTGTGCAAAGCACCAGAGAGCGCTTACGGTTGCAATCAAGAGAGCTCGTCATATTGCATTGATGCCTTATACTTGTGATTAATGCTTAAGCGGGAAGATGCTTTCGGGCAGGCAGTATTTACATGAAACAGTAAGCGGTTGTCGGTAATCGGCAGCCGCTTTTTCCGTAGGCTGGTTATAACAGCGTTCGATTTTGCGGACAATGAGCCAAGCGTATGCTTAAGGCAGGGTATTGACCTGTAGATGGAGAAAGGAAAACGATGGAAGAGAAAAAGCAATTTAAAATTTGGATTCCTGCGGCGGTTTTGGCTGCGCTCATTTTGGCTTTGGTGGGGATTGCGGCGGCAGCGGGATTATTTGGCGGTAAAAAGCGGCTTCTTATAAACGCGGTGGGAAACGTTGTTTCGCAGAGCTTAGACGCGATTGGGGAAGTTTGGGGGCTTAACGAGTACGAGGATTTATTTGCCGACGGGCAGCTTTCCATGGAAGCGAATTTTCAGATAGGGAACGGCGTGGAGGCTTCCATGGATATTTCCAAGGATGGGGATATAAGCGGGGCGGCCGTCGATGTGGGATATTCCGGCAGCTCGCTTTTTCAGGCGGATTTGTATATAGATAAAGAAGAAATTCTTCTTGGGGCCCCCAAGCTGACGGATACGGTTTTTTATGTAGACAGGACGAACTTGGAGGAGGACATAGAGTGGCTGATTGAGGAGTATGGTCTTGAGGCTGATGTGGCCGACGCTCTGAAATCATTAAATGAAGAAAGCCGAAAGGATTCCAATATGCATAAAGAATTGGGGGAGGCTATGAGGAGACTTGTCGGCGCATTTTCGGAGACGTACGATAAGACAAAGGTGGAAAAAATTGCCAGCAAAAGTCTTGAGGTTGACGGGGAGGAGAGAAGCTGCAAGGGATACAGCCTAACGATAACTACCGAGCAGATTCAGGAATTGTCTGCTCTTGTACGGGAGTTTTATGGAAGCAACGAGGCTTTTCAGCTTTACGTGGACGGAATGTTGTCGGCTTTTTATGGATACAGCAGTCAAGAGGAATTTTTGGAAACCTATAATCCCGATGAGCTGCTCGCGGATTTTGAGAACGAAATCGGAGAACAGGGCAGGCAGGTAACGATGACCTTTTATGTTTACCGTAAAAACCTTGCAAAGCTTTTGGCTGACTTGGGAGATGGAATCACCGCGGAATGGAACGTTTACGGAGGGAATTTCCCTCTTGAAAATACGGAAATTATCCTAACAGATGGAGATGAAATTAGAGCGTATTCCCGAAACGGCAGCAGGGAAAATGCTATTTATAAGGCGGAGTACCGGATGGAAAGTGACGAGGATAAAACGCAGCTTAAACTGGAATACGATACGGAAAAGGGCGGCTTTAATATGGAAATGAGTACGGATTACGGCTTGTATACCCTTGATTATCTGTTGGAGGGCGAGCTTGACAAGGCGGCGCCCGGCTCCAAGCTTACAGTAAGCATCGATACTCTTGAGATGAACGATACGGAGCTATTATCCGGGGATATTACCTTCTCCGACGAGGTGGGGGAGATAAAAAAGCCGGAGGGCGAAAAGCGGAACGTGCTGCGAATGGAGCGAAAGGACTGGTACGGCCTTCTTTTGGAAATTTCCGGGAATTTGTATTAAACGGCGTTTGATTTTGCATGAGGGATAACATGGAATTAGAAGTCAAGGATATCAAAAAAGGCTATGGAAGGAAAAAGGTTTTAGAGGGCTTAAGCCTATGGGCGAAAGCGGGAGAATGTACCGGAATCGTTGGTGCGAACGGCTGCGGGAAGTCCACGTTGCTCCGCATTTTGGCCGGAACGGAAAAGGCGGATGGCGGAAAGATTTTTCTGGACGGAAAAGAGGCCGGAGGCTCCCGCACTATGGCGGCCCGCATCGGCTATATCCCACAGGAGAGCGCGCTGATTTCAGAGCTTACGGTTGCGGATAATTTGAAGCTGTGGGCGGGCTTTGGGGATTATAGGGAAAACCAAAAGAGGCTAAAGGAGCTTTGCGGCCAGTTTGATATTGATTCCTTTTATGGGGAGCGGGTGAAAAATTTATCCGGCGGTATGTGCAGGCGGGTTAATATTGTCTGCGCGCTTATCCACGGGCCGTCGATTCTCCTTATGGACGAGCCCTCGGCGGCGTTGGATTTGGTGTTCAAGGAGGAGCTTAAGGGTTATATACGGGATTTTATCGGGAAAGGCGGCAGCGTTTTGCTTTGCAGCCACGATGCGGGGGAAATTGCGCTTTGCCAAAAGGTGTGGGCAATCAAGG
Organism: Clostridium sp.; assembly: GCA_023663815.1. GTDB lineage: Bacteria > Bacillota > Clostridia > Lachnospirales > Lachnospiraceae > Suilimivivens. Next base: position 34,098 of record JAMPGS010000009.1, read on the forward strand.
GCGGAAAGGCTTTCGAGGTATCGGAGGGAATGTCCGTGCAGGAGATGGTGGGGAAGTATATGAGGTGATGGTGGCGGAGATACAGGAGGGAGAATGTCAACAGCGCGTCTCATCTTGACCGTTGACTTTCTCCCTCATTTTTTGTTGTTTTTATGAAGCTAACCACATATCAACGCAAGCTTGAATACCATAGCGCCAGTGGTTTTCATCAGTTGCTTTTTCACATAGCTTGATGGCGCAGTCCAGAAAGCGGTGTATATCGCTTGGCAACGGCTGCGTTTTACAGTTATATGAATTTTCTATTAGTTGCATAAACTGAGCCAGCTCTAAAGGTATGATTTTTGACTTACCTCCATAAAGTGAAATAGAAAGATGGTTTAATGTGTAAAAGTGAGCTAATGTTGCAGGGTTGATAGTTGGCGCAATAAATAGGCAGTAAGTATCTTTTCCTGTTTTTTTCTTCAACTGTCCATAATGGCGCGCAACAGGTTCACCCTCGGATTCATATTGGCGTTGTCCAGCCTGTAAAGTAACTTCTACCGATAAAGAAAAGTCCTTATAATCACATTCAATATCGGGCATGTTTCCGGCGGCGGTGGAAAGCGGCTGTCCTGCGTCATCAAAATTGAAATTGCCTTTGATGGCGCCGCCGTCGAGCATTGTCATTGCTCTCCATGTGTTATACTCAAACATTAAAGGGGCATCATAATATCCATTAGAAATAATTTCGTTGAAGGTGTCAATAATTTCTGAATATAATGCATAAGATTTTATTTCTGTTACTTGTTCATAAATAACGGCATCCTTATGTTTTTGGACAATTTCATCGCGTAAATCTTTTAATTCTTCAAGTGTTTTGTCGTATAATTCTCGCCTTGTAAAAGAACCAATCTGCATAAGAACATCAACAATGTTATCTTTATTATCTGTATAAAGAGCAGGCGTATTTGCGGAAAATAAATAGGCTTTATAGGCATCTACATCATCTATAAAAACTGGATCGCGAGGTACGGTAGAAAGAATAAAGTCTACTTCTATAACTTTGTCTGCAAATATAGATATAGAACGATTTTTATGGGAAATAGAAATTAATCCAGTATATCTCATGTAACGAAAGCAGGCATCGGCATAATCACGCATATTATTCTTCTGGGTTATTATAAACTTCTTTAAGCTTGCATCGTTTGTTTCGCGTGTTTTTGTTTTACCGGAGGCAATCCTATCGCTATAGATTTCTAAAATTGCATTTTCCCATTCATCATTTACAAATCGTTTATATTGTCCCTTGTTCTTTGCTTTTTCTTCCCTAAAATGTAAAATAGCATTTTTGATTATTTCAAATTTATGATAATTGGTCATTTGGACGGCAAATATTTTGAATTCATCGAAAGTAATGTATTTCAGTTCGCGAACCAAACGAAGAATTTCAAGGTAAGGGCGAATATAAAATGCACCTTTAATTTTTTCGTTCTCGGTATGGTACGGGGAGGGTAATTGAAATTTTAATAATTGGCGAAGAAAAACTTCTTGTGGACGTTTGCCATAAACGAACGCATTTCCAGCCTCCGTTAAATCAATATGCGGGTTTAGGTTAATAAAACCTAAAGCCTTTGGCGCCCGATTGATTCTATCTCGTGCGCTAAAGGCTTTATCAGCGTGAGAGCCCTTTCCTTCAAAAAAATCACTTTGTGCCAATTTATCAATAAATTGTTCTTGAGTTGTATTATTCCATGATTGTCCTGAAAAGGTTTCATGTAATAGCTTGATTTCAGGTATCATTTTAGCTTAATAATTTTTAACAACAATGTGCATTTTATCATTGTTGAAGCGGTTCCTTATATTGACGGAATAATTTTTATAGTATTCATCACATATATATTTACCGTAAAGTTCTTCTGTCAATGGTGTTTTTCCAATTACCATTAAAGCGCGGCACGGTAAATTTTTAAAATCTGCGGCCAATCGCCTATGTTCAGCTTCATCGAAGCCATTCATCATATCAATATTGCCATAATCATTAAAAACGCAATCATAGGGTGGGTCAAGAAAAATAAAATCATTTTCTTCTGCCATATCAAAAATTTCCTGATAATCAAGATTAAATAGTTCTGCCTTTTGTAGTAAGTCGCTATGCTGTTGTGTTATCAGCCTTGTATTGAGATTTGGATAACGTCCAAAAGGAACATTGTATTCTCCATTACTGTTATAGCGAATCATTCCAGAGTAAGCCGTTTTGTTGATGAAGAAATATAAAACGCCGTCTAAAAAACTATCGTCTGGATAATTAAAAAGTTCACGCATACGATAGTATAAGTCTTCATTGGCGTTTGGTACTCGTTCGTCAGGGGTTAAAGCCTTTAATCTTTTGAATTCCGCTTGATTAGCCTCATAAATTCTTTGAAGCTCATCGAGCTGCACCCGCATGGTCGGATAATCGTCCCTTAATTGTTGATAAAAAGCCATTAATTTACCGTTGGCATCATTGATGATGGCGTTATCGGGTTCCAGATAAAAGAATACGGCGCCTCCTCCAAAGAACGGCTCAATGTAGCGATTAAAATTATTTGATATATATTGAAGAAAGCGGGGAATTTCTCTTGATTTTCCTCCGCGATATTTTAAAACCGGGTTCATCAGCATACCTCGCCCTGCAAGTTTTGAGTATAATTAAGCTGTTTTTTATTATAACATACCGGATTATTTTTTACAATTTGCTTTTCTTTTATGACAAATCTACACTTCTCTTTCACGACAAACCCGTGAGCAAATAAATTGTGAATATTCTTATCATCAGTTATAATGAAAATAAAAATGGGAATGGTATATGCTTTTTAATTAAAGGATACAGGAGATATATGTACGGTAGATGGATATTGTTCCGATTGGAAATGAAAAAATTTATGGCGATGGTTCCTCTTATTTTGGCGGAGACATTGCTGGTAGGCCTTCTTCTTTTGGGGATTGGCTTTTGCGCCGGAAAGGCCCTGTACGGGGAAAAAGCGGTGGGAGAAATCCGCGTGGGCGTTGTAACTCATGGGGAGGACAAGCTGACGGAGATGCTCCTTGGCTTTGTGGAATCCATGGACAGCGTGCGTGATACGGTGTCCTTTGTACGTCTGTCGGAGGAAGAGGCGCGGGAGGAGGTTTTAGCGGGAGAGCTTTACGGGGCGGTGCTTGTGCCGGAAGGAATTGTGGATAGCGTTAATTCCGGGGAAAATGCGCCTGCAACCGTTTTGCTGGCGGGGGACTATAGTCAGGCGGAAACGGAGGTTTTTGCACAGCTCACGAAAGCGGGAGAAGGGCTTCTCTCCGTGGCGCAGGCGGGAATTTACGCGGCGGACGCCTTTTGTGCGGAGGAGGGGCGTCCGGAAAAGATTCAGGAGGCGGAGGATTACTTAAACAGGGAATACCTTGATTACGCCATGGGGAGAAGCAGCTTTTTTAAGGAAAGGGAAGTAAGCGCGGCGCAGGGCGTGAGCCTTGGGGACTACTATGGAATTTCCCTTTTGATTGCCTTTGTCTCCTTTATAGGTCTTGCCTTTGGAAAATATATGCAGGTAGAGACAGGGCAGCGGGAGAGGCTGGTAGGCCGGTGGGGAGTTAGAACGGGACAAAGATATCTCATCGAAGCGGCGGCCTTTGGGTGCGTGTCTGCGCTTATGGGGACGGCGCTTGGCTTTTTGCTGTATGTTCCCCTTGGAAGCTTGAGCGGAAGCACGTTCGTTTTAGGGGCGGGATGGCTTTGGATGATGCTGGTGTGGTTCGAGACGGGCGTGTTTTTGAGGATGCTGTTTCAAATGACAGGGAATCACGCCGGAGGCATGGGCCTTTGCTTTGGGATTCAAATGGCGTTGATGCTGGCGGCCGGGGTTTTTGTGCCGGAGGCCTTTTTGCCGCTTTGGGTGGAGAAGCTGGGAAGGTATATTCCTTATAAAAATTGGATGGAGAGCCTTGGGGCGGCTTTGCAAAATCGTTTTGGCGCGGAAGAAGCGTTGCTGTCGGCTGCAAGGATTCTGGCGTTTTTGCTGGCAGGCGTTGCGGCCGCGTTGCTCCGCGACAGGCGGGATATGACGAGCGGGCAAAACGGCGCAGGCGTGGAGCGCACGGCAGGCAGACGGCGAAAAGCAGGCAGCGTGGAACATGTTGTAGGCGAACGGGAAAGAGAACAGCGGCAGGAGAGAAGGGCAATTGCCGATGCGGGAAAAAAGAGGCCGCTTAAGAACGGGACGAAGCATGTTCGAGGGAAAATTTCCAGCCTGTACAGTCCCCCAATAAGACAAAAATTGGCGTTCTACAGGATTCTCTGGAAGCAGTACTGGATAAAGCACAGAGTATGGATTGTGGGACTTCTTCTGACGGCGGCCGTTTTCGGCATTATGGACAGGAGCTTTTTTGACGGGCAGGAAAATCAAGGAATTTCGGTAGGAATCTGCGTTTGCGACGAGAAAGGCAGGGAATTGCTTGCAGGGCTTAAGGAAAAAGAGGGCATTTTCCGGTTTGAGGGCTATGAGAGCAAGGCGGAAATGCTACGGGAGATAAAAAACGGCGGTCTTGAGTGCGGTTATGTATTTCCTGAGGGCTTTTATGACAAGCTTGCCGATAAAAAGTTAAAACGGCAGGCGGAGCTTTACTACTCGCCTGCGTCTTCCGTTCATAGGATTGCCGGGGAGGCGGTATTTGCGCGGCTTTTTGAGATGCTGTCTCCTGATATATTGGAAAAGTATTTGGCGGCGGCCGGATATGGGGGGACGGCTGATTTTGACAGGGCAAGGGAACGGCTTTATGAGCTGAATGATTTGTATCGATCGAACGGCAGCACCTTTCATTTTATCTATGAGAGTAAGGGCGGGAAAAGCGGCGAAAAGCCTGTCGGGTTAAATACGGTTCGGGGGCTTGCGGCGCTGGCGATGTTTCTTATGGGGATTTTGGGGCTGGGCAATATGCTGGAGCAGAAAAATACATGGCTTACCCTGCCCGGCAGGCTGGGAAAAGATTTTAAGTCGGGCAGCCTGCATGTGGCAGCCTTGGGAAGTATTCTCACCGGGGGAATCTGCCTGTGGCTTTCAGGAAATATGGGGGAGCCGGTGCGGGAGCTGACAGGTCTAGTGCTGTATTTGGTTGCGCTTGAAGTGTTTTTGCGGCTTTTGGGGCTGATTGTCACAAGCAGCCGCGGGCTTTATGGATTGATACCGGCGTTCCTTTTGTGCAGTTGTCTTTTTTGTCCGATTTTCATACGGGTTGAGCGTTATCTGCCGGCTCTGGCATGGATTTCAAGGCTTTTTCCTATTTCTTATTATCTGGAATTGTTTTTATAAGCGTATTTTTTGTAAAAAATCGGGGAATTGTGTCTAAATGCTGCGAATAATAAGGTGGAAACTTTTTCCGAAAAATGTTATACTCTAAAGAGATTTTACAATGAGATGACGAGGGGTATAGTATGGCTCCAACAAAAGGCGGTATTAAACTAAAGGGAAGACTGAAAAGATATGTGCAGACTTCTTTATATTTGGGATTTTTATTGGTAGTGGTGAATCTGCTGGTGTATCTGTTCAGTGTGCCCGCCGGGCTGGTAGTGACAGGCTTTCTGGTGCTTTATTTTGCGGTTGTTCTGTCCCTTCACTTTTATAACAAGCCGGTTATCATAAACGAGCTGGTGAGCTTTGCAACGCAGTACGGGCAGATACAGAGAGTGCTTTTGCGGGAATTCATGATTCCCTATGCGATTTTGGACGACGAGGGGTATATTATTTGGACGAACCGCGCTTTTGAGAAGGTGGTGCACAAGGAAAAGGGGTACAGGAAGTCCATCACGTCGCTTTTTCCTTCTATTACAAAGGAGAAGCTGCCGGACGAGGAAGAATTTGCGGAGGTAAATCTTACCTTTGAAGATAATTTCTACAGCGCGAAGATGCGCAAGATTCCTATGCGGGAAATGGTGGACAGCAGCGATATTTTGGAAGCGGAGGATTACAAGGGGTATCTGGTTGCCTTTTATCTGTTCGATGAGACGGCGTTAAAGATTGCGCTGCAGGAGGTGGAGGATCAGAGCCTTGCGGTAGGATTAATTTATTTGGACAACTACGACGAGGCCCTTGAAAGCGTCGAGGAGGTAAGGCGTTCCCTGCTGATTGCTTTGATAGACAGGAAAATCAATAAATATATTGCGGCGCAGGACGGAATTTGTAAAAAGATGGAGAAGGACAAGTATATGGTTGTCCTTCGCAGAAAGGCGACGGAGGTTCTGCGGGAGGAAAAATTTGATATTCTCGAAGAGGTTAAAACGGTAAATATCGGCAATGAGATGGCTGTGACAATCAGCATTGGCCTTGGCCTGGACGGCTATACTTACGCGCAGAATTATGAGTTTGCCCGCAATGCCATCGACCTAGCCTTAGGGCGGGGCGGCGACCAAGCGGTTGTGAAAACGCCGGAAAACGTTACTTATTTCGGGGGCAAGAGTCAGCAGGTGGAAAAGAATACCCGCGTGAAGGCAAGAGTGAAAGCGCAGGCCCTTCGGGAAATTATCACCAGCAAGGAGCGGGTGCTGATTATGGGGCACAGGCTTCCCGATGCGGACAGCTTTGGCGCCGCGGTGGGAATTTACCGCATTGCGACCACGCTGGACAGGGAAGCGCATATCGTTTTAAGCGGCGTGGACGCTACTATACAGCCGGTGCTGGAGCTATTTAAAAGCCATGAAGGCTATAAGGACAGCGTGATTATCGACGGGCAGCAGGCCATGGAGATTGCCGGGAGCAACACCGTTTTGGTGGTGGTGGACGTAAACAAGCCCAGCATCACAGAATGTCCCGAACTTCTTAGAATTTGTAAGTCCATTGTGGTGTTGGATCATCATAGGCAGGGCTCCGAGGCGGTGGAAAACGCGACGCTCTCTTATGTGGAGGCCTATGCCTCCTCTACCTGCGAGATGGTTTCGGAGATTTTGCAGTATATCGGGCAGAGTATTCGGATTACAGCCGAGGAGGCTAACTGCATGTATTCGGGCATGATGATTGACACCAATAACTTTACCGCCAAGACAGGCGTCCGCACCTTTGAGGCGGCGGCTTTTCTCCGCAGAAACGGCGCGGATGTGACGAAGGTGCGCAAGCTGTTCCGGGAGGACGCTACGGAGTATAAGGCAAGAGCCGATGCGGTCAGTCAGGCGGAAATTTACCGAAATGCGTTTGCTATTTCTATTTGTACAAGCGAAAATATACAAAGCCCTACCGTGGTGGGGGCGCAGGCGGCCAACGAGCTGCTCAATATTAGAGGGGTGAAAGCCAGCTTTGTGCTGACGGAGTACCAAAATCAGATATTTGTCAGCGCCCGCTCTATAGACGAGGTGAATGTGCAGATTATTATGGAAAGGATGGGCGGCGGCGGCCATTTGGGAATTGCCGGCTGCCAGTTGAGCGGCGTTTCCGTTTACGAAGGGATAGGACTTTTGAAGGGGACGCTGGATAAAATGATTAACGAGGGCGACTTAGTAATCGACTAATGGAAAAACAGCAAATGATAGCGCGTAAATCAATTTGCTCAAAAGAGGAATGGAGGAGAAAGATGAAAGTAATTTTATCAAAGGACGTAAAAAGCCTTGGGAAAAAGGGCGATGTGGTGGATATAAACGACGGGTACGCAAGAAATTATATTTTACCTCAAAAGCTGGGAGTTGAGGCCAGCAATAAAAATATGAACGATTTGAAGCTTCAGAAGGCAAAGCAGGAAAAGATTGCGCAGGAGCAGCTTGAAAAGGCGCAGGAGCTTGCCCGCGAGATGGAAGGGGACCAGGTAGTTTTATCCATCAGAGCAGGGGAGGGCGGAAGAACCTTCGGCTCTGTTTCCACAAAGGAGATTGCACAGGGATACAAGGAGCAGTGCGGCAGGGAGATTGATAAGAAGAAAATTATTCTTCCAGAGGCGATAAAGAGCTTTGGCGTGTTTGAGGTTGCCGTAAAGCTGCACCCCAAGGTAACTGGTAAATTAAAAGTGAAAGTAACGGAAATGAAAGGTTAAATAGCAGATGGCAGAGACGGATGAAACGCTTCTAAAGCGGATACTGCCTCACAGTATCGAAGCGGAACAGTCAGTAATCGGCGCGATGATTATGGACGGGGAAGCCATTATGGTGGCCTCCGAGACAATATGCGGCGATGATTTTTATAACCGGCAGTACGGAGTAGTTTTCGACGCAATGACGGAGCTAAACAACGAGGGGAAGCCGGTGGATTTAGTCACCTTACAGGACAGGCTCCGCGAGAAGGACGTGCCCCCGGAGGTGAGCAGCCTTGAGTTTATCGGCGGTTTGGTGACGGCGGTGCCCACTTCGGCTAACATTAAGTATTACGCCAATATCGTGGCGGAAAAGTCAACCCTGCGGAAGCTGATACGCCTGAATGAAGAGATTGCCAATGCCTGCTATGCGGGGAAGGAAAGCCTTGAGGTTATTTTAGAGGACACGGAAAAGAAAGTCTTTGATTTGGTTCAAAGAAGAAATACGGGGGAGTTTACCCCTATCAGGCAGATAGTGATGGACGCCATGGATCAGATTGAGCGGGCCTCAAAGAACGACGGAAACGTGACCGGCATTGCCACGGGCTTTATTGACTTGGATTACAAGACGGCCGGTATGCAGCCCGCTGATTTGCTGCTGATTGCCGCAAGGCCTTCCATGGGGAAAACGGCTTTTGTGCTGAATATTGCGGAGTATGTGGCCTTTAAGCTGAACCATACGGTGGCGATATTCAGTTTGGAAATGAGCAAGGAGCAGCTTGTAAACCGTCTTTTTTCCATGGAGTCCCGCGTGGATTCCCAGCGGTTGCGGACGGGGAATCTTTCCGACGCGGATTGGGAGAAATTAATTGAAAGCGCGGGAATTATTGGAAAATCCAATCTGATTATCGACGATACGCCCGGAATTAATATCCCCACGCTGCGCTCAAAGTGCAGGAAGTACAAGCTAGAGCACAACCTAAAGCTGGTGATTATAGACTATTTACAGTTAATGTCGGGAAGCGGCAGGGGGAATGATTCCAGACAGCAGGAAATTTCAGATATCTCCCGTTCCCTGAAAGCTCTTGCAAGGGAGCTGAAGGTGCCGGTGGTGGCCTTGTCGCAGCTTTCAAGAGCGGTGGAACAGCGGCCGGACCACAGGCCCATGCTCTCGGATTTGCGCGAGTCGGGGGCTATCGAGCAGGACGCCGACGTGGTGATGTTTATATATAGGGACGACTATTATAATAAGGATTCGGAGAGAAGAGGGATTTCCGAGATTATCATTGCCAAGCAAAGAAACGGCCCCATCGGCACGGTGGAGCTGGCATGGCTGCCGGATTACACAAAGTTTGCAAAT